>NZ_AQOD01000043.1 GCF_000513715.1 Salinivibrio socompensis S35
GTCAACTTGATGCTGCCTCACGCCGCCCAGACACAGCTGATGCTACGCGTGGCGCAGGCCTATTTTGATGTTCTTCGTGCCATGGACAAGCTCGAATTTATTCAAGCAGAAAAAGCGGCCGTGGGTCGTCAGCTTGAGCAAACCAAGCAACGTTTTGAAGTCGGTTTATCTGCGATTACCGATGTACATGACGCCCAAGCGCAGTTCGACGCCGTGCTCGCCGATGAAATTTTGGCAGAAAACGCACTCACCAACAGCTACGAAGGCTTACGTGAGATCACCGGCCAAGCGCCGAGAGATCTCCGCGTACTGGATAAAGCCCGTTTTAGTGCGAGCAACCCACAGCAGCAACCGGCTGCCTTGGTAAAGACCGCTGAAGAAAAAAATCTGCAGCTACTGGCGAGCCGCATTGCCCGCGACACCGCCAAAGAGCAGATTAAGCTCGCCAAAACAGGGCATCTCCCCACACTGACGTTCAGTGCGCAATACGGGATGACAGATAACGATAATCAGCACAATGATGCTTTCTCGAGTGATTCAAACGAAGGTGCAGCTAGCCTTAACTTTAGCTTACCGCTTTTCACCGGTGGCAGTACCTCCGCCAATGTTGAAAAAGCACAACACGAATATGTCGCCGCCTCGCAGGGTCTAGAGTCCACCTACCGGAGCACAGTAAAAGACGTGCGTGCGTTCTACAACGACATTAATGCCTCCATTGGTGCCCTACGTGCTTATGAACAAACGGTCATTTCTGCTCGTTCAGCACTAGAAGCCACCGAAGCCGGCTTTGAAGTCGGTACCCGTACCATTGTCGATGTGTTAGACGCGACACGCCGTTTGTATGATGCTAACCGTAATTTATCAAACGCGCGTTACGATTACATTTTAAGTCATTTGCGCTTACACCAGGCAGTCGGTACCTTGACTGAGCAAGACTTGCTCGATATTAACCAAGGGCTGGTGAAGCAAGACTAGTCAGTGCGTTGAATCTAAAAAAGGTGCCGCATTGGCACCTTTTTTATGACGGCTCACTTTAAGGGTTTTCGCTTTTATCGCTCATCACGTTCAACGCGGTGATCCATGGTTATTGTCCGCGACGAATCGATTCAATGATCTCGGTGGTTGAGCACCCTTCTTCGAAGTTGAGCACCTTCACCTCGCCGCCATTGGCAAGTACCGCCTCGGCACCGGCAATTTCACTCACTTGGTAGTCTCCGCCTTTCACTAATAAATCTGGCAGTACCGCGCCAATCAGGCGGGCAGGCGTTTCTTCGCCAAAAGGCACCACCCAATCCACGGCGCCAAGACCAGCCAATACTGCCATACGACGATCGGTGGGGTTCACCGGACGGCCTGGTCCTTTTAAACCTTGTACCGACGCATCGGTGTTGACCGCAACAATCAAGCGATCGCCCAGTTTGGCCGCTTCGTTCAAATAGGCGACATGACCGGCATGCAAAATATCGAAGCAACCATTGGTCATCACCACTTTTTCACCGCGCCCTTGGGCAACCTTGACCGCTTCGATCAATGGCGACTCTGTAGTGACCCCAAAGCCGGATTCGTGCGAACCGTGGACGGCTTCGGTTAATTCAATGGTAGAGAGAGTTGAAGTACCCAGTTTACCCACCACCACACCGGCAGCGGCATTGGCAAGCGCACAGGCTTGCTCGATGGGTTTGCCGGCGGCAAGTGAGGCTGCGAGTACTGAAATGACGGTATCACCCGCACCGGTGACGTCATACACTTCTTTTGCCAGCGTCGGCAGGTTGAGCGGCGCGGCATCAGGACGAAGTAGTGTCATCCCTTGTTCACTGCGCGTAACCAACAACGCACCCAGCTCATAGCGTTCAATCAGCGCCAAGCCTTTTTCTTCCAAACTTTGATCGTCGGTCACCGTACCAGCGACGGCTTCAAACTCGGTCAGATTTGGGGTGAGCAGACTGGCGCCACGATAGCGTTCAAAGTCCGTTCCTTTCGGATCCACCAAGGTAGTCACGCCGGCTTTATTCGCCGCTTGGATCAGTGATTGTACTTGCGCCAGCGCGCCTTTGGCATAATCCGATAAGATCATCGCCTGCGCCTTGGGTAATGCCGCTTCTACCTTGGCGAACATCGGGGTGAGATCCACCCCCGCAAACCCTTCTTCGAAATCTAACCGGATCAACTGCTGATTACGGCTCATCACCCGTAACTTGGTAATCGTCGGGTGAGAGTCCAGTGCAACAAAATCGCAATTAACGTGCAAAGAATCCAGGGTTTGAGTGAGCGCATCCGCTTGTTCATCCTTCCCTGTTAAGCCAATTAACTGGGTATGCCCTCCTAAGGCAGCAATGTTCATGGCCACGTTAGCCGCCCCACCAGGGCGCTCTTCCGTTTGATTGATTTTGACCACTGGCACGGGCGCTTCTGGTGATATACGTCCGGTTGGGCCATACCAATAGCGGTCAAGCATCACATCACCGACGACCAGGACATTAGCTTGGTTATAATCAGGAAGGCTGAGTTTCATCTGGATCTCCGAATACTGTCGTTACCGAGCGATAATAGCATAGCCAAAAAGCAAATGGGGGCGCGTGCTGGCCTACGCTGCGCACAATCTCAACATCCGCCTGATAGACAAGCACAGGACAGTCTCCGTAATTTACTTTACAATGCAGCGCGTGCCTGACGGCCCGTTCTATTTTCTGTTTTCACGAGTCATTAACGCTATGAGCGATTTTTCACCGCCCAAATTTCAAATTGGATTTCTTCACCCTCGCTATCTCCACACTTGGCTTGGCGTGGGGCTAATGTACTTGGCCAGCTGGCTTCCCTATCGCATTCAATTTTACGCAGGACGTGGGTTAGGTCGACTAATGCATATGTTCATGAAGCGGCGCGTATATATCGCCGACCGTAATCTGGCGTTATGTTTCCCGGAAATGAGCCTGCTTCGCGCCAAGCGATGGTGAAAGAAAACTTCGCTAACTCTGGTTTGGCCCTTTTCGAAACCTGTATGGCCTGGTTTTGGCCTTCTTGGCGCATCAAAAAGCATATGGTGTATGAGGGGCTGGATATCTTGCACCAATTAGAGTCAGAGCATAAAGGGGCGCTCGTTATCGCGGTGCACTCGATGAACTTAGAGCTGGGCGCGCGCAGCTTAGGTGAAGTCACGCCAGGCGTCGGCGTGTATCGCCCTAATAATAACCCTGTTTATGATTGGTTCCAGCTCCGTGGCCGAACACGACACAATGGCGCGATTGACAGAAAAGACGTTAAAGCGATGATCCATCATCTCAAGCAAGGCGATAGGGTGTGGTATGCACCAGATCATGACTATGGCCGACGCCGTTCAGCCTTTGCGCCATTATTCGCGGTGGATAAAGCGTGCACCACGACAGGGACGAGCTTACTCGCGCAGGCAGGTCATGCAGTGGTCGTGCCGTTCTCTATTGTGAGATCGCGACGCGGTGGGCAGTACCGGGTAACCATCCACCCTCCTATCCAAGATTTCCCCAAAGATACCCATGCGGCTACCGTCGTTACCAATCAAGCGGTTGAGCGTTTAATTTTGCAAGCGCCGGAACAATATATGTGGTTACATCGCCGCTTTAAAACGCGTCCAGAGGGCGAACCCTCGCTTTATTGAGCACCGCTACTTTGCTTTATCCCGATCCAAACTGTCGAATAGCAGCTCAACATGGGGCCAGCACCTCTGGCCCCAGCATAGCGCACCATGATTGACTGACTACGCCTTATCTCCCGCTAACCATTGTTGCCAGGCTTGCGTCACGGCATCTCGTTCCTCTAAGAATGCACTGGCTTCGACCTTGCCACTCTCTCCAGCCAAGTGGCTTCGATGCAAGGCATTTCGCATGCGGGTATATGCCGATTTCAGGCGCTCGGCTTGCTCAGCCGGCATCACATTAAGCTCACCGGCTTGCTCAAAAATCCGCGCATTGTCACTGTAGCGGGTCAATGCGGGCTGCTGCTCGCTATATCGCAACACCAGGTATTGAGCCAAAAACTCAATGTCAGTGATCCCACCGCTGTCCTGCTTAATCGAAAAGACCGTATGATCGCCCGTCGCTTTGTGTTGGCGCATTTTTTCACGCATGCCACTGACTTGTTCGCGCAGCTTTTCCGGTTCCCGCAAGGTCGCTAAAATGCGATGCCGCACCTGTGTGAATCCAGATTCAAGGTCGGGATCGCCGTAAATCATTCGCGCTCGAACCAACGCTTGATGCTCCCATGTCCAAGCTTCTGTCTGTTGGTATTCGGCATAAGCATCTAAGGTGCTGACCAGCATGCCTGAGGTGCCGGACGGGCGTAAGCGGGTGTCGATTTCATACAAGACGCCAGACGGTGTTCGGGTGGAAAAAAGATGCACAATGCGCTGCGCTAACCGTAGGTAAAACTGCCGACCGTCGATCACTTTCCGGCCATCGGTTTCCACATCAGTGGGACAGTCATGTAGAAACACCACATCCAAGTCGGAGTTATATCCTAACTCCCATCCGCCCAGTTTTCCGTAACCAACCACCGCAAACCCACGGCCATCACGATCGGCCAGATGGGTCGGCTGCCCATATTTATCGACCATTTGATGCCAAGCTTGGTTAACCACCGCTTCGATAATCGCTTCCGCCAAGTAAGTCAGATGATCGCTCACCCGCATCACCGGTAAGACACCGGCGATATCGGCGGCGGCAATTTTTAATAGCTGAGTTTGCTTAAACTGACGTACCGCCTCCATCTGCTGCTCCATATCCTCAACCGGGATTCGAGCAAGATAATCTCGCAATTCGCTGTGGTACGCATCGGGCGCGAGGGGTTGATACAAGTGAGTCAGATCTAGCAGCTCATCCAATAGTAAGGGATAGCGCGCCAGCTTTTCCGCCACCATGGGGCTGGCGGTACAAAGCCGAAGGACTTGGTCAATGGCCCCTGGATGTTCATCCAATAGCTCTAAATAGGTTGTTCGCGTAGCAATATTCAATAACAAATGGGTGATATGCGGCAGAACCTGTTGCGGCTCAGGCAAGGTTAATAATTTACTTAACAATACCGGCATCAGACGATTAACGACCTCGCGTCCGCGCGGGCCGACCGTCCGTTTCGCCAGCTCTTGCTTAAACGCTAATAATTGTTCGGCAATATTCGTCTCCAGCACATCAAGCCCGGAGAGGATCAATTTAGTGTTGCCGATATCGCGCGCCATCGCCCATAGATCGTGATACTCACTGTCGACATCCGTTTCGCTATCTTGCTCATCTTCGCCAATTAAACCAGAAAAAATCTGATTCACCGCCTGCATGTGTCGCGCTATCTCCGCGTGTAAACTCGCCCAGTCTTTGGTTCCCATGGCAAGGGAGAGGCGCTCACGGTCAAGGGCGTTATCGGGCAACGTCTGGGTTTGTTTATCGTCAATGGCTTGCAATAGGTTCTCGACCCGACGCAAATAGCAATAGGCGATCTTTAATTGACTCACCTCAGACGCTGGCAGTAGCCCTAACTCTTCTATCGCATCGAGCGTTTCCAATAAGCCGCGTTGCCGTAAACTCGGCTCTCGTCCACCGCGAATGAGTTGGAAGGATTGAGCAATAAATTCAATTTCTCGAATGCCCCCCGCGCCAAGTTTAATGTTGTCGGTGAGTCCACGCCGGCGCACCTCGCGCTGAATTAACTGCTTCATCCGTCGTAAAGCTTGTATCGCGCTAAAATCGATATAGCGCCGAAAAACAAAAGGACGCAGCATTTGTCTGAGGGTTTGATAGCAGTCGTATTGCTCTTTACCCATCACTCGGGCTTTGATCATGGCGTACCGCTCCCAATCACGCCCTTGTTCTTGGTAGTAATCCTCCAGTGCAGAAAAGCTCATCACTAAAGGGCCACTGTCGCCAAATGGGCGCAATCGCATATCAACGCGATAGCAAAAACCGTCCATCGTCGGTTGGTCGAGTGCTTTTATCAATCTTTGCCCGAGGCGAGTAAAAAATTGGGCATTAGCAATACTGCGCCTGGCCCCTTGGGTTTCACCATTTTCTGGGTAAGTGAAAATCAAATCGATATCAGAGGAAAAGTTGAGCTCACCCCCTCCTAGCTTCCCCATACCCAAGATCAACATAGGCTGGGGCTCGCCATCGGGGCTCATTGGCGTGCCCCAATCATGACAACAACGCTGATATAACCAGTGATAAGCACTGAGGATCTGTGCTTCAGCCAAGGCCGACAAATGCTGTAAACTCGCTTCCACTGGCCATTGCTGATGAATGTCGCACCAGGCAATCCAGACAAGCTCGCGTTGCCGACACAGACGAAGCTGACGATGAAACGCGTGCTCATCCTCAACCTCCTCTAACGCCGCCAGTAGTTCCGGCTGATAGCAAGCCTCGCGTGACACGTCACGGTGATGTTGGTATAGCCATTCCAACAGTCCGTCAGTTTGCGCTAACGCAGAGGCAAAAAAATCGCTACAGACCAACGCCTTTTCTAACTGGTCGCGAGCTGGTCCTTGCCATTGGTCGAGTGCTTGGGGAGCGAATTCAGCCAATTGGGTCCAATACTGATTCAGATTGGCAGAAAGAGAGTCAGACAACACCATGGGCATTCCTTTTAATAGATCCTAGTTTGACACTAACAAAAACGGCTCACTAATGCAGCGAGCCGTTGTCTTTATAGGAAAGTGAATGTGCGACGGTTACACTTTAAAGGCATCGATCTTATCTTTGAGTGACTGAGCGCTTTGCTCCACCATTTCGGCCGTTTCGTGAAGTTCGCCCATCACCGTCACTGACGCTTGAACCAAGTCTTTTACATTGGTCAGGTTTTGATTCATTTCACCCGCCACCGACGCTTGTTGCTCTGCCGACGAGGCAATTTGGAAGTTCATATCATTCAGTGATTGAATTTGAGTCACAATTTGTTCCAACTCGCCACCTGCTTGGCTCACGGATTCCACCCCAGCACTGGCTTCCGTCACGCTCCTATCCATCAACCCTACAGCTTTTTGCGCACTTTGCTGCAGTTGGGTAATCATCTCTTGAATTTCAACCGTTGCTTCTTGGGTGTGTTGTGCCAGTTTGCGCACTTCGTCAGCCACAACCGCAAAGCCACGCCCGGTATCACCAGCTCGGGCCGCTTCAATTGCCGCGTTGAGTGCCAAGAGGTTGGTTTGCTCTGATATGCCTTGGATGGTCACCACCACAGTACCGATTTTCTCCACTTGGGCGTCGACCTGGCCGACCACTTGTGATGATTCGCTAATGTCATTTGAAAGTGCATTGATCGTGTTAATGGTGCTGCTTACGTGCGCCTGGCCGCTTCTGGCTTGCTGGCTTGAGCTTTCGGTCGCTTTGGCCGCTTCCCGGGTATGCTCTGCCACGGTTTGCACAGTCGCACTCATTTCACTCATGGCTGATGCCAGCTGATCCATTTCATCGAACTGCTCTTTCGACGACTCCTTGGTTTCCGACATGCTGATGGTCATGATCTCAGCAAGAGAAGACAGATCGTCTGACGCTTGTCGCTGCGCTTGAATCACGTCGACCAATTGCCGACGAGAGGTTTCAAGCTCTCGCGCGAGATCACCAAATTCGTCTTGGCTATTCATTTCAATTGGCTCACTCAAATCACGGTTCGCCAACGCACGAATTCTATCGGTCAGGTAGTTAATTTGGCGCAGCATGATATTAGACCCGCACAGCAAGATCACCATAAAAGAGACGATCATTACCGCAGTCTGCCAAGCCACTTTGACCATATAGTCTTTATAATACGCTTGGGCTTGTGACGTGGGTTGAGACGCCACTAACCACCAGTCACTATTGCCCACAGGCACCGCATATCCATGCCGCCCGCCATCGTAGACGGTGTAACTGAACGACTGCGACTGATTGAGAAACAGCTCAGTAATATCAGTGCCTGAGGTATCATCAGGCACACGCAGTTGATCAAATTGGCGCATAGATGGATGCGCCCAGATCTGGCGAGTGTCGCCATTGACCAAAAACAGATAAGCCCCTTCACTAAACTCATTGTTCATGGTATCGACCGCCTCTCGCATCAGACGCTCTCCGTCGGGTTGCTCGATCAACGTGCTGGTCATTGCGGCACTAGAACGGGCAAGCTCTTGGGTCTGACTCAGAGTGAAATCAATCACAGATTGGCGAAAGGTATTGGCGTCCCACATTTGCTTGCCGACCAGAATAATGGTGCTAAAGACCATCAGAATCACAAGTTTTGGGATCAAGCGCAGCTTGGTGACGGGTTTTTCCCACGCATAGAAGGTATGTTTAGCCATAATCCTGAAAGCTCCATGACCGCTATCAAGCCAACTGAGTGACCAAAAAAACGGGTGATTATTGATACTGAGTGATGTTATATCGGCAAACACCACACTGGCTGAATCCTTGTTTACCGTATTTGTGAAATTTGCCCACAAACAATGTCCATAATGATAACTTAGTCAAATTATCATATGACGCATTGGTCGTTTATAACGCAAACGTCATCAACACAGGTTGATCTTGGTTGGGTTTTCACCGAATCACTCGAGACTAAGGCACAGTGTATGATGCGTACATACGCATCTAATTTGCATAAACGATCTCACTAAAAAAGCAGCCATCAGGCTGCTTTTTGCTTTCTCTTTCACGCTTTCTTAGCGTCGCTTATTCTTGCCAATAAGGCGTGAGACGTAACCCTGTTTGACGGCTTTGCGTCATCGCATGAAAAAGCGAGTCTTCTTTTCTTGCTAGCCACTTTTCCGCTTGCTGCTTATCGTCGTCATCGTCAATCTCGGCGACCAAGACGCGTACTGGCTCGAGTAACCGGAGCTCCTCGATGCCTTGCAGTAAATCTAGCCAAGGCAGTCGGAAGGCTTTACGACGACTTTTATCAAAGAGTGACGCCAAACAAGTCCCTAGCACCAAGTTACGCTGTAGACGTGGGGACTGATCAAAATATTCATGCCGAGTCAGTGTTTTATTCTCGTCAAAAGCATCAAGTAATTCATGCCAGGACTCAGGCAATGCTTTGTCGGCCAAGGTTTGAATCGGTTGGGCCAGTTTATCCGCTGCTTTTTCATCTAAAAACGGCTGCCAACCTTTAGAGAGAATCCAACGACTTAAATCAAGCAGTAAGTTGCAGTAGCGAGAGGAATGAAGTAACGACACGATATCTTCGCGCTCTGGTAACTGAGTTTGCTTAGCTTTCAACGCTTTGACCATGATTTTACGGGCATTGAGCTTGCGCAGGTATTGGCCTTTATCTTCACACAAACGTGCGTTCGCCCACGCATTATCCAGCCAAGCGAGTTCGCCATCAAACCACTGCAACTCTTGACGCAATAACGTGCTCGCTCGTCTCGGCACCACGCTGCCGAACAGCACAAAAGCTTGACGGATCAGTAGCACCGCATAGCGAATTTCCTGCAGCGCATCCAGCGACTCTCGCTCAATGTAGATTTGTTCGTGGTAATGCCAGTGACTGAGCGCATGCTCAAGAATTCGAATCAGCGCTTTCTCTTGCGTATCATCAGCACCCAGTTTCACGATGGATAGGGGTTTGACCGGATCACCCTGATAGCCCGTGGCTAAGCGATAGCCTCGCGCCGCTTTGCTCAAGTTTCCTAATCGCAGTCCCCCCTCATCGGCAAGGTTGCGCGCCAATGAAAACAAGGCATCGGTTTGGCCCGAAATCAGTTCTAACTCGACCTCAGAAATCACATCCTTATTACCGGCTTCGGTGGAGACTTCTCCCTGATCACTGGCCAGCTCAATTTGACTCCCGTCATCGGTGGCCAATAACCACTGCTGGCGGACAAAGTCGGTAGAAAAGAGCGGCTGAATCGATTGACTCAATGCATCAACATCAAGGCTATCGGGCCATGCATCGACCGGGATCAAAGAAAGGTCCGGCTCAGGTCCATTAAGCTCAGCGTTGTATTCTGGACGCTGATGTAGCCCAGCCACCACTCGGCCAGCGGTTTTGAGCGTTTGAATATAAACACCATCAAAACAACGCACACGCAAGCCGATATCGTGTTTGCGTAGGATAAAATCTGGCGTATCGAAGTAGATGTTGCCCAGCTCACGCTGGCTCTGTTGTAGCTGCTTTACACTGACGATCTTATCGCGGATGCGGTGAGGAAAGTCAGAAGAGACAAAAAATTTGAGCTCTATCTCAGTGTCCATACGGGTACCTATAGCCAATTGCCTGACAAGGATATGAACAATTGATCTTGTCGGCAAGGACTATAACAACCAGTATTGATCAAACGCACTGCGGCATAGATCACAAAAGCTGTTTCTTTAGCCAATGTTCTGCGCTACCATTCGCCGCTCCGATATATCATCGTTGAACGTTTGGCCTCCACTCTTAGCCCTTTGGGCGTGAGGCAACCAGGTAGATTACGGCTATGCCAGTCAATACAATTGTTGGGCTATTCGCAAAAAGCCCCATTAAACCTCTGCAACGCCACGTCAATCGTGTAAATGATTGTTGTGAATTACTGATCCCGTTTTTTCATGCTTGCGAGCAGCAAGACTGGGAAAAGGCAAATCAACTCCGTCACCAAATCTCCGAGATAGAGAAAGACGCTGACACCCTGAAGCGCAATATCCGGCTCAAGCTGCCCCGTGGTTTGTTTATGCCCGTTGATCGGACAGACATGCTCGAGCTACTGACGCAGCAAGATAAATTGGCAAACTTGTCCAAGGATATTGCCGGCCGTGTGATCGGTCGCCAGCTTCGTATGCCCCCGACAATGAACACCGCTTTCATTGCTTATGTACAACGGTGCCTAGATGCAGCCGCTCAAGCACGCCGGGTGATCAATGAACTCGAAGAGCTGCTTGAGACTGGATTTAAAGGACGCGAAGTCACCTTAGTGGCCGAAATGATTCATCAGTTGGATATGATTGAGGATGATACTGACTCAATGCAAATCCAGCTTCGCCAGGCATTGATGGCTGTGGAACAGGAGTACAACCCTGTCGACGTCATGTTCTTGTACAAAATCCTCGAGTGGGTCGGCGAAATTGCTGATCAAGCGCAACGTGTTGGTGCGCGCTTAGAGGTCATGCTTTCCCGTTCCTAACCGAGTGATGTAACAACAAGGTATTACAATGGAAATCCTGATGAATCACGGGACCATTCTTATTATGGTCGCCGCGGCTTTTGGTTTTTTAATGGCGATTGGTATTGGTGCCAATGATGTCGCCAATGCGATGGGGACCTCTGTCGGCTCCAAAGCGCTCACCATCAAGCAAGCCATTATTGTTGCGATGATTTTTGAATTTGCCGGCGCCTATTTAGCCGGCGGTGAAGTCACAGATACGATTAGAAAAGGGGTTATCGATACCAGCTTCTATGCCGATCAACCTTTAGAGTTAGTCTTTGGTATGATGTCAGCCCTCCTCGCCGCCGGCACATGGCTGCTCCTGGCCTCCTATATGGGCTGGCCGGTCTCCACCACTCATTCGATTATCGGTGCGATCATTGGCTTTGCTTGCCTATCGGTTGGCTCTGAAGCTGTCGATTGGCATACCGTGCAAAGCATCGTTGGCAGTTGGGTGATCACCCCCTTTATCTCCGGCCTTTTTGCCTACTTTATCTTTCTCAGTGCCAAACGCCTCATTTTGACATCCGACCGTCCCGTACTCAATGCGAAACGTTTTGTCCCCATTTATATGTTTTTCACCGCGTTTATTATTGCGATGGTGACGATCAAAAAAGGGCTCAAGCATGTTGGCTTGCATTTGACCACACTAGAGTCAGTCAGTGCTTCCATTGTGCTGTCCGCGTTGGTGATGTTTTTTGGCGTGTATTACATCTCCAGAAAGTATCGGGGCGATGAGAGCCAAGGCTTTCATGGTGTTGAGCGTATATTCAGCTTACTCATGGTGGTCACGGCATGTGCTATGGCCTTCGCGCATGGCTCAAACGACGTTGCCAATGCAATTGGCCCATTGTCAGCCATTGTCGCGACCGTGCAAAACCTCGGTGCTGTGGCAGAAAAAGCACACATTGCTTGGTGGATCCTTCCCATGGGCGGTGCCGGTATTGTGATCGGCCTCGCGACCTTGGGACATCGCGTGATGGCGACCGTTGGCTCAGGAATTACCGAACTGACACCCAGTCGCGGATTTGCGGCACAATTAGCCACCGCGAGCACAGTCGTTTTAGCCTCGGGAACGGGCTTGCCGATCTCGACCACGCAAACATTGGTTGGTGGTGTTCTGGGTGTTGGGTTTGCCAGAGGCATTGCGGCACTCAATCTAGGTGTGGTGCGCAATATTGTCGCCTCGTGGCTAATAACCCTCCCCGCAGGCGCATTGTTGGCAGTGATCTTTTACGAAGTGATGGCCACCTTATTTATTTAACCGTCGGCAGCGATGTTAAATCACAGTCAAAAAAAAGGGGGCATGGCTCCCCTTTCTTTTTAGCCTATGGCACTATGCCTAGCAAAGCCGATGTGTCCCACACTAAATAATGCAAAGGACCCCAGACGTGAAACACCTGTATTCTGCTCTCATATTGCTATTCGTTCTCGTTACCGCGCCGCAAGCAATGGCGGAGAACTATATTTCTGATGAATTATTTACCTATATGCACTCTGGCCCTGGTACACAATATCGCATTATCGGCAGTGTTGATGCCGGTGATAAAATCACCGTACTCAAGCGCGATCAAAGTGAGGGCTATGCGCAAATTGTCGATAGTCGCGGCCGTAAAGGCTGGGTAAAAAGTGACTATGTCACCACACAACCTGGCTTGAAAGAGCGCGTGCCAGCGCTGAAAGCAGAGCTGAAAAAGGTGAAGACGGCCTTATCGAGCGCACAAGATGATGCCAAAGCGCAACAAAAAGGATTGGTCGAATCGCTCAAAAAGCGTAATGCGCAAATCGAGAAGCTAGAAACACACAGCAGTGAACTCAATAAAAAGTTGATTGATGCACAAAATGAAATTCGCGCGTTGCGTGCCAAAATTGATACGCAAAAAGATGACTTATTAATGCGCTGGTTCACTTACGGGGGCATGGTAGCCGGAGCCGGCCTACTGTTCGGCCTTGTGCTACCGCATATCATTCCACGTAAAAAGCGTCGCCGTGACGGTTGGGCGTAATAATTATCTGATATAGGCTGCGTTTGCAGCCTATTTTCTTTTAGGCCTGCCCACTTTTTGTATCCCCCTCGTTTTATCCAGGTTTTTTTTACTCTCGGCATGATTTATTTGCCATCCTGCCATAACCATCATCGGCACACGGTGGGCGTGCTGCTACGCTATATGTATACTTCAGTCATGAGATGACACAGACCCTTTGCTGTGTCTTCACTTTCTGCAATCAAGGAGCTTTTTGTGAAACACTATCTTGTCGGCGGCGCGGTACGCGATGCGTTGTTAGGCTTACCGGTCATGGACAAAGATTGGGTCGTGGTGGGCGCGACAGTGAAGCAAATGCAAACCACAGGCTATCAGCAAGTAGGCCAGGACTTCCCCGTCTTTTTGCATCCTAAAACGCATGAAGAATACGCATTAGCACGCACAGAACGTAAGTCAGGCCAAGGCTACACCGGTTTTGTGTGTGACTTTTCACCGGATATCTCGTTAGAGGCCGATTTGCAGCGGCGCGATCTCACCATCAACGCCATTGCCCAAGATGAAGATGGCACCTTGATTGATCCTTATGGTGGCCAGCAAGATTTACAAAATCGAATTTTGCGCCATGTCTCACCCGCCTTTAGCGAAGACCCGTTGCGTGTGCTACGCGTCGCTCGTTTCGCTGCCCGCTTTGCGCACCTTGGTTTTACCCTCGCCGACAATACACTGGCGTTAATGAAGCAGATGGTCGCCAATGATGAACTGGCGCACCTGACCCCTGAGCGCGTGTGGCGCGAGTGGGAAAAATCACTCAGTAGCGAGCGGCCGGATGTCTTTATTTCCGCGCTCAGAGCCTGTGGGGCGTTAGCGGTGGTCATGCCTGAAATAGATGCACTTTACGGTGTCCCTAACCCAGCGAACTGGCACCCCGAAGTAGACACAGGCATTCACACTGAAATGGTAAGCCGCTATGCTGCCTCATTAACCGATGACCCATTCATCCGCTTTGCTGCACAAGTGCATGATCTTGGTAAAGCCCTCACCCCAGCATCGATTCTGCCCGGCCACCGCGGTCACGGCGATCGAGGACTACCGGTGATCAAAGCGTTGTGCGGACGGCTTAAAATCCCAAATCAATATCGGGATTTAGCCTCGAGGTCAGTGCGCATCACTCAAAGATCCATAAATGCGAGCAGTTAAGTCCTGAACACTGGGTCGCGCTGTTTAATCAACTCGATGCGTGGCGAAAGCCTGAGCGGGTCGAGCAATTAGCGCTGGCGTGTTTGGCCGATGTTCGCGGTCGTAAAGGGCGAGAAAACTATCATTATCCGCAGGCCGATGCATTGCGTGAGCGGTTTGCCTGTGCGCAAAAAGTGGATGTAAAACCCATTGTCGATGCAGGATTCAAAGGCGCCGCCATTCGTGATGAGCTTCATCGTCGCCGCATTCAGGCGATTGCGGCATGCCCGGCACCTGCTTGTCCAGACGCTGTTAGCGCGTCGCGTTAATGGAATATGACTTTCCGAACAATCACAATCACCAAAGCCACAGATAACCGGTTGATAAAAAAACCGACCACTAAAAAGGGGCCGGTTTTCTCGGTAGGATGTCGTGTCTGATAAGGTATGGCGAGATAAAAAGGATTACATCGCAGAAACGGGCATGTTCACGGATTGAGACGAGGCGAGCATCACTTGGTTACGGCCACGGTGCTTGGCGCGATACATCAGTAAATCTGCCGCATGAATCAAAGCATCGAGCTCTAACGATGCCATATCATCGGTCACATCACTAGGGCGTGTTGATCTTTGCTGTACACATTTTATTCAGCAATACATCGGCAGCCACATTATAGTAAACGCCAGTGATACCATACTGGCGTAATTTCTTGCTAACTTATCATATCTCGTTGATATTGCTCGGAAGTGCTTAATCCTCGCGAAGCATTCTCAACTAAATGTCGATACTTATAGA
>NZ_AQOD01000044.1 GCF_000513715.1 Salinivibrio socompensis S35
TGGCGTTACAGTTTGTTTTTGGCGAAAGAGATTATAACGCCTTATCATGCCGTTCAAAAAACAATCACGAAAGATCAACACGCCCTAGGAAATTCTCTGAAAAAATTAGTGCAGAGATTACGAGTGAGAACGCCAAATATGATGTTGTTGCGAATTACTCGAAATGGAAGAAAGTTGTAAGCTAATCGAGAGCACATTCTGAGTAAAGCGCCCTCGGTTTAGGTTTGAGCGCTGTTCACTATCTCGTTCCCACGCTCCTGCGTGGGAATGCATAAGGAGTTTTAACTATGGGGAGAAGCCGCTACAAAATCACCGAGCCTCACTTACCACACTTCGTGACGTTGACCATACTGCACTGGATCCCTGTTTTTACTCGTCCCGGCACCGTGAATATCTTGCTAGATGCTTTGCGTTTTTTAAGCAGAAACGGCCTTAACGTTTATGCTTGGATGGTGCTAGAAAACCACTGTCATTTAGTGCTGCAAAGTCAGGCATTGGATCATGATATCGCTCGATTGAAATCATGGACGGCGAGAAATCTGATTCAATACCTTGCTGAGCGCAACGTTAAACAAATTCTGGATCAATTGGCGTTTTATAAAAAAGCCCACAAAGTTGATCGCGCTTATCAGTTTTGGCAGGAGGGTGTGCATCCTGAATTGATACAAAACGACGCTATGATGCGGCAGAAGATCGAGTACATTCATCAAAATCCGGTGAAGCGGGGCTATGTTGATGAAGCAGCACACTGGCGTTATTCGAGTGCCAGAGATTACATGGGCACGCCGGGGTTGTTGGCGGTTTGTCGTGAATGGTAGCGAGATATGCATTCCCACGCAGGAGCGTGGGAACGAGAGAAAACACCTCGGAAAAAACAGCGTATTGATCACTCGTTCCTACTCTCTGGCGTGATAATGCATAAGGAGTTTGAATCATGGCAGCGAGTCATCACCTCAGTCTATGGACAATGATTTTTCGATATCGCAGATGCGTGCCATGAGTACTAAAGGGTCAAACGTCGACTCTTTGAAGCCAAATTTTTTGTAGAACGTTTGCGCACTGGTATCAATGGCATGAACTAAAATGCCCGCGCCACCAACAGCGTTCATTGCTTGTATTGAGCGAATGATACAATCTTTTAAAAGACCGGCTGCAATGCCTTGACCTTGATAGGCGTTATCCACCCCAAGCCTTGCTAAAATCACCATAGGAATCGGGTCAGGGCTATTTCTCCGTAGTGAGCTAAATGCGTGCTCTCTCGATACTGAACCCATGGCAATGGCATAGTACCCAATCACTTGGTGGGCTGCTGTGTCATTGGCAACATACACTCTCGCGGTTCCGCGCTTTTGGCTCTTTAACGCCTGTTTTCTTAACCATGTATCGAGTGCTTCAACGCCACATTGAAAGGCATTAATCTGGTGCTCATCAGTCAGTAGTGTGGGTGCACTTATTCCCAAGGCGCTTTCCTATTGAACAGATCTTTCATGCCTTCAAGCGCTCGCGGCTCTGCACTAAGTTCGTTGTCGAAAGCTTCAAACGCCTTTGCTTCAAGGACAAAATCCCGTTGTTCGGCCAGTATGTTATGCGCTTCATTAAGCGCTGCTTGCTGAATGAATACGGTTCTATCGACTTTTTTCAAACTTGCCGCAGCATCGATAATGTCTCTTACCGATGGCTGTACGCGCATGTTGATTGGCGCTGTTTTTGTAGCCATAACACCATCCTGTGTATCTATTTGATACACAGTCTAAATGGTTTTTGTATGTAGTCAATAGATATACGTTGTCATTTACTGATAAGCCGCAATATTCTCCGATCTCCTTTACTGCTAGGCTAGATCTTTGCCGCCAAACTCGGTACATTACACGCAAATAGAAACTATTCTCACTTTTGTTTGGGGCGGAAGCCCTGTCATTAAGCATGTTTGCAGATATCACCATGATAAAACCATCTTCTCTTCGCCTTGCTGTGGGGATCGCCTCTTGTTTGGCGCTTACTCCCGTTGCCGGTGCCGATCAGCTCGAACAGGCGCAAGCCATCGAGGGTAAAACCACGCAAGAAGCGGCCCAGTCGCAATCACGTATTAATCGCCGTGCCGACAGCAGTTTGGCGATGCGTCAAGAAATTGAACAAATCCAGGCGCAGATCAGTAACCTCGAAATCTACCGTGATCACCTACAACACTTAGTCAGCAACCAACAGGTAGAGGCCCAGAGCCTGCGCGATCAAATCACCGAGATCAAAGAGACGCGTCAAGGCATTGTGCCCTTGATGTATCGCATGCTCGGGGGGCTTGAGCAGTGGCTTGCTAACGACATTCCACTCAAAGCCGATCAACGCCAAGCACGTGTTGAAAAGCTTAAGGCGATGATGGGTCGCGCCGATGTGGCCGACTCAGAGAAATTCCGTCGTATCCTCGAGGCGTATCAAATTGAGCGCGATTACGGCAGCAAGCTCGATGCCTATCAAGACACGATTGCCCTGAACGGCCGCGATATTCAAGTGGATGTATTGCACCTTGGCCGTGTCTCGCTGGTGGCGCGTCGCCTCGATGGCCAGCAGCATTGGGTATGGAGCACCCGGGATGAAAAATGGATAGAACTGGATGCCAGCGCCGGTGAGGCGGTGGACAAGGCCTTTGCGGTGGCACAAAAACAAGTGGCGCCATCGTTGTTATCTCTGCCATTAAGTGCCAACCAAGGGGTGAAATCATGAGCTGGAAAACCCTATTCGCGGCAGCGTGTCTTGTCGCGGTTGCCCCTTTGACTCAGGCAGACGATCTCGTTGGTCAAACCGAGCAAGCACAGCAGCAGGCGCGTGAGCATAACCAGGCGCGCGAAGCCGAATTTGCGATGACCGAGCGTGAACTACGCGCCAAGCTTGAGCAGTTAAAAACGACCCGTCACGCGCTAGAGGCGGAAACCGAAAAGCTGAGCGATACCTTTAGTGACAACGAGCAGCAACTGGCGTCGTTGGAAGAAAAACTTCGCTTAGAGTCGGGCAGTTTGGGTGAGCTATTTGGCGTGGTGCGTCAAGCGAGCAAAACCCTGCAAACCGATGGGATCTCAAGTTATGTAGGCATCACTCAGCCAGCATTTAATCAGACCGTGTCAGATATTGTCGCGGCCGATACGCTGCCATCGCTCAAGCAGCTTAATACCCTGTGGCAAGGCATGCTCACGCAAATGCAAACCAGTGGCGAGCTGCAAGCCCTGTCTTTACCGGTGGTGAATGCGCAAGGTGTGACATCGGAGCAAGCCGTTGTGCGCGTAGGTAACATCGGTTTGGTCAATGATCAAGGTTACCTAAATTGGCAGACCGAACGCCAGGTTGCGGTGCCGTACCGTGCCCAACCGGACAATACGTTAACCACTTCAACCCTTGAACAAGCGGTGTCTTCAGTGGGCGAGACTGTACTGATTGATCCGGCTCGAGGCACTTTGCTAGGCCAGCTAGAAAACGCGCCGAGCTTGGGCGATCGCTTCGCACAAGGCGGCTTTGTCGCCAAAGTGATTGCCACCTTGTTGGCAGTCGGCTTGCTCATTGCGCTATACCGTCGGCGCGGTTTGTCTGTCGATTCACGCCAAGATGCATCGCCAATTGAAGCATCCCGATACACCGGAAGATAACCCGCTTGGTCGTGTGCTGAAGGTCTACCATGATGCGCCGCAGCGTGATGTTGAATCGTTGGAGCTGCGCTTGCTTGAAGCCGTAGTGGATGAGCAACAAGGCTGTGAAAAAGGCTTATCGATGCTCAAACTATTGGCGGCGTTGGCACCGATGTTGGGCCTATTAGGCACCGTGACCGGGATGATCGAAACCTTCCAGGTGATCACCCAGTTTGGTAATGGCGATCCGAAAGTCATGGCCGATGGGATTTCAATGGCCCTGGTGACTACGGTGCTGGGTCTGATTGCCGCGATCCCCTTGCTGTTAGCGCATAATATTCTCAGTGGCCAGGCGGACCATATTCGCGGCATGCTGGAGAAACAGAGCATTAGCTTGGTGGCCGAGCAAGCAGAAACCACAGACAATCAGGCGGCAACCGGACAAACGGCATGATAGACGTCGAGTTATTCTCACAGTTGAGCCAACAAGACATGGGTAGCACCTTGCGCCACTTTATGACGCAAGGTGGGCCGGTGTTATGGTGGCTCGGTGCGGTGGTGTTTGTGTGTTGGCTGCTGGTGATTGAACGGCTGTTGTATCTGTTCTCTCGCTTTCCCGTGCAACGTGATGCTTGGGTGCGTGCTTGGCAGGCGCGCGCTGATCAGCGCTCTTGGTATGCCCGTTCTATTCGCCAGGGGGTCTTGTTTCAAGCCCAGCACGAGTTGGGACGTTATTTAGGGTTTATCAAAGCCTTGGTGGCGATCTGCCCGATGCTCGGATTGCTTGGCACGGTGACCGGTATGATTTCTGTGTTTGATGTGATGGCCACTCAAGGGACCAGCGATCCGCGTTTAATGGCATCAGGGATCTCCATGGCAACCTTACCGACGATGGCGGGAATGGTTGCGGCCTTAGCTGGGATGTTTGCCCATGCTCGTTTAGTTAAAGCCTGTCAGCGCCGCGAAATTGCGCTGGAGCAGGCGCTTCGGAGTCAGTAATGCGATTGATTCGAGCCCAAAAACAGCGCGAAGAAGCGCAAGTTGATTTAACCTCCATGCTGGACATTGTGTTCATCATGTTGATCTTTTTTATCGTCACCAGTTCGTTTGTGCGTGAGTCAGGCGTAGAAGTAAACCGTCCAGAAGCGAGCCACGCCACCAGTCAGAAAGACGCTGGGATTTTTATTGCGGTGACGGCCTCGAACGACATTTATATCGATAAACGTTTGGTGGATGTTGAGCGCGTCGAAGCCACGCTAGAGCACCTGTTGCTGGATAAACCGGATGCGGCCTTGGTGATTCAGGCCGATGAACTGGCTTACAATGGCACGGTTGTTAAAGTGATGGATGCGGCGAAAGGCGCCGGGATTGGCAGCATTGCGTTGGCGACGGAGTCGCCGTAATGAAACGATGGCTGATTTCAATGCCGATGGCGCTAGTGTTTACCTTGGGGCTTTTTATGCTGATGGCATTGATGGTGGGTCATAGTAGCCAGCGTCCGCAGGACGCGTCGACATCAATGCGTATCGATATTTTTATGCAAGAGCCGGATACCGAGGTGCAGCGTCGCCAACGGAGTGTGCCGGAGCGGCCCAAACCGCCAGAGGTGCCAGATACGCCGACGCCGGTGACACAGACGCAATCTCAGTCGACGTCTTCACCTCAGCCTGATATGCCGAATCTGAACCTGCAAAGCGGGACTCAAGGGTGATGGTGCAAGCGCCATCATTGGGTGAGCTAAACCTTAATACCGGCCCCAATAACCAACAGGCGATGCCGCTGTTTCGGGTGGAGCCGAATTATCCGCCGCGCGCCATGCGGCGAAACTTAGAAGGCTATGTGGTGGTCAGTTTCACCATTAGCCCTTCCGGCCGGCCGCAAGATATAACGGTTGTTGATGCCAACCCACCGCGAGTGTTTGAACGTGAGGCATTACGTGCACTGCGGAAGTGGAAATATGAGCCAAAGTAGTGGACGGTGAAGCCGTGGCGCAACCTGGGCAACAGGTTAAATTGGAGTTTAATTTACGCTGATGTGGAAAAAACTATTTATTAGTGTCGTGCTATTGATGTCGGTGCCTGCTGTCGCGCAGCTTTCACCCTCGGTGGCACGCTCAATTGAGAAAGCCCAAACCCTTGAGCAAGACGCGAAACTGGGTGAAGCCATTGCTCTGCTCGACGATTTAAGCGTGAGTCGGGCGTATGATAAAGCGTTTGTGGATCGCACACTGGTGTATTTTATTGGCAATATGGTAACAACGACAAAGCCATTGTGCATATTCAGCGGGCGGTAGACAGTGAGCAGCTCCA
The DNA here is from genome assembly GCF_000513715.1 of Salinivibrio socompensis S35. GTDB lineage: Bacteria > Pseudomonadota > Gammaproteobacteria > Enterobacterales > Vibrionaceae > Salinivibrio > Salinivibrio socompensis. Next base: position 5,921 of record NZ_AQOD01000044.1, read on the forward strand.
AGATGCACAAGCGTGGCAAACCAAGCGCATGTTAGCTGATTTATTATTGATCGATGGCCAGTATGCGTCGGCCTTACAATATTACTATCCGTTGGCTCGCGCAATCCCTGAAGAAAAAGCGGATCAAAGTGAGGATGTGTGGCTGCGTATTATGCAGGCACATTATCAGCGCGAACAGTGGGGCAAGGTATTAAAAGCGTATCCCGATTATCAACGTGTGGTGACCGGCGTTGCCAGTGTGTCGGCATTATCGCTCAAATTAGGGGCACAGCTTCAGCTTGAGCAATGGCGTGGTGCCACACCGACGCTGAAGGCGCTGATTAAGCATGAGCCGGATAATAAGCAATGGTGGCGTCAACTGGCTGGCAACTATGTCCGATTAGAACAGCCTAAAGAAGCAATTAGCACTTACTTACTGGCTAAGCGTCAAGGTATCACGCTTACGGCAAGTGAACAGCGTACAGTGGCCCAGTTATATGCGAACGAGGGCGTGCCAGAGCGCGCAGCGCAATGGTTAAACGCGTTGCCGGCGCCTGAACAAGATGCGCAAACGCTGGCGCAACAGGCTAGCCTTTGGCAGCAGGCTCGGGAATGGCCACAAGCGATCGGGGCGTGGAAACAGGCCCGCGAAAAAGAACAGCCAATATCACTGGCAACTCGCGTTAATGCAGATCCAGCAAGGTGAATATCAGCAAGCGCTTACTTCGCTTGAGCATGCCGATAAAGGCGCCTCGAATAGAGAGATTGCGTTGGCAAAGGTCCGGGCTCATTACAAGCTTAAGCAGTATGAGCAGGCACTGAAACAAGCGCGCCTCGCCAAACAGATTGCGCCGGATGACGCGGTAGAAAGCTGGCTGACCTTTTTGAAAAAGCGTCAACAAATGCAGCGAAGCTAAGCGACACCAAATCTAGCGACAGCGAACCTAAACGACAAAAAGCCCCAGCTAGCGTGCGCCAAACAGCTGGGGCTTTTTTGGTTTTGTGTTTATACATTTTGTCTTTATAGATAGGGTCGCCCCCGAATGATAGACACAAAAAAAGGACGCCTAAGCGCCCTTTATCAATCAGACTTGGTTTCTTATGCGACAGAAACGTCAGCGGCCTGTAGGCCTTTTTGGCCTTGTTCAACGGTGAAGTTAACGTGTTGACCTTCAATCAGGGTTTTGAAGCCTTCACCAACGATTGAACGGAAATGGACAAATACATCCTTTTCGCCGTTTTCGCGGGTAATGAAACCAAACCCTTTCTCTTCGTTAAACCATTTGACGATACCAGTTGCTTGATTAGACATAATCATTCTCTCTTAAATTACTAAAAATAGGATAGCTTTGAACGGAGTCGATGACATGTCTAGAAGCGAAAGCGGGTAACGTTAGAAACTCTATAATACAGATAATAGTGCAGCTTATGTTGCCTTTTACTTGATGAATCATTGACGCTCCGTGTTCCAGAGCTGTGACCACCGTACAGCAATCTGCTCACTTGTAAAGCGTTTATGGTATTAATTTGTAGGATTATTGTTTTTTATGATGACACGCGGATGTTTTCGCGTTTTATCGATGGTGGGGATGGTAGGTAAGTTATAGATATAAAAAAAGGACGCCTAGGCGCCCTTTATCAATCAGACTTGGTTTCTTATGCAACAGAAACGTCAGACGCCTGTGGGCCTTTTTGGCCTTGCTCAACGGTGAAGTTCACACGTTGGCCTTCAGTTAGGGTTTAAATCCGATACCAGCCTAACGAC
>NZ_AQOD01000045.1 GCF_000513715.1 Salinivibrio socompensis S35
TAAATATTATTCTAGGGATTCTAGTCGCTGATATTTGCACTTAAAAATCATAGCAACCACAAAGTACCAAAATGGTTACCTTAAGGCGCATTATGCTCATTAAAGTAACCAATATGGAACATTATTGGCGCAGCTTTTTTATAAGGACGAGCTCAATTATTCCCCGAAATTTCTTCTGTCGCCTCCTGACGCAGTTTCTGGGTATCCATTCCGTTTAGCCTTTCAATAGCTCTGTTTGCGGCACTTTGACGGTTTCCATCAACGTTTAGCGTACTTCCTGAGCCTGTGAGTCTTTCCAGATCCAGTGACGGTACTTCGGGTAGGTTGCCCGTAATCGATAAGATACCTATCCATTCATCCAGATTGACATGGCTCCAATCTACCTGGTTTAACTGACTCGCGGTCAAACCTTCACAGTTTGGTGACTTCGCACTACCCCAGCCAAGGCCCAATTGAGGACGTACTTGTTCTTGAATGATCCGTGAAAGTGGCGAAGTAAAGCAGCAATATGACTGCCGTTTTTCAACACAGGCACCTAAGAACTTAGACTTGCAGTAAGAGCCTACATAGTGGCAACTCTTCAATACCCGCTTGGCGTTCATTTCAAACTCGCTCTGCTCACATTTCCAGATAAGCTGAATGAGGATCATAGTGACTGAATAAATCATGTAGGCCGTCATAACCGTACTCAGAACCGCGCCAGCTGCGCCACCCAGCGCAAAGTTACCACCCGAAACGACACCGTCGGCTCCAACCGCGCCACCAACGTTGCTAAACAGTGCCGATTGCGCTCCCGAACCAAAGGTAGTACCTACCCATTCAGCCGTTTTGTTGGTCAACACCTGCATGAAGCCAGTCGCAGCTTGCTCCGCTCCCGCGCCAGCAGCCGTTGATGGCCCAGCCCCCATAAGAGAGTCCCATGCAGACACAAAGGGCTCTTTGACCGCACTCCAGGTGCTGGTAATTGGCTCCCTGAGCGTATTCCATGAACCATAGATTGCCGAAGACGGATTCATGGCCATGACTGCCGTATCAAGTTTGTTAACCGCCACGATCATCGTGATGTAGTCCGATAACGACACACCACTTGGCTTTTCACAGCAATCCACTATGCCACCAACGGCTTTTTTGCACTGGCCAGCATTACCTTTAAAAACCGTACACTCAACGTTATCTTGGCCATCAGCTCCCGTACATGACATATCATTGGTCATAAACTGCGCCGCATTAAGCATTGCAGCGGCCTCTGCAAAGTTAGCCTGCTTGATTGACTCTGGCTCTAAACAATCTGTGCCCATACAGCGAACAGGCCCCTCACAGTTGTATTGAGTTTCCATTCGAGCATTTTGCACTTCAACGCTTTGTCCGCAGTCATACACCAAACTTTGGATATAACAGAAGCCTTCATGACCAGCCCCGCCTTCAGTGCATTCGGTTCTGACATACTGACAGGCCGAGTTTTGCTCTAGCGCGGCACACGTATTGGTGGTCGTATTTTGTCCGTTATTGACGATGGTTTGCGTATTACCATTGGCATCTACCCAGCTATCTGAGCTGCCCATGTTGAACTCTGGATGAGCAGTCGAAGCATTGTAGGTCGCTCTTGCCCTCCAGCATGAGAGCCCCAGTCCATCAGAACTGCCGCGACTGGTTAAATGAGCAGGAGACGAAACAACCGCCGGATAAAGGCTTCCAAGATTGGCCAACTCGCCACTACCAACCGTTAACCCGTCGATTCGTTTTGTGCCCGTATCCAAACACTGCCACTGTACCGCAGTGAACTGATCCGTTTGCATCAAGCATTGGTCTATGCCCGGATCACTTGATTGATGAATAACGTCCTGCTCTAAGTACTTGCCAGAGAAGGTCAAGGAAGCACTCAGTTTCGCAGGAACCAAACACTTCTGAATTTCTCGGCTGCAAGTATCGAAATCGACTTTGTTCCAGCCGGGCTCACATCTGGAACGAGTGACTTCCTGGGGTTCATGCCACGAAATAATCGACCCATTAACGACCTTACACAATGAACCAACCAAGGTTCCTTTTGGACAGGTCATTTCAGGGTACTTAATGGACGGTTTCGTCTCTGTGACCGCTTCTTTATTGCCCGTCAGTGAGAGTGTCGTTTTCCAACCATTTGCCTTTGACGGCGACTCGGTGATTTTTATCTCAGTATTTTGATTATCAAAAATCCTCAGTGTCGCGTTTCCAGTTTGCATAGTACTGCTGTGCTGTGGAACAAAGCTGAGCGTTTCAGAGCTAAAGCAACCGCGCTCAATGGACAAGTTTTGTTGATGTGTTTCGGCGGATACACGTCGCTCTAACTGACACTGAGTAAGCGTGCTGATCTTCTCGCACACCTGGTAATCCGGTACATGCTTGGTTTCAGTAAATGGCGTAATCGTCTGCGTAGGCTCACAGGCCTCAAAGCTACTCGGCATAAGGTTGGATACCACGCACTTTGGATCGCTGGTTTGCAATCCACAGTCATAGGTATCGGTAAGACGAATGCATTCACCTTTATCATTGGTTTCGGCACATTCTGACGACATGAACCCACAGGAAGGATTCGCTTCAAGCACTTGGCAGGCCTGATTTTCAATCCCCTTATAGCTTTCATCATCCACACTAACTTGTACACGCCGACACAAAGGCGATATGCCAGTCACAGGGCTTGGGGCAAAGTAGGATTCACAAACTGAAACACCATTGACCACCGTACATCCGTTGGTTGAAGAAGGCTGATCCATGCATTGAATGCTGTAGTCTGAAAACTTCGTCGGGATATCCGCTGCTTGTTCGATACAGGATTGTGGCGACCAACTATCATTCATCACCACCTTGGTTGGATCAAAACGCACCTTGATGCGTGCATACCCCTCACCACTACCCGTAACCGATACGCGAATTTTTACCGGCACTTCTAAACCGGGTTCTACCGCTTTAAGCTTGGCAGTGAGATCGGTATTTGGATTGCGCTCCCAACTGGTACTGAGCTCGCAGCGACCTGCCGTTTCTGGTGGAAAGTTATTGTTCGGCCCAGACCAGACTTTCTGATCGCCAAGCCACACTTGCATGTAGTCATCCCATTTGGCGTACTCAAGAACGGCTGAGGTAATCGCATCGGGGTTCACGACTTTGAGTGTGATGGCCTGTTCGAACACTTTACAACTGCCACTCCAGTAGTTGTCACCAATTCGTCCTATCCAAACTTCAAGACACCCCTCACCACAAGAGCGAAGGTTCATCGGTCCTGAAACATGCTCAATAATGCCTGCCGTGTAATCGTGAGTAATAGTGCAGCTGTTAACCGCTGTATTGAGCCTGTCACATTGCTGGTAGTTTGGGCTTCCTTCACCTTGAGACTCACAGCCTGGGAAGCTTTGCGTCAATAGATTAGGGTCAGTTTGAACTGCATCAGTTAATGCCCAAAGCGGATCATTGACCATATCTGGCCGAGACCTGTCTTTGATTTGCTGTAGCGAGCGAAACGCCTCACCCGTAGCGCCACTTTCGGATGCCATGCTCTCTTGGCGCTGTGTCCCCAATTGATTCATGCTGGCATCAGAGCCATAAACGCCCGTTAAAACATCCAATGAGCCTGATCCATACCAGGGAAAAGCTCTTGCAAGTTAATGGACTCATTACCACTGCCATTCGGCACCGACAATGTATTGCCATTGAGTGCGGGCATCGTCCAGTTTTGCAGCAATTGCTTACCTTCTTGTTGTCCGCTTAGGCCGGATTGGCGCTGCACATCAGCGGCCACACCATGTAAGGGCAAGCACGCCATAGTGATTGATAAAACACCCGCTAACACTCGGGTAAAAAGTGTTGGTTTCATGGTTAACCTCCCGAGTTACAGCAGTCTTGCCAGCGCCACAAAATGTAGAGCGCATCTTCACCGGCACCGGGGATTGTTCGCCACTCTCCCCATTTCATGGTGCTTTCACCGATGACATGCGCACTTTCAGTTTCCGGTACAGGGAAGAACATACTCATCTTGTATTGGGATTTCGGCAGCATGGGTTCGATAACAGGTCGACATAGCGCACTGTTCCCCATTGTTCGCCTAGCAAGACCACGCCTATGCTGAGCCGCGATTGCACGCGCCGCTAAATGACTGGTGTTTTCTGCTAATGAGCCGAAGGCTAAGGTGTGGCCAGATAACGGGTAGAGATGCCCCCAACTGCCAGCACACCAAAATAACTGGTCGATGGGTTCACCAAGCGTTGATGAAGCAGCGTCAGCGGTACAAGCAGATATAGCCAATGGATTGGCAACGGCAGCCGCTTCAGGCTGAGTAAAAAAGGCCAGTTCATCGTTCAGCCATGTTGGGTCCAATTCCGACAAATACATCAAGTCAAAGTCCATGTAACCATCGGCATTGCAATTGCCATCCATGAACAAATCGAGCATGACCAAAAGCGGAAAGGCGTAATAATGGTAATGGTAGAAAGCGAGATCACCGGTGTCGTATTCACCTTCGCCATGACCACCTTGCAGTCTCCTATCACCTAACGGTAAACGAATCCCTCCCAGTGAAGGCGAACAACCCGGCGTTCTGACCAGTTCAATCAGACGCGCTGGCTCCCACATGCTGGTAACAATACCTGGCCTTGGCACGCCTAAGTTGTCTTCACATAAGCAAAATGACTTGTTTGATGCGCCGCTTGGGACACTGCCAGAGCCAAGAGGAAGCCCTGCAACCCGGATAGGAAAAATGCATGACCAGCAAACATCCGTCAGCAACTTGCCCGACATTAAACCCGCGTCTGGGCAGGTCAGTTCGGCTTTTGCAGGAATAGATGCGCCCAGGACAAGCATGACAACGAGAGTCCGCAACCGACGATACGTATTTATTGAGCTTTTTCATGAACAAGCTCCTTTGCTGGAATTTCTTCTATTTCAAACGCGAGCCCCTTTGCTTGAACAAACGATGGGGTGACTTGCAAATCAAAGCGCTGCTTTAGCGAGGCATTGAGAAGGTAAACCGGACTGTCCAATGTCTTTTCGAGCGCATTGAGTCGATTCCAACCTTGAGCACGGTCGAGCTGCGTGGTGATAAGCGTAATGCGGCGCAGTGTCCTATCTTGGCCCTCAAGCCAATGCGCAACTGCGTTTACTTCTTCAGCGTTCGACGCATTAAACACGATGAGCTGCTGAGTAAATGGCAAGGCTTTGAGCGGGTTAATACGCGCTCCTGCTGGGATCAATGTTCGGCCATTGGCATCCAATAGTGGCCGCTGCATGACGATGGTTGGATCAACCATTCTTATCCGATACTGCGTGGCTTTGGGTAAGTCAGTAAATGTTTGGCGAGACCAGAAACGCTCAATGGCTTTTTTCTTTAACGCGCCCAGGTCAAGCGACTGTAAACGCTGCATCGCCACTTGCATCAAATCCGGTTCTAAAATCGAATGAATTGGACCACGTTGACCCAATGAACCGGTATTTCCTGTTTCAATTTGACGCTGCAACCAGTCCTTGCTGTAAACCCCTAGTGCACTTGCAGTCACCTTGTCATCTTCTATGCGGAAAATGGCAGGCACGCTAGTCAACCGCCAGTGCACAAAGCTTTCGGATCGATTCGAACCTGAGGAACAGGATCAAGTCCCGCCATCAGGGTATGCCAATCACGGATAGCCGCCCCCAAGGTCTTTCCTTCAGGAATTCCCCGAAACAACACAATAGCACCGGTAGCACTGGCCTCTTTAAATAGCTGCTTCAGTGACGAATCACCCAATGAGGACGATGCAAATATCAACCATTCATCGCTGTGTTTGAGCGACACAGGTTGTTCAACCGGTGCAAAAGGCTCGATAAATTCAGATGAACCATCCACAGCACTTTGTAAAATGCTGCGGCTCATTTCGACGATCTTTTTGTCCTCGTCAGACAACGGAAAAGGCTCTTGTGCCCAGGAAACTTGAACCCAAGACAATGGAGCAACCAACAAAAATAAGAGACATAGTCTTTGCATCATCTACCTCCTACCAAAGCGGCCAAGCGCGACCGACAATCTGCTCGCGCTTAACGGCATTCCAATAGCGGGAGTCGAAACTCGTAGCAGCCTCGCCGGAAAACCAATATTCGTTTTCTTGCAGCGTCAACGAGCGGCTAAATTCTGTTTCAGCCACACCAAGACGCTGGGCTAATGCCATGCCGGTAGAGACTTGAGCACCATTCACCAGCACATGCTCAGGCGTCACATTGACTTCATCCCCAGGCATCCCTGTTAGGCGTTTCAGCATCCGAGTACCGTCGTTATATAACGGAGCGAGTCCTTTTGAGTGGAAGGCATACAAACCATCCTTAACGGGCTCTTTATTCCATAGGTCAATCAGATACACCGTGGTATCAGGCAGGCAGCGCTCTTGCTGGGTATCAATACCTATTCGGTAGCGCATCATGGCGTAGGTGCCTACCAAGGCCATGATTAACGCAAGAACGGTCAACCGAATGAGATATGGCCGCCAAGGCATTCTTTTACGGAGTATCTGCATGAGACACCTCCTTTGAGCCTACTGGCACAAATACAGAATCATCAGCACCCACCACCGCTTGGGCATCCAGCACGATAAAACCGGCTGCTTTTAACTTTTCAATTTGCTGATTGATCTGAAGCAACCTGGATTCGATGTCTTGTTCGCTGGCATTGGGGCCCAGTGACAACACCGCCTCTCCAAAATCCACGACTGCAATGGGCGTACTTAACGCCAACTGGCTGTGGATGGGTTCGAGTGTTTTCATTAAGAGCCAGCTGGTCATTAAACCGCTACCAGCAACAGACAAAGTAATAGAGCCATAAATGGCCAAAGCGTGGACTTATTCATAGCCTCGCTCCTTTAACAACTGGGAGATGGCATCAGCAACAGAAAGGCCTTTGCGCGTTAACTGCTTAATCGCGTTTACATCTTCTGCACGGGACGAGTACAACAGCTTGTGAAACGGATCGACGATGAGGCGGCCAATCCCGGTGCCCATCTCGGTAATAAAGAAAATTTCGGAATAGACACCCGTGACGGTATGAACGGTTTTCAGGTACTCATAACCGCCTTCACCTAGTGGCAAGCGGCCTTCTTTTTTGAGCGCGTTGATGGTTTCAGCTTTTTGACCAAGCAGGTACATATTGGCCGAGTTTTCAGCGATGGCTTTACCTGTAGGGCTGTCATACAAATCGTTAACCGACTGCGTTACCGTTACAGCACTGCCGCCATATTTTCGAAATCGCCGGTAACCCGTCTCGATGAACTTACCGACATCACCTTGAGTCAGCAGATCCCAGGCTTCGTCAATGAACACAATCTTGCGACGATCCCGCTCACCTAAGTACATCTCTTGCTGGATTTGGTAGATAAGCTGAAGCAACACCACTTGTTGCAGGTGCTTGCGCCCCTTGAGCTCTTCTAACTCCAGAACGGTGAAACGGTTTTTGAAGCGAATATTGTTGTGACCATTAAAGAAACGGCCATATTCGCCCTGTGTCGTAAACGGATAGAGCTGCTCACCCACGTCTTGCACACGTCGGTCTTCGTGATTTTTCAAGGCATCTGCCACATCATCAACTAACATGGCACGACCTTTTTTCTCCCACAGTTCACGGGTCTGGCGCTTTAGGTTGGCCATCTGAAAATCGGTTAATGACTGCGTAGGCGCGGCCATTGCGGCCAATAATCCAACCAGTACATCCGCTTCTTCGTCATAGTCCTCAACGATTTCAAACGGGTTTAAGCAAATGCCACTGTCCCGCCCGAACTGTAAGAACTCTCCGTCATAAACTTCACACAGCTTTTCATAGGAGCGGCCAACATCAATCACCCAGCATTGCCCGCCTTCAGATATGTAGGAGGAGATGATTTCGTTCACTAGGAATGACTTGCCCGATCCCGATTGCGCCGCGATGCAACAGTTGTAATTACTGCCCGAGTCATAAAGGGACACACTCATGATCTGGCCATTACGGGAAACAAAGTTAATCACTGGCGTGCCTGTGCCTTTCCAATCTGCAAACAAAGGCAACAGAGGGATCACATGCCGTGTCGCCATGGTCTTGAATCGAAACAAGTCGTTCATCGCCTGGCGGTCGGCTCCAAATGGCAGGGCATTCAGAAAAATGGGCAAACAGAAGTACTTGTCTTCCATCAGCTCAAATCCGAGTTCTTTGAAGTACGTTCGAGCATTTGAAACAGAGCTGATGGACGCGTCTTCCGTTGGTGAAAACAGCGTCAAAGTCATATTTGCCCGAATAAGACGATCACCTTCTTGCAAGGCTTCAAAAAGAACATCAAACCCCTTTTTCTTGGCTGCAAGCACCGGCACAAACTTGAGCATCGGGCCATAGGCCTGATTGACCGCCCATTGACGCTTCGTCTCTAGACGAGATCGCATCGCCTCGGCTGAGGGAAGTGGAAGATGGTGGACATTTA
>NZ_AQOD01000046.1 GCF_000513715.1 Salinivibrio socompensis S35
TGTTGGCTGGGTCCGCGCTGTCGGTCACGGTCAAGGTCACTGTCTGACCGGCTTCGACGTTGTCAGTTGTACCGTCCAACGTCACCGCATCCGCTTCGCTCGCGCTGAGGTTGCCATCGCCTACCGCATTCAAGTCGATAGTCGGCTGGTCGTCACCCGCCTGGGTGTCGAGCACGGCGCTGTCGCTGCCTTCTGCCGAGGTGTTGCCGAACTGGTCTTCCAGCACCGCTGTCACGGTGAGGGTTTCACCTTCCGCTGGCGCATCGAACGAGGTCGCAACGCTGCCGTTGGTGATGTCGGTATCGGCCAACACGATGTCGTTGGTGGTGGTGCCATCGCTGACGCTGATGGTGTCACCGGCCACGGCACCGGCTGGCAAGTCGACGTTCACGTCGACCTGGCCATCGAGCTCGTCACTGCTGATCACGCCATCATTGTTGGCGTCTTCGGTGATGGTGACCGTCGGCGCGCTGTTGTCCTCACCCGCCTGGGTGTCGACTGTGTGCGTAGAGGTCGTGGTGCTGTCTACCGTATTGCCCGCGTCATCCGACGAGCTCACGACCACCTCGAACTCGGTGTCCGCCGCCAGGTCGCTGCCGGCCACGTCCACGCTCCACTCGCCGTTTTCATCCACGGTGGTTTCGTAGTCTTCGCCGTTGATGGTCATCGCAACGGTATCGCCTTCGGCGATGTCGCCGCCGCTCGCGCTGCCGGTGACCGTAATGGTCTCGCCCGCTTCTTGCGCGTTGATCACGTCATCGCTGGTGATGTTGTTCACGCTGACCGTGCCGGCATCCGCGGTAGTATCAATCTCTACTTGATCACTGCCCGGCGCGGAGGTGTTGCCGGAGGTATCAGTAATAGTGGCTTCTACGGTTAGCGTTTCACCGTCTGCAGGGGGGTCAGACAGTGTGATGGTGACGGTGCCGTCTGCAATGTTTTGCTCGGTAATGGTCGAGGTTTGCCCATCAACGGTTAATACATCCCCCGGGTTGGCATCGGTATTGGACAGGTCGATCAATACCTGGATCCCGTCGCCTAGTTCTTGCCCGCTGATGATACCGTCGTTGTTAGCATCATTAAGAATGGTCACACCAGGAGAACCGGGGGCGGTGGTGTCAATCTCAAGCCCTACTTCCCCTTCAGCATCGCTCCCAATTGCACCATCAGTGGTCGCAATCGAGTCGGTATCAAACCCTGACCCCGCGATGGTCTCGCTTCCATCACGCTCTAGATTGACATAGCTCCATGAGCCACTGCCGGCTGCAGCTTCCCCACCGGCCGCCGTCGCTTGATCATCCTCAATGGTGATCTCGCCTTCACCATCAAGAATTTGTTGCTGAATCTCGGCTATTTCATCTTGTACGTCTTGAGGTAACCCGTCGAGCAATGCGCCTGGCTGGTCCCCTTGAGGCTCAATCGCTAATAACGTTCCGTCGCTTAATACAATGACCGCCTCACTGTTATCTGGCAGGACTAGCTCGGTGCCTGATGGAAACGACGTACCTTCGGTCACTGTCATTGGCGTGCCATTGACAAGCAGCACACCATTTCCTTGAATAGTTTCGACATTTACATTGCGAGAGAGCGAGATTGATTTCATAGCCGGGACTCTTTATCCATAAAAAATGTGATGTGCATTCAAAGTCTATCGCTTGCATTATCTAAGGAATTAGACTTATTCGAAAGTAATTTTACTCCGAAATGTGCACTTTGTACGGCTCAAAATTGAGACAATACGTAAGTATAGGTGGGTGTTTGAAACGATGCGTAATGCTGGCTTAAAATGCTAACAACATAGTGATTGGGTCTTCTATCTGTCAGTGCTCTAGTTGATTACGATCGAGCCTGCTTTTGCGATGAAGTCTTGGATGTAATCGTCGCTTTCACCTTTCCGTACACCCAAATGGATCGCTTTATGAATACCTGTTTTGCCCATGCGAAGTATATGTAGCTTTAAACGCTGTTGATATTCTAAAGCCAGCCATTTGGGGAGTGCCGCAATCCCACGATCAGCGGCAACCATCTGCAACATAATGTCTGTCGTTTCAATCGTTTTGTGTTTGCGTGGCGCACAGTGTGCCGGCGCCAAAAACTGGGTAAACACATCCAAACGCGATTGATCAACGGGGTAGGTAATGAGCACTTCCTGTGTCACTTGCTGAGGCTCAACATAGTCAAACGCCGCCAACGCACTTCGCTCGCTTGTGACCAGCACCAGTTCGTAATCGAACACAGATACGTATTCTATGCCTGGCTTAAGCAAGGGATCGGGCGTGACTAGCACGTCAATATCATGGCCAAACAATGCGCCCAAACCACCGAATTGGAACTTTTGTTTCACGTCAACATCGACATCTGGCCATTGGTGCAAAAAAGGCTCCACCACTTTAAGTAACCACTGATAACAAGGGTGACACTCCATGCCAATACGCAGTGTGCCGCGCTGGCCTTGGGCAAATTGTTTAAGCTGCTGTTCGGCATGCTCAAACTGCGGAAGCATACGATCAGACAGCGTAAGCAAGTACTCACCTGCTCGCGTAAAGTGAAGCTGTCGTCCGGATTTTTGCCACAAGCTGATCCCGAGCTGACTTTCTAACTTTTTCATCGCATGACTAATCGCGGATTGGGTGAGATACAGGGTGTCTGCCGCCGCGGTGAGCGAGCCCTGCTCTTTAATCGCGCGTAGAATGTGAAGATGGTGGCGTTCTAACATATCGACCCCATGACTAAAATTCATTGATTGATGAAATAATGCCATTTTAGTTCATAACGAGAAAGCCCTATGCTGAACTCAATCAAAAAGGAGGACGTATAGATGGCTAAAACACATAATCTCGGCTTTCCCCGTATTGGCGCACAGCGCGAACTTAAATTCGCACTCGAGCGTTACTGGCGCGGTGAATCATCACAACAAGACTTAACCAACATTGCGGCAGATCTGCGCCGCACCCACTGGCAACAACAAAGTCAACTCGACACGGCACCGGTCGGTGATTTTTCGTTTTATGACCATGTGCTCGACACCAGTTTTTTAGTCGGCAATGTCCCTGACCGTGTTGCCACTCACCAAGATAACACGTTAGATAACTACTTCCGTGTCGCCCGTGGTCGCTCAGCGAATGATAGTGGTTGCCAGTGCGTGCACGCCGGTGAGATGACCAAGTGGTTTGACACCAATTATCACTACATCGTGCCAGAATTTACCGCGCAAACCACCTTTAGTCTGCATGCTGACAACCTGTTGGCCCAACTGGAAGAAGCCAAGCAAGCCGGTACAAACGCCAAGCCAGTTTTAGTCGGCCCCGTCACTTACCTTTGGCTAGGCAAAGAAAAAGATACCTCTAACAAGCTGGATCTACTGGATAACCTCTTGCCCGTGTATCAAACACTACTGAGCAAACTGGCAGAAGAAGGGGTGGAGTGGATACAAATTGATGAGCCGATTTTGGTCACGGAACTCGCACCTGAATGGCAAGCTGCTCTGAAAAATGCGTATCACGCATTAAGCCAAACTAAGGTGAAATTATTACTGGCGAGCTACTTCGACGAGCAGGCAGAAAACCGTGCACTAGCGCAATCATTGCCTGTTGATGGCTGGCACCTGGATGCAGTTCGTGGTCGCGGTGATGTGTTGTCATACCAAGAAGCGCTGGGCGATCACCAAGTGCTGTCTCTCGGGGTGATTAATGGTCGCAACGTCTGGAAAACCGATCTTAATGCCACGCTAGAATGGCTCGAACCGATACACCAGGCACTCGCCGATCGCCTCTGGCTTGCACCCTCTTGCTCCTTACTCCATGTACCGGTCGACTTGGCCAGCGAGCACAAGCTCGATCCTGAGGTAAAAAACTGGCTTGCCTTTGCGCATCAAAAGCTAGAGGAGCTGGATATCCTCGCGCGCGCCCTTAATCACGGCCGTCAAACCGTTCAGTCAGCGCTGGACAATAACCGCGAGGCAATCGAAAGCCGTCAGCAATCACCGCGTGTGCACAATCCTAACGTGCAAGCCGCACTGGCTGCGATGACACCTCATTTGGGTGTACGGCAGCGCCCGTTTGCAGATCGTATTCGCCTGCAAAGCGAGCAGCTTAATCTGCCACGTTTCCCGACCACTACCATTGGGTCGTTTCCACAGACCAGTACCATTCGCCAAACCCGCTTACAATACAAAAAAGGCGAGATTGATGCCGCCACCTATCAAGACATTATGCGCAAAGAGATCGCCCATGCGGTAGAAAAGCAAGAGGCATTGGGGTTGGATGTCCTAGTCCACGGTGAAGCTGAGCGTAATGATATGGTGGAGTACTTTGGCGAGCAGCTGGATGGTTATGTGTTTAGCCAGTTTGGTTGGGTGCAATCGTATGGCTCTCGCTGCGTGAAGCCGCCAATTTTATTTGGTGATATTGAGCGCCCTAAAGCGATGACAGTAGAATGGACCCAATACGCCCAATCTCTCACTGAGAAGCCACTCAAAGGGATGTTAACCGGGCCGGTAACTATTCTTAACTGGTCGTTTGTACGCGATGATCAGCCGCGATCGCAAACCTGTAATCAACTGGCACTGGCGATCCGCCAAGAGGTGCAAGATCTTGAGAAAGCCGGCACTAAAATCATTCAAATAGATGAAGCGGCACTGCGTGAAGGCTTACCGCTGCGTCGCAGTGAGTGGCAAGGCTATCTTGATTGGGCGATTAACGCGTTTAAAATTGCCGCCAATGGTGTGCGTGATGAAACGCAAATCCACACCCATATGTGTTATTCCGAGTTTAACGATATTATTGCATCGATTGCTGACATGGACGCCGACGTGATCACCATTGAAACATCCCGCTCGGATATGGAACTGCTTGATGCCTTTGATCACTTTGACTATCCCAATGATATTGGCCCAGGTGTGTACGATATTCACTCCCCCAATACACCAAGCCAGGCGCAAATCGTTGGCTTAATGGAAAAAGCCGCCGCGCGGGTCCCCGCAGAAAGGTTGTGGGTGAATCCCGATTGCGGCCTAAAAACCCGGCAATGGGATGAAGTGATCCCAGCACTAAAAAACATGGTCGCAGCCGCGAAAGTGCTTCGTCAATGATACTGTGTCCGTAACGCAGCCTCAGTGACACTACGTCAGCAAGGCGAATAATCAATATACCGTCAAAAAACGCGCCACGGATGACTCCAGTGGCGCGTTTTTTATCTACACGTTATTGACTAATACGAATATCAACGCGGCGATTAATGGCATGCCCTTGCTCGGTGTGATTCGTCGCAGCTGGCCGTGTTTCACCTTGACCGCTTACCGTCACTGTATTGCCGTCAGCCGACGGAATAAAGGGGGCAACCGCGTCCACCCGTCGTTGTGACAGTTGCTGGTTATATTGTACGCTGCCGACATTGTCGGTATGACCGGTCACCGACACCTCTGATGGATATTTTGCCAGCGAATTTGCGAAGCGTTGCAAAATAGCTTGGCCTTGAGGAGATAAACGCGACGTATCAAAGTCAAAATGCACACGTGCCACCGGCGAATTGGGCGCGTGCTGCCAATAGGCATGGCTTTTAATAAAACTGGTACACTGTGGCGACACATCAAGTGCATCAATTTGTGCGACCAGCCACTGATTATTGGCGATGGTTTGGGGCGCAACCGCGAGTAGTCTATTATCCTGATAGGTGCGCGCGATGACGCTCTCACCGGTCGTTACCTGATAATGTGCCGCCCCCTCTTGCATGACGCAGTCGGTATCAAATAACGCGTCATTCGCCCACACGATATTGGGAAGGCTCAGCACGAGTGCAATATTGATCCATTTAATCATTGGATGCTCCTTGTTATGGGGCGAGGTGGCCGATTTCTTCAGTGATAAGCTCGAGGATTTTATTTTTGATTTGATCCGGATTCTCTGCCGAAAACACATTGCCTTCACCAGCACAGGACTCCATTTGAGGTTGAATATCTTTACTATCTGCAAAACCTACCGCAGTCATCCTTGCTTTAACTGGCTCACCATCAACATTAAGGCTGTTTAAGTGCTCAATTATGTTAGTACACATGCCAGCTTTAATTAGCTTATCGGTTGTATCAGTAAAGTTATCCGCGCCATCAGACAATAAAATAATCAAACGCCTTGGGTTTGTCCCTGCTTTAGCCATTTGTGCGCCACGAATAATGCCAGCATAAGAAGAGGTTCCGCTAATCTGGCTACCTCTAATCACAAAACTGTTGACTTTATTTTTTAAGATTTCAAAGTCATCCGTCAATTCAATATCTTGAAAATAAGACAAGCGTTGATATCCTGGATATAGTTTGGTATTTAGTGTAGGTTGAACGTGTGACCAATGGCTGGTATTAAAAATATTAGCGACCGTCGCCACAGCATTTAAGTCGTCAGTATCTTCTCCTGAACGCGCACTACACCGTAACCTCTTCCAATAATACTCGCAGTCAGTATCACAACGTTGATTATTACCACATATTAAATGGTCGAAATGGAGCATTTGATTTTTGTTGGCAGGATTTATCTGTTGGGTAAAATTATCAAAACCAGTAATCGCCAATCTGTTTTTATTTTCTCCTTGAGTGTGCTTATTAAAGCTATCTAGTTCAGACGCTATTTCAATGATAATTTTATTCATCATCTTATAGCGAATCTCACCCCTACCATTCTCTCCTGTCCAGGGCCTGTTCATCGAGCCAGAGAAGTCTGATACTAATACCACATCAACCGTTTCTGCATGATATTTCCTACTTATCGCACCGCTTGCCACATCATACTTCTCACCGAAGCCAACAACGGTCTCACTGCCCGGAAACCATGTAGGCTGGTGAATTTTGGCTGATACTTGATACTCAAAAAAACGCTGCTCTGAGTCTTGGCAAGAGGCGTTTTTTTCGCAATTTATTTTGCGAATGGTAATATCATTGTCGTCGACTTCCGCGTAGGGAAAATAGTCCTGAATATAAGCCTTGGCGAGTGTCTTATCATCCGACCCTGATCCTGCAACAGCTAGACTTGCCACTTCAACCGCCTCTGCCAGGCGTGCCTTGTCCTGCACCGCACGCGCCCCATCTGTACCTAAGGTAAAAATGCCAAACAGTATCGGAATAAACAGGGCGAATAAAATGGCTGCATGGCCTTGCTGCTGGCGGTAGTAGCCGGGGCTGAGTGAGCAAAACCTTGTTGTGAGCGCATAAACTATCTCCCCATCACCACGGCGCGCGACGATACGCGCGAAAAGTCTTCACCAATGAGATTGCCGTACCAATTATTGGTGTCATAACACAAAGTCACTTGGTATAAGGTTGTAGGACGACCAAAGGTCGTAGTAAAACTGAGATCTTTACTCGGCGGTGCTGCCTGGCAGAGTGCTCCTGAGGGAGCCGTCCATTGGCTAATGATCTTCGTTTGATCCTCTTCATCCGTCTCTCCAACGCCTTGACGAACATGAAGCGCGAATCCGAGTTTGGTGCTGTCAAAATTACTCATGGTGCGTGTGAGGGAGTTCCTCACTATTCTATATGCATCTTCAGCCTGTTTATCATCCACCTGAAAATTATCTGAGCCAAACAGCTCGGTACGCTCTTTAATGATATTAGCTGCAGAGAAAGCCATACGCTCGAGCTTACCTTTAACGCTCAATTTCATGATGATGTCGGCACTGAACACCAACAGCAGCGCAAAGAATACCCCGACGATCGCAAATTCGACGGTAAAATTACCTTGCTGATGAGATTTAAAGCGCAAAGGTTTCACGTTGGTATTCCTGTATCACTATCATTTCACGGGAAAAAGGGTGTTTTTGTCTAAAAATAAATTAAAGATAGGTTGGTAGTCATAACTCACGTTATAAATCGCAATCGGCGCTTTCTCAGGTTCGCCGCACACGGCTTCTCTGTCATTTTCATTGTCAGGTTCACAACCATCAGTAATCGTGGCTAGGGTATTGTATTCATTAACATAACGGATACTTATCCGGTAATTATTCGTATCGATCAACGCATGCCAAAGGCTACTATCATCATTAAGGATTTGTTGAAATACGGTCAGAAAATCTTCAGTTTGTTGTTTTTTGGCATGTTGTGCGGCTCTTGAGATAGCTAAATCCCCCAAGGCAGATACATACGACATAAAGCTCATTTCTACCCAAGCGGCGCACATTAGCCAAAAGGCAAAAAAACCACCCACAAATTCAATCGTCGCGACCCCTGATTCTCGCTTAGGTCGATAAAGCGGAGACAATATCATTGGTGAGCATCCTCTTGCTGCTCAACCTTAGTGGATAATACAGGCCGTGTCTTTTCTGTAGCCTCAGAGGGAACCTCAATGAGTGAAGCCAAATCAGCCATAGGTAAGGCTTGTAGCTGTTGGTAAAGCCCTATTCTTTCCTTGTTATCCATATTAGGCGTTAGAACATCGAACGCTGAGCGCTGATTCGTTTTGGCATAGATTAACGACAGGGTAATGCGCGTTTTATCCGAAAGTTCACTGAGCTCTGGCAATGGCTTAAGTCGACGAAGTGCGCCCGTAAAGTTCTCTTCCAGTACATCAATCAGAGCGAGATTATTTTTTATAGTGCGGTCATCCGCCATATTCATTCGTGCTTGATTGAACCACTGTCGCGCGTCCACTAAATCACCTTTTCGTGCCGCCAGTATGCCGAGCAAGTTGGCCGACTCGCTGTTATTCGGATCCCGTTGTTGTACTTCTTTCAGTTGTGAGACAGCGGTTTGCCATCGCTCCAATCCCATCGCGACTTTACCGGCCAGTAAGCGCACCTCAGAGGTGGGCTGTCCATCTTGCTCCCTCTTTTGTAGTAATGGCGATAGATAAAAGCCGGCCGAGTCATAGTCTTTGATGTGTAAATAACGTTTGACCAGTTTAATCCGTGTCTGCGCCGATTCTTTTTGCTTCAGCTCCCGCTTGTATAGGCCAATAATCTCGCGATCATTGCCACTACTTTCTAATACTTGCTCGTTGGTCAGTGTCTTTTTCTCTGGCGGCTGAGCACCCGCACACCCTACGAGGCCAACAATACAGACTGCCACTAGCGCCCAACAACGTGGTTGTTTGGATCGATGTTTAACGTTACTAAGCATTTGCGAGCATCCTCATAATTCCAGGTGCCGCAATTAGGATCACAATCGGAATCATAATAAAGACAATCAAAGGAATCGACATTTTGGCCGCAAGCTGACCGATTTTTTCTTCAACTTGCAAAAGTTGTACTTCACGAATATCCGCCGATAAGGTGGTTAGCACCCCGTATATCGACGTACCGTATTGCAGGCTTTGATTGAGTGTCATCACAAAGCTACGCATTTCATTAGACGGCACTCGCTGATAAAGCTCTTCGAGTGCTTGCTCGAGTCCCACAATCCGTGAGCGTTCATTCACACGCGTGAGCAAAAAACTCAAATCACGATCGAACGCCGCCATCTCTCGAGATAAATAAGTAATGGACGCTTCGATGGTCATCCCGGTTTGTACACAAACGGCCATCAGATCAAGCATGTAAGGCAGCCGATTAGAAATGGCTTTTACCCGTGCTCGTTTGCGTAAGTTGAGATAGGTATCGGGGCCAATGATGATCATCACCAACCATACTAACTCACCAATCAAGAGCCAGGTACTCGGCCATTGTTGCAATTGGCTCCACAACAATATTCCAGTGCCACCCACTAGCAACACTGCATACTTCACCGGCATAAAGAGCTTACTCCACCGTTTATCGTAAATACCGGCAGCGAGAAACTTTTGCTCCACATCCTGTGTATCGTTGGACACCAATTGGTTTATAAAGGCGCCAAATTTATCCCATAGCGGGGTAGTTTGATCGGTTGACGTCTGAATATTAAAGTCACGAAACAAACGTTTCTTACGCGACTGTCGCAATACACCAACAGCAAGCACGCAGCCGATGAGTAACAGTGTTAAAAAAATCCATTGATGCTGTGCCATCATGATTCCCTTTTATCAACGCACACTTTTCATTAATCCCCAAACGATGGCGATCCCAATCGCTTCACTGATAAGGACATAATAAAGAATCACTTTGCCGTCGGGATCAAACATCACAAACTCAAAGTTTTCTGGGCTGAGATATTGCAAAACAAACAGGAAAAAAACGGAATCGCCGCGACGATTTTCGCAGACGTGCGTGCCTCAGACGTTAACGCATACTTTTTCTTATCAATTGAGCGCGCATTAAACATCATACGGTTAAGACGCATCATAATATCTTTAAGCTGGCCACCACGTTGCATATTAGCGCGCAGGGTGATCACAAAAAAATAAAAGGATGGATAAGGATAACGGTGACAAGACTTGCGGAATACTTCGTCGGGGGATTCACCAAGTTGTAAACGCTTGCCCATAATACGGAACTCACGTCCAATATCACCTTCGAGCGTATTACCGACATACAAAATAGCATGCATGATACTTTCGCCCGCCGAGACCGCACTGGTCATCATGTTGAGCGCATTGGGGAATGCCGTTTCAAACATCTTTTGTTCACGGTTTTGAAGCCAACGATAAAAAATAAATAAACCAGTAAGCATAAATGGAGGTGTTACCATCCATATAGGCTCACGTAAAAAATGGCTGTTAAATTGAATCGATGCGAAAAAGAGCACAGCCAAGAGTGCAGCTAACTTTATTGTTGGGCGCGCACCAAGCTGTTTCTGAAAATTGCTCCACCGCAGAAGAATTGTGTCCCACAAGCTCCGATCGGACAATGACCGTAAATCAACGGCTTGCTGGTTTGCCATCACTGACTCAACAAACTCGGTTCGGTTAAATTCTTCGAGGTAATCATACCGTTTGTGTTTTTTCAGCCAAGGAGCAATCAATAACCCCAGACCGACCACCAGCATAACAAGGTAAATCACATGTCCTCCCCTACTTTAAACGCCGACGACAGCTTTTCCTCAAGCCCAAAGAAACGCGCTTTTTCCATTAACACAGAACGTTGCATCAGTCCTGCCGTCATAAAGTTGCCACGTACTTTCCCCTCAGACGCCTGCTGATAAACCGGTTGAAAACGAAAAATCTCCTCCATGACCACATTAGACCCCTCTAATCCAAAAACTTCAGTAATACTCATCACTTTACGACTACCATCATGAAGTCGGCTGATTTGGATCACCAAGTCGACGGCACTCACAATGGTACGCCGAATAGCTTCTAGCGGGAGGTTACTGTTCGCCATCATCACCATAGATTCAACCCGTGCCAGTGCATCACGAGGTGTATTGGCGTGCAGCGTTGACATGGAGCCGTCATGACCGGTATTCATTGCCTGGAGCATCTCAAAGGCTTCGGCCCCACGACACTCACCGACAATGATCCGATCGGGACGCATCCGCAGAGAGTTAATCACTAAGTCTCGTTGATCGACTAAACCTGTATTTTCAATCCCCGCGGTTCGCGTTTCTAATCGCACGACATGAGGTTGTTGCAACCGTAACTCAGCCGCATCTTCAATGGTAATGATGCGTTCATTCTCACCAATAAACTGAGATAACGCATTGAGCATGGTGGTTTTACCTGAACCTGTCCCACCTGATATTAAAATGTTAAGCCGACAGTGCGCTGCAATCATTAATAGTTGTGCCATTTCTGGGCTCATTGCCCCGAACTCGCACAGTTTCTGTAAATCAATACTCTGTTTTTTAAATTTACGGATTGAAATCGCCGTGCCGTCAATGGATATCGGCGGAATAACAATATTAACGCGACTACCATCTTCTAAGCGCGCATCACAGGTGGGGGACGATTCATCGACACGGCGACCGACCCGTGATGCAATACGTTTAGCAATTTCACGCAGTTGATTCTCGTCAATAAAGGTTACCGGCGCTGGTTCGACTAAACCGTTACGCTCAATATAAACCGACTCAGGCCCATTGATCATGATGTCGGTAATAGTCTCATCATCCATTAAGTTTTGTAGTGGACCCAGGCCAATCAGTTCGTCGGTTAAGTATTTGACGAACTCTTTTTTCACCGTGCTACTTAATGGCCATTGCTCACGGTTAATTAGCAGCTCGACCGCACTCTCGAGTTGCTTTTCAAGATCCTCTCGCGACACATCTGCAATCACATTAGGGTCTAAGGCATCAAAGACCTGCTTACGGATCTTTACATAGACTTCCTTTGTGCCTATCACTCAGCGTGCCCCTTTTTACGCCACAAGCCGCTGATAAAATTGAAAGTTGAACGACGTTCTATTGACTCACCTATCACCAAGGAAGCTAATTTACGCGTCGGGCCGGATGCCTTTATTTTAGCTTGCGCGACTCGGTTTCCCTCCAACACCAGCTCTCCAATTTTTCCAGTAAAAGGAATGACGACATCAAGCGGACGTTGAAGGAACTTCTCTATGTCTGCTCCAGTAACGGTGGCAAACTTTTCCGGTATACAGTGGTTCAACACAATGATCAGACGCGGACGGGATGCTTCATCCACTTTGTCAATAATCATTTTTAATCGTCCCGCATCACGTAATGCTGATACAGTTGGGCTAATCACCAGAATAATGCAATCGCTATCTAACCAACGTGCTTGGTTACGATGAGTAAAGCCCGAGGAACCCGATACATCTTCCACAATAAAGTTACATTCTGATGAGAGTATATCAGCGGCATTATTGTGATAATCATTAAGTTCGTCGAAACTATACTGTTTGGAGGTCAGTGATAGGACAGAAAGCATCTCACTGTATTTGGTCAATAAGCTTTGCGCTACCGATAGATCAAGGCTTGAAGAGAACGCACCTTTTTGCACCTCCCGCTTTTCAAACTTCTTTAGCCCTAACATAATATCAAGATTGCCGCTGGTATAATTATGGTCAACCACAATGCAAGAAGAGTTTTTATCGGTGACCAATTGATGTGCTAACTCAGACGTGATCAGTGTTGTGCCAACGCCTCCTTTAGCGCCAATAACAGACACTCTTTTGGCGCGGCGATTTTGACCCGGCCCCCGATTACGCTGACGGTTGTCACTGACGCTACGGACAAAATCGATCAGCTCTTGTTTGGTGATCGGCCAAAATAAGTAATAAAAGCCCATCTCTTTGAGGTTACGAATCGTCGAGATCGCATCTTCACTACCAATCACAATGACAGAAGCATGGCTTGGCAGTAAGTGACTAATACGACGGGCATCAGCGGTCACATCCTGACTGCTATTCAACTCAACCAATACGATCTCGACACTCTGTTGACGAACGTGATCCGTGATCGCCATATCTGAGTTTTTACAGATTTCTGGCGTTGCGACGCCCTCAAAACGAAACGCTTCTTCCACTAAAGCGCGACACGGATCGGTTTGATAAAATAATACCGAAGTAATCTTCTCGCGCTCGTCTTGCTGAGATTGATTACTTTTTAATATATCGACGAGATCAAACATCAGTATTTGCCTTCTTCATGACTGAGGCCACGTTCAGGACGCACCTTGGAGAGCCAGCGATTCTGTGTCACCACACAGCCGGTTTTATTCTGACGTACATCGGCTATTTTAACGAGATGACACGCTTCTGGTTTTATATGATAAGAAACCACCGAAACGCGCCAATCTCCGTCTTCCAGAACAGTCGAACGACGCTGAATATTTTGACTCTCCACTCCCAGATTTAGTAAATAACGTTGCGCTTTTTTCGCAGCCTTTTCACCGCGGGGTGAGCTATAGTCAAACGTAATAGGCTGAGTGAGTACTAATTTCTGATGATGAGAAGCAAAACGGGTAAATTGTTCAAAAGCACTCTGCGGCGTTGACGTTGACAGCGTCAATTGATAGGTCACCGGCACCAGTGATACCTCTGTACCTACCCTTTGATATGCGGGCGTACATCCCCATAATCCGCTCATGACCATGATCCCTAATAACCACAATGTCATTTTCATTGGATAAAGCCTCCTTTACGCAACCATTGGCGCAATGGTGCTTGCTCGGGCACCGCGTCTAACGCAAAAAAGCGTTCAAGCGTTGACGTTCGCTGGATTTGCGGGATAACCACTTGATCCGATTGAATCGGTTTGACCAAGTTTACCTTGGCTAAGATCACCAGCTCAGTCTTGTTTCGTTGCGTTTCTGTGTGACGAAACAGCGCACCTAGAATAGGAATATCACCGACAAATGGGATTTTCGATAAGGATTCACGCTCTTCACTGTTCAACAAGCCACCGAGTACGAAGCTCTCGCCGTCTCCCAGCTCAACCGTGGTACGGGCTCGACGTGTTTTTAATGCCGGCAAGTCATAGGCGTCATTGCTGTATTGCGCATCTAAAGAGCTCACTTCCGGCATTAATGCGAGTTTGATCTTGTCGTCCCGATGTACGTTCGCCGCCAATTCCAGTTTGACCCCATATTCGCGATACTGCACATTCACGCCACCATCAATACGAGTGACGACAGGAAGCTCACCACCGACAAGAAAGCTGGCTGTTTCACCGGATAACACCGATAAATTAGGTTCAGCGAGAATTTGTCCGACATTATCATCGCCAACCGCACTGATCACGGTGAGGATGTCGCTGGCGCTAAAACTCTTCAACGGATTAACAAAGATCCCACTGCCTCGACCGCCCGAGCTAAAATCAACACCAAACTTTTCCATGAACGAATTGGATACTTCCGCCACGGTTAATTGCACATTGACTTGCTTGGTCGTCGCCACCTCTAAGTTATTAACAATCCCGTCATAGCGATAACGGCGCATAAACTCAAGGTTGTAGGTGTTTTCTCCTGTATTCCACTCAACTTCTTCTTCGGTGGCTGACTTGGCTAACAGCTCACCCACCAAACGTTCGATACTTTTTTTCTGCGCCTCGCTGGCCACCAAGCCACTGATCGCCACTTGATTGGCCAAGTTGTCAATTGAAATATCGAGATCCGGATAGCGAAGCTGAATTTGCTGCTGAATATGGACCATGCTTTGGTTCACGACCAGTTGACGCGATATGATCGTTTTACCCTCTTCGTCAAATACCAATAGAGTAGTTGCTCCAACCGCTTTACCAAAAGCAACGACTTTTTGCTTATCGATAACTTGGTAGTCTGCAATAGCAGGATCTGCGACGAACACCGAGCCAATCGTTTGATTAACTTGCAATGCTTCTGCCTGGCCTTTGGCGATATTCATCACCATAGGAGCAGAATGGGCCGCCATCACGACCCAACTCAACAATAATACCAACATCCAGCAGCGACAAAAGTGTGGCGCTTCCATACAAATTCCTTATTTTACAACGGCAGTATCAGCCCGAAATTCTGTAATCGCTCGATAGTCATCCAATACATCGCCGGCATTCGCGGACATGTCTTTCGGCGACGATTTGCCCAGCGACTTGTGAACCTCAAGTTGGGCGATGCGTTTGGCAATGGTCATGGTGGCCACTTGCTTACGGGTAAGCTCCAAAATCAAGGTGGTGTCCGTAGAAGCCGGTTGATTGCGGGTCGCCTCTTGACGCGATTGCGCAACTTTGAGGACTTTCACGCCCATTAATACAGGCGCGAGCGACACACCGCGAAAGCTACGCACTGTGGTCTCATTGGCAAGGTTTTGATCGGTGGAAGCGAGCGCCATAATATCGACCAATGCCCCAGCACGCACCGCACCACCAACTACTGAGGTTGATGACACCTCAAGCGGAAAAGGGATCCGGTTGTCTTGTGTCACATAATCGAGATAATCTTGGCTTTGCGGAGACACCACAGCGTCCGGATAAAGAATGTCACCGGCCGCCAATGTACGTCTGGCTAATAAAACCTCGCCATGGGTTTCGGGTAGCGCCATATCCTTATCAATGCCCATTTGATTCGCTTTGCTTTCCGGCCAGGTTTCTATGATCAGATTATTACGTGCAATCGTCTCACCACGGTCTAACGCGGATTTAAGCGTAATCACCTTGTAAACAACGTCAGGAGGAGCTGTCTCTGTTTGTGCTGGTTGGTCAGAGTCATTGGGCTGCAGTAAACCATACAAGCCAATTGCAATTGCCACGAAGGCAATCAAGGAGAGTAATTTTGAATTCATAGTCCCTCTAAACAACCAGAAACCATTGTTAGTTGGATGAAGTAATGATGATGTAAGCCAGATATACCGTAGAATTTGGATACACCACGTTACACTTACCGCGCAATCTAAACACTATTAAGCTGCGCTCGCTAAGGTAAGTCCAATCGCCAACATCCCCGAGGGGGCTATCGCAAGCGCATAAGGCACGCCGTGAGCACGCCATTGAGGCTTTCCCAGCCAGCTAGCGAGTAAGAGTCCTAACGCGACGATGCCGCCCAACACGACCATCAGTAGCAACATCCATGGCCACCATTGCTCACCGACTGCAAGGCTGACCGCCACGAGTAACTTCACGTCTCCGGCGCCACACACACTAAGCCAGAATAAAATAAAGCCGGCCACCAAAACCAGGCCGGCCTGTGTCAGCGCATTCTCCACAGGGAGCTGAGCCCAGTAAACAGTAAATCCTGCTAACACAGTAATTACCGCTATCACCCAATGTTCGATAGTGCGTCGTTTTATATCACTGACTATACACATCACTAAACAAAGACAAATTAGTGATAAAAGAGTAATCACTTGCTGAGGCATGTTGGGGCTGATGGCTCCCCACTTCTTACATAGAAGAATCAGTGAGATAGGATAAAAAAGGTAGTCAGATCCATGATAATCGGCGATTATGGGTCACTACAACACAAAAAGACGCCAACCACCACTGAATCTACGCYAGTTAYTCTACACTTCTTTTTTCCTGTATGATC
>NZ_AQOD01000047.1 GCF_000513715.1 Salinivibrio socompensis S35
CGCTCGACTTGCATGTGTTAGGCCTGCCGCCAGCGTTCAATCTGAGCCATGATCAAACTCTTCAATTAAAGTTCTTTTGTTTGCTTTCCTCGAAAGGAAAGACAAACGGCTCGATAACTACTGTTTTGTTTATCTCTTATGAGACAAACGAATTGACTGTGCTCTTGTTGTTATCCACTTTTGAAAAAGTGAAAGCAAAACAGCTCAAGGCTGTACCAACATGAATCGGTCACTCAGTGTATCGAATAAATCTTTTTGTCTATTCTCAACGAGTGCCCACACAGATTGCATAGGTCAAATTGTTAAAGAGCGTGTCGACTTAGTGGTCGACATTTCGTGACTTGCGTCTCGTTGCCCCGTCGACAGGAAGCGCAGTATAGAGATCTCAGTGTTTACCGCAACCCCTAAATATAAAAAAAGGGCGCCTTGTCGCTTGTTTGTTCACAAAACAAACAAAAGCAGACAAAAGGCCCTTTTCCGGGTTGATGAGAGCGTAAGATGGCTGGCACTCACGCTCCCTTGTGCTCAAAACAATTAGTGCGAGTGCTGCCTTTCTTGCGCGCGCTCTTTCGCCCGGCAATAGCGCACAGCGCCCCATGCCATGATCAAAAGCACAAAAGGAATCGCACCAGCGGTCCATTGCACCCATGCATAGTAGGCAAGTGTTTCAATAATAATGACGTGGCCAAGGATCAATAACGCGGCACAAATGATCGCGACCACCATCATCTTGATCTCTTCTTTCATTTTTCTCCCCCCAAGCTGGTATCGCGCGTTTAGTGTAAAGGAGGAAGCGCAGCAGCGGCCTAGTACAAAGTACTCACTATTTAACTGGTACAGGTGGGGCTGCGAATAAAGATGAGAGGGATCTCGCAATCTGGTTTAACCCATCACACACGGCATCATTGTGTTCTGTCGAGATATTGAGGCGGAAGCAGTGATTAAAGCGTCCATCCGTCGCAAACAATGCACCAGGAGCAATGGTCACGCCAAACGGCCTTAAAGCATGAAAAAGCTCACGCGTATCAACTTTTTTATCCAGAATAACCCACAAAAAGTAACCGCCTTTAGGTGCGCTAATCCATGTGCTGGCGGGTAAGATCGCGTTGAGCTGAGTTAGAACCCTGTTTTGGCGAGCAGACAAGGTCTCGCGCAACCGGCGTAAGTGCGCATCGTAGCCGCCTTGTTTCAGGTAATCAGCAATCGCCAGTTGGTTGGGCGCCCCCACCGCCAAGCTCGAGACGGACTGACGTTTTTCTATTTGCATCGCATAACACCCTGCCGCTATCCAGCCAACACGGAAGCCAGGCGCGAGTTGTTTAGAAAAAGAGCCACAATGTAATACCCCGCCCTGCGTATCGTGCGCCTTTAGAGGCATGGGCCGTGAAGAAGAAAAATAAAGCTCACCATACACATCATCTTCAATTAACGGAACTTGATAGGCCGCTAATAGACTGACTATGCGTGGACGATCGATATCCGGGATCGACGCGCCTGTTGGGTTATGAAAATTACTCATTAACCAACATGCCGATACTTGATGTGACGCTAAAGCACGCTCAAGCTCATTAATATCAATCCCGGTATCGGGATCAACCGATACAGCAATCGGTTCAAGCTGCAATCTTTCCAGCGTTTGTAGCACCCCATAAAAAGCCGGTGCTTCGATAATGACTTTATCCCCAGGTTGGGTGAGTGCAGCCAATGACAGGCTTAATGCCTCTATCGCACCGTTGGTGATAATGATTTCATCGATACCAACTTTAATGCCTTGACGAAGATAGCGCTGGGCAATCAAACGCCGTAACCCCATATCACCGGGGGGCAAAATAGTGAAGTGGTCGGGATGTGACGATTGACGTAGCACTCGCGCCATTGCTCGACCAAGTGCCTGCATGGGAAACAGTTGTGGGTCGGGAAATGCCGAGCCAAATGGATAGCGCGTGCCTTGGTGGCTTGCACTGATCACATCAAAGACATCTTGATGCGTATTCAACCATTGAGAATCCGCTTGCGGTCTCGCCAATATATTGTCCGCCAACTGATTATAATGAGGACGAACAAAAAAACCGGACCGAGGACGCGCCTCGACCCAACCATCCGCTTCCAACTGTTCGTAGGCACGCATTACTGTCATCGGACTCACGTGCTGGAGCCGGCTCATTTCTCTTACCGATGGGATCCGCTCGCCAACTTGCCAAACGCGCTGCTGGATTTGTGTTTCTATCCAGCAAGCAATGTCTTGATAACGCACTTGCACCTTGCAACTCCCCCTTTTTACTTATCGAGGGATCATACCTTGGGCCGTCTGGATTGGAGGGGTGGAATGTGGCGGATTGTGACTTGGGCAGCGCTTATCCTGGCGTAAAACGAAAAAAGCCCCAGTCTTTGGACTGGGGCTTTTTTGGGATTTGGTGCCGAGAGAGGGACTTGAACCCTCACACCCGTTAAGGCGGCGGATTTTGAATCCGCTGCGTCTACCAATTCCGCCATCTCGGCAAGTGGGAGCAATTATACGTACCGCCCTTTCGAGTGCAAGCATAAAAAATAAAAAACAGTTTGTTCGCACTATTTTTAACCAACTCAGGTCACTAAGATACATTTATGCGGAAAAAACACTCACCGTCGGTCAAAAAACAGCAGTGTAATCTTACTTGCCAAGACATCGTCTGTGCTAGGCTAGCACCGAATTGAATACTGGGATGTACACAACAATGCAAACGTCTTCTATCGCTTGCCCCACTGCAGGTTTTTTTCGCCGCTTAGCGGCCTGGGTCTATGATCTTCTCGTAGTTGCTGCACTGCTCATGCTTGCTGGCGGTGGCATGATGGCATTGCTCGCGCTTGCACAAGTGCTCGGCATGTCCATCGCGCCCTACCAAGATATCAGTGACTTCCTTACCCATCACCCCATCGTTAACCCACTATATACGACTTATTTAGCCTGTGTGATCGGTGGATTCTATGGCTATTTTTGGTGCAAAGCCGGGCAAACACTCGGAATGCGAGCATGGCGCTTACGCCTACAAAACACCGATGGCAGTCATATCCGCCCAACCCAGGCACTGATCCGCATGGCAACGGCCTGTTTTGGTCTGGGCAACCTGGTCGTTATCTTTGATATCAATAATCGCGCTTTCCAAGATCATTTTTCTGAGTGCGACATGATTGTGCTGCCTAAACCGACCAAAAAGAAATAACGTCCATTAATGGGGCGCGTAATGCGCCCTTTTCCATGCAGTTTTTCAATCTTGATCTCTCGCTATTTTGATTTAAAACAAGAAAAGCATGATTTTCTCACGTCGCAAGTTATTGCATTTCATCCCGTTTTATTCATCACTCATACGACCCACTTATGACTAATTAATCAATCTATTCACATAAATGTCATCAGACCAAAGACCTAGTACCTTTCCCAAGCTGAAACTAGATACTTTTTAAGCAATAAATACCCACCTTTTCCTTGACGATAAAAAGGATAGGTACGCGTAAAAACCAACATAACATTCATTTTTAAATCACCCTAAAAACCACCAAATAAAAAGCCATATTTTCTTTTGTGAGATATCACTAAGAAGTAAGAAGCCTACCGCTTTTACAATAAAGACAAAGCAAATGTTTATTGCTCAAAATAATAATGACGTGAAACTTAACGCTTTACCTCAACACGTGTAGTACGCCCCTGTACTGAGAAGAGGTATGAGGAGAAACCATGAGTAACCAGAGTGTTCCTGCAAAAAAAGGTTGGTTTGCCAACCTGAAGTTCCCATCTGCTTATACGATACTGTTTATTCTTATTGCCGTGGTTGCCGCCCTGAGCTGGGTTGTTCCCGCAGGGCAATACGACCGCACCATGAACGAAGAACTTGGTCAAGAAGTGCCAGTATCAGGTACTTATCAGCAAGTTGAAAGTAATCCGCAAGGCATCGTTGATGTCCTTTTAGCCCCCATTGATGGCTTTTATAATCACCAAACCTATGAAGCGGCGGCCATTGATGTCTCCCTGTTCATTCTTATTATTGGCGGCTTTTTAGGGCTGGTGACGAAAACGGGCGCCATTGATGCTGGTATTGAACGGGTCACCAAACGCTTGGAAGGGCGTGAAGAGTGGATGATTCCCATCTTGATGGGCCTATTTGCCGCCGGGGGCACCATCTACGGGATGGCTGAAGAATCACTTCCCTTCTACACCTTGCTGGTGCCTGTGATGATGGCGGCACGTTTTGATCCTGTCGTAGCCGCTGCCACTGTGCTACTTGGCGCAGGTATTGGCACATTAGGCTCAACCATTAACCCGTTTGCGACTGTGATTGCTGCCAATGCCGCAGGCATTCCGTTTACCGACGGTATTCTGCTGCGCCTCGCCATTTTGGCCATTGGTTGGTTCATTTGTGTCGCTTATGTCATGCGCTATGCCCGAAAAGTACGCGCTGACCAACGCCAATCCATTGTTTATGACCAGTATGAAAGTAATAAAAAACACTTTCTTGGCGAGCACGATGATAATCAAAGCCTAGACTTCACCGCCACCCGTAAGGTCATCCTTACCGTTTTTGCCGGTGCATTCGCGGTCATGATTTATGGTGTCTCCTCGCTCGGATGGTGGATGGCCGAGATCTCAGCCGTGTTCTTAGGCGCTGCCATTATCATTGGTCTGATTGCGCGCATGAGCGAGGAAGAAATCACCACCAGC
The DNA here is from genome assembly GCF_000513715.1 of Salinivibrio socompensis S35. Taxonomy (GTDB): domain Bacteria; phylum Pseudomonadota; class Gammaproteobacteria; order Enterobacterales; family Vibrionaceae; genus Salinivibrio; species Salinivibrio socompensis. The sequence continues at coordinate 4,694 of NZ_AQOD01000047.1, forward strand.
TTTATAGATGGCGCCAGGGATTTGCTCGGGGTTGCTCTGATCATTGGTATTGCGCGCGGTATTGTAGTGATCATGGATAAAGGCATGATCACCGACACCATACTGAATAGCGCAGAAAGTTTAGTATCAGGCTTGTCTTCATTTGTGTTTATCAATGTGATGTATTGGCTTGAAGTGCTGCTGTCTTTCTTGGTGCCCTCCTCATCAGGACTGGCTGTCCTTACTATGCCAATCATGGCGCCGCTTGCTGATTTCGCCAACGTCGGTCGCGAATTAGTCGTCACCGCTTACCAGTCTGCCTCTGGCTTGGTCAATCTGGTGACCCCAACGTCTGGCGTGGTCATGGGCGGCTTAGCCATTGCGCGAGTGCCCTATGCGAAATGGATCAAATGGGTTGCTCCCTTGCTTGGCATTTTAACTATCATGATTATGGTGATGCTCAGCGTCGGTGTCATGCTGTAAACACTATCACCGCAACACACGCGCACTTGCGACAAGCAAGTGCGCTTTTTTTTGCCTAAAACGACCTTAGTTCTGATGGCTCCCCACTTCTTACATAGAAGAATCAGTGAGATAGGATAAAAAAGGTAGTCAGATCCATGATAATCGGCGATTATGGGTCACTACAACACAATAAGACGCCAMCA
>NZ_AQOD01000048.1 GCF_000513715.1 Salinivibrio socompensis S35
ATGCTTTCGCGAGGATTAAGCACTTCCGAGCAATATCAACGAGATATGATAAGTTAGCAAGAAATTACGCCAGTATGGTATCACTGGCGTTTACTATAATGTGGCTGCCGATGTATTGCTGAATAAAATGTGTACAGCAAAGATCAACACGCCCTAGGGCGTGCCGTTTTTATTCGGTTGGGACGAGTTAACCGTTGAGGTGTTCTTTTATCAGCGACAAGATCTGCTCGGCGTCTTTATCGCTCACTTTTTTCAGATTAATACTTAAATTATTGCCTTTACGACGATAGGACGCGCGTCCTTCTAACAAGGTTTGAGCCTGTTCTTTTTTACTTGGCTGTGGTGCCACAAGCTCATCTTTGTATTGCTCGATACGCTGTGTCACCTCGCGTGTAATACGTGTCACCCCTTGGGCATCAACTTGTTGCCACAATGGCATCTCGCCAAGCATTTCTACCAATTGGGCTTGCGATTTATCGTCCAAACTAAAATACAAACGGTGGAGTTTAACAATAGTAGGGCGACCCAACTCGGACACACTGGGGTAGGCTTGCAAAAGTGGCAACGGCAGAGCAGCCGCTTTCAATGCACCACTGACCAATGCTTCACTACACTGACACGCGCTCGCGAGGGCTTTCTGATCACTGACCTCACCACTATCCAACATGGCTTGCATCTCTTTACCGCGTTCATATAGCGATAACGGTTTGTGCGCATTGGCCACATCTGACAAAAATTTAGCATGGCGCGTGCTAATACCTTTTGCGACGTATACCAAAAAGTCTTGCTCTGCAATAATGCAAGACATCCTACGCCGGCTACCATCAAGGACCTCTACACGACCATCATCAAGCCACCGCCCAACAGCCGGATATTGTTGTCCGTGCTCTTTTAAGGTGGTCAGAATATCTGAAAGTGCTAATTCGTTAAGAAACGACTGCTCACGCGCGTTTTTATCAAATACCGTTGTTTTCTCTCGGATCGTTGACGCGGGCACTTTGACAAGTTCAAACTCCACAGTACGCTCGCCTGCTACGGCTAACTCAATCACAGCCGCTCTCTCACTCGCTGCACTCTGCGCTTCTTGTGTGGTCGTCGCTCGGCGTTTATCGGCCTTTGCAAACAAGCGTGCATTTAAATCAGAGGTTTTAATTGCCATTTTTCTTTTTACTCCTGATTGAGCTGAGACCAGTAGCTATGTAGCACACGTTCGAGTTCAAGTCCGACTCGATGTACCGCATCTTGTGCGGTCGATAACGTTTTTTTACCGCCCTCAAAGTCCTGTGAAGTAAGATCAAACACCGTGCTATATGTATCTGCACAGGTCTCAAACGCACGACTTCGAGGAATCGTCGCCATCATGACCTGTTCCCCTAAAAGATAATTCATTTCAGTTAAGACAGAAATCTGTTTTTTATTATCGTCCTCAAACATCGTCGGCATTAAACGCACAAACTCCAATCCGTGCCAGTCTTCTGGAAACATCTCGTACACTTGGGGAAGGTGTTGGAAAAAGTTCACCGTTGATGCCCAATCCAGTCGCTTCGCTGCACAAGGGATCACTAAAGAATTAGACGCATACATGGCATTCCAAACCAGCGGATCAATATGTGGTCCAGTATCAATCATAATGATGTCGAACTCATCACTGATGGGATCAATCACTTTATCTTGCAATAACTCCACAACATTCAGCGACTGACTGGTCGCCAACGCTTGCCATGCCTCAGCGTTAAACATCGCATCTTCAGGAAAGGCGGCCATGGTTTTTAAATTAGGGTATTGTGTGGGAAGCAAGACATTACGCATCATGAAATCTTTGTCTGCCGCCTGGGGCGTATTATCCAGCATCACATCAACAGCAGAATAAATGCCTTCTTGTTCAGTCAAACTGATTTGTGGGTTGAGGAACAACCGTAAAGACCCTTGTGGATCTAAGTCAATCAAGCAAATGCGATAGCGTTTCTCAAGATTCAGCGCCATGCAAGCCGCTAAGTGCACCGCACTCATAGACTTACCGGTTCCTCCCTTTTGGTTTTGAATGTTAACAATCCAAGGTTTATGCGTCTTTCCTTTACGCTCATGGAACGTCGGCACGTTGGCTGCATCCATGATTTGGTGAGCTTCATCCAAAGTGATCGAGTAATGATTGGCATTATTCTTGGTGAATTGGTGCCCATCTTTCTCCATTCGTGAAATCGCTTCATCGAGCTTGCGTCGGGTGAGACCTGAACGCGTTTCCATTAACGCTTTCGACATGGGCGGAAAGAGCTGATCGTGTCGCTCCTCCATAACAATCTCCACACGATCAGACTGAACTTGTTTTGTCTGCGCCGCGATATTGCGGAGGTTTTCAATCGTCTTTTCCCTATCCATATTCTTTTTCGCCTTCACGAGAAATAATTGTCGATTGTACAGCAGAATACATCTAAAACAATAAAAAGGTGAACAAAAGCCAATCAAATAAAGATCCTGCTCACAATTGTAATTATAGGGTATGGCTGAATATCTCCATCATGGATGTCATATTAAATCAATACAACGCGCCCCAATCTCCCACAGATCTCAAATGTCACAGTGTCACTTATTTACAATGTAAACCTTATAGAGACTCGGAAGCTTATATTTAGCTGGCGAATTTACGGTACTCGACATTTCAACCTTAAAGCGGACAGTGTCTATTAAGATTCGATAGTAAGATCAAACATTCACCCTCCATTTTTACGACGTCAGCTAAATGTTACGCCCTTTTGATCATTTTTCCCGAAAGCATGATCAAGGAAAAGAAAGATATACACGCAATATCCTTGATCATGCTTTCGTTGATAAAACCGATAGGCAGGAAGCATGATCAAGCGAGTATTGCGATGAAATCATCAGCAAATTCAACCGTAATGTCTCCATAAACCTAGGAACGATGATCAAGCCGTCTTTCCGATTGCATCGTGCCAGTTCCTTAACCGGAACGATATATCTAAACCGCTAATTTACGGACAATGTCAGGCATACCAAGGGATCCAGAACGATCCATGCCAATTCTCTTTACTCAGCGCAGGTTGATGGGAAATGCGCTGACTCTCGAACAACAAGATCATCCTGCATGATCATTGTTCCGTATCCGGACACATGCTGACTGATGGCCATTATACTGTCACTGTCATTTCAATTTGATCAGACGAGACACTACTTTCTCACCACATTGCTCATACCATAGACAGTATTCAGTCTGATTGAGCAAAATACGCGTGACTTGATCATTGTTCCATGATGAAAACACGGCCATTTGGTCTTGATAACACCATCCAAACAAAGAAACGCGTTCCGAGGCTGTGGATAACGTGTGAATCACACTTGATCATTGATGCCGTTACTGTTTGATCATTGATGCGATAAGCTGATGATCATCGGTTCAGCCTCACTTGATCATCGTTGGCAGGATGTGTTGATCATGCCTCCAAGGCTTTGTTGATCATGCTTTCGAGAGAGGGGATTTTATAATACATAAAAATCAGCAACCTATAGATTTTTAATCGCCCGGATCATAAGATCAGATCATCAACCTAGATCAGAATAATCATAAAGATCAGTTAAAATATGCCACAAAAAAGATCTTTCTTTTTGAATCTATTTTTATTAGGATTTCCCTGGAAGTGTGATCGATTTACGGCTTTCGTCACCTCAACATCAAAGAAATAATGCGCTTTGAGCACGCCCGTGATAAAGGATTTTAACTGACATGAGTGCCGGTAAACCCGAGAAAATATTAATAAAAGCACCTCGTTCCCACAAAGACGGGCATCTTTTTGAAGTGCATGGACAATTAGTCGACTGGCTTGCGCAATACGAGCATTTCAAAGGGGTGACCAAAAGCATCTTAGAACTCCTCAATCTGATTTCAGTGCGTGGATTTGCATCCCAAGACGGTTATGTTTCAACCACAGAGCTTGTCGATGCTACCGACGGCCAATTAACACGTGCAGCGATTCAACAACGGTTGCGTGCTGCAGTACAACTGGGTCTTTTTCTTCAGCAACCCGTTCGGTTCGAAGAAGGACTGGCAGGAAAAACGATGCTCCATCGTTTTATCAATCCAAGCCGTCTAATTTCATCACTTGGCAGTGCAGGATTGATGACAGAAAAAAGCCGAGATGAAGTCAAACAAAAACGTTCAAAAGCACTGGCTCAAACACAAGTGAACCGTCAATTATTAAGCGAGCACGGGCTAGGTACCCCACCCATGATGCCTGGAGAAAAAGATCAAATCTTGGTGTCTCCCACCAGCTGGGCTGGGATCATTGATCAAGCCTTAGCACCACCACGGACAAAAAAAGCTTATCAAAAATCAATGGTGGCGATCAGCGGTACCAAAGCGATTATTGAAACACGATCTGCCAAGTCGATCATGACAGTGGATGATCTGATGACGCTGTTCGCATTGTTCACGCTTACCGTACAATACCATGATCACCATTTACCTAATTACGAGCTACAAACCAGTCGATTGGCAATAAGACTCCCATTTACATCACTGATATTTTGCAATTACGGGGCAAAAAGACAGTGGGCCAGCACGTGATGCGATTCGAGAAAGCATTGATAGAATCGAGTTTACCGATTTTCAACTCCACGAATTGACGGGTCGTTGGCTCAGTGAAAACATGCCAGAAGGGTTTAAAAGTGATCGTTTCCGCTTTTTAGCGCGAACAATCACTGCATCGGAAGAAGCACCTAAAGAGGGTGAAGATGGGGAGGTTAAAATCAAACCCAATCTTTATATCCTGGTATGGGAGCCGTCGTTTTTTGAAGAATTGATGACGCGCGATTACTTTTTCTTGTTCCCACCTGAAATTTTGCGTCAGCATACGCTTGTATTCCAGCTCTATTCGCTCTTCAGAAGCCGTATGTCGCGTCGGTTGGAAGATTCAATGCTACTGAGCGAGTTAAACCAGAAAATGGCGCGTAACATTGAATGGCGGCGTTTTTCGAGTGATTTAATCAGAGAGCTGCGTAAGCTGGCAGAAGGCAAGGTCACTGAATCGATTTTTGCGGTGAACCTTTGGGGGTATCACCTCACGCTGACCCGTGAAGATGACGAGAAAAAATATCCCGATTATCGAATGGATATTAAATGTAACGTTGATGAAGTGATCCGCTACTCCCGCGCTAAAATGTATAACGAAGGCAAGCGGTCACTAGCACCAACCATGCCAAACCCACTTCGCAACGAGATCTTACCCAGCCAAGACCTTGATCAACTGTCCGGGATCATTGATGGTGAGTTCGAGCCCATCCAACGGAAAGAAAAAACCAGTGGCCGTTTAGGAAGACGCGTCAAGCAACGTAAGCATCTGGTCGAGATCAATGCCGATGAGTTGACTATCGTTCTTTCTAAATATACGTCTGAAGAGGCGCTGCAACGCAGTATTACGGCACTATCGGCAATGACCGGACATCCTGCCTCGGTAATTACTGAAGAGTGTCAGGGGTATTTGGAAAAGCTCGATTGGTTACGAGTTGGTGACCAAGTTGTGCCCTATGAAACGCTCAGCCGCACGATTGAATTTTATAATCAGCAACAGCAGGCCCGTCACCTTTCCATTGAGAAGTTAATCTCAGGCCTAGCAGTGAGACGTAAAGTTTGCCAACGCGTGTTTGACGGCCATCTAGACGGGCAGGTGCTTAATGCACTAGACGACATTGCAATGAGTGGGTAATCGTTAGGTTATTTTGCATAAGCCTGACGTGTTACTGACATGCACACGGGGTGTTTCGCTAACATAGTTTGTGATAGATACCTTTGTCCTATTAGATGTCTCCGTGACATCGTTTGGCTAAATGCTTGCCGAGCGGGCCCTTGCCCGCTTTTTTTCCCTTTGCTTTTTAGAACGATTTTCCATAATTCCCGAAGACCATGCTACCCATCCCTTTTCAAGCAACTTGGTTTTAATCTTCACTTTACAGTGTAAACTGCCTGTATTAATCATACGCGATTCGCATCTCAATGGGGCAGTTATGCCGATTCTGTTACCGCTCGCTGCGGTTTTTATCTGGTCAGTCAATACGATAGTAAACAAGATGTCGGTGTCGGTCATTGCACCTGGCGCAATGGCTTTTTACCGTTGGTTTTTTGCTATCTTGGTGCTAACCCCGTTTTGTTTGCCAACACTATGGCGTCAACGGCGCGCGGTTCTGTTATATGTACCGCGATTGGCCTTATTAGCGTTACTTGGCATGGTCACTAACCAGTCTGTCGCTTATTTTGCCGCACAAACCACGACGGCAACGAACATGGCATTGATCATGTCTTTGGTGCCCATGCTCAGTCTCTTTATGAGTATTCAGCTACTGTCTCAGCCACTTACGGCTCGCGCCATTATCGGGCCGGCCTATCCATCATTCGGCTCATTTATATGCTGACATTGGGCAAACCACTCACCTTATTGACCAGTGGGGCGACGATTGGCGATGGCTGATGTTAATCTGCGCCTCGTCGTATGCGTTGTACTGTGTGTTATTGAAACGATGGTCGATGGCGATTTCTAATTGGGTCTCCGTTTATGTGCAAGCTTTATTCGCGGTATTGATGTTGGTTCCGGTACTTTTTGCTGCGCCAAGTCAAACTATTATGCCTGATGCCTATCCACTCGTTGGATTTGCCGCTTTAGGCGCATCGGTGCTTGCACCGGCGATTTGGCTACAGGCGATTGCCCTCAATGGGGCGAGTCGCACCGCAATGTATATGAATTTACTGCCTGTGATGACCGCCATTATTGCGGTTTTTTGGCTAGGTGAGATATTAACGCAATATCACGTTATCGGAGGTGGACTTGTTTTGTTGGGCGTCGCGCTCTCTCAGCAATCAAGATGCCCAAGTTATCCGTAAGCACCGATAACCGTCTACACTGATCAAAAGAAAGTGGGATAGAGGTGGCCAATGTGGTGGTTAATTGAGTTAAACTGGATGCCCTTGTGGGTGGCCCCCACAATGTGTCGCTCTGAAGTGGCAGAGCCGTCGCCAATCATCTGGTAACAAGGAGCAGGAGAGCAATAAGCCTACATGGACGTCGACCTTTCCCATCACGCTACTGTCAGCATTCGCGCTGCACAGCGTGGAGAAGCCCGCTATTTTTGGCGTAACATCTATTATTCCCGTGCATGGAAGCAATTTGATGCGCCGTACACTCCAATCGAGCCAGTATCCTATTGGTCGTTCCGGTTTGGTCTTTTTCGCCGCTTCCTCGCAGGAGACACGGCCCAAGCGATTTGTATTCACAATAACCCCGTGGGTTACGTGACCTATTATTGGGAAGATAAGCGCACGCGATGGCTTGAAGTTGGGATCACCATCTTTGACCCTGCCAATTGGGGAAAAGGGACGGGGCGGCATGCGCTGACTTTATGGATCGACCAGCTATTTACTCACCACGACGTAAACCGAATAGGACTAACCACCTGGTCAGGAAACCTAGGTATGATGCGGTGCGCTAGATCGCTAGGAATGCGTGAAGAAGGGCGTTTACGCGCCGTCCGCTATTACCAAGGTGAGTATTACGATTCGCTACGTTATGGCGTCTTACGCGAAGAATGGTTTCAAATGCAGGCTTTAGCCGCGCAACGAATCACCGCTTATACTGCGTCTATCGAATCTGCCCCATCAGCCGTTCACCAGCCGCATTAAGAAAAAGTCAAAAAAATGACGATTTTTTATACAGGGTTAGCGTCGGTATCAAAGCGTGCAAAGATAGAAAAGTGTGATCTTGATCGTTATTTATTTAATGGATTGATTCCACACTGAAGTTTGCATGTCACTGCTCAATTATCCATTTATCCCCCCATCATCTGACATATTGTGCGTCGTGTTTTCGTAGGATTGCGGGCGCTTCTCTGCTAACTTTTACAACGCGATGGATTGGAGTCTTGAGCCCATCAGCTCTTTTCTTTTTGTTGTAAATATATGAATAAAAGGGGTTTTTATGATTAAGTTAGAGAGCGTCTCTGCGGTATGCTTTGACTTAGATGGCACACTCGCAGACCCTTTTGACGATCTGTATGAGGCGGTCAGCGGTATGTTACGTGGCCTGAGCTTGCCTGATGAAGATCCCCATGCAATAAAAGATTGGATTGGTGATGGGGCGGATTTATTGATCCACCGCGTGTTGACACGACACATCGATGGGCGTGTATCAACCACGGTGTTGAACCAAGCGCGTGCTCTGTTTTTGTCATCATACCTGGGCAGTAAGCCGCCAAAAACTCGACTGTATCCGGGGGTGCTCGCTTGCCTGGAATCTTTATCTCGGCGTCACATCCCGATGGTGTGCACCACTGATATGCAAACAGCGCACGCAAACAGTTTACTGCGAACGCTAGGCATTGGGCATTTCTTCACCCGTATCTTGGGCGCAGACGCGGTTTCTGCTGGTAAGCCGGATCCGGACGGTATTTACGAGGCGGCCGCCATTCTTGGCGTTTCGCCGTTTGAGTTACTGGTGGT
>NZ_AQOD01000049.1 GCF_000513715.1 Salinivibrio socompensis S35
TACCTTTTCTAGTACGTAATCGCGATCCAGTACCTTTTTTTGCGTTACGGGCGCGGCCAATCAGATTGAGATTAAAGCTTCATCATTCAGACGTTGCTTCAGTGTTTGGGCGGCCTGTTCCCACGCTTCATCCAGTTGGCGGTGGTACAGCAAAGACACCAAGATCTCGCCACTTTGGGTCGACAAAAAGTCCACTTGGAAAAGCTTGCGACGCAAAGCCTCGTTGGGTTTAATCGCCTCGATCAATAGCGGCATTAAATCGTTGATTAAGCGGCTTGCCACGGGAAAGGTATCAACGCGATATTTTTGCTTGGTCGCCGGGTCAAACATGATGTAGTAAAGATCATCACCCTCATGCCACACCCGAAACTCTGCGCGCATCCGATAGTGCGTCTCTGGCGAATGAAATACTTCGATCTCAGGCGCGTGAAACGGTGCGAGTTGTTCAGTGAGTCGTTGGACTTTCTCAGCAAGCTGTGTGTCGTAGTCAACGGTTGATTGGGCCTTGGTCATGATGGCTGCCTCAGCGATTGGAAAATGAGCGCAGATTTTAGACAAATCCCCAGCTATGTCCAGCCTTGCTCATGATTCTCCCTTATTCTATAAGGTTATCAATGGACAATATCCATCTAGACGGCTATTATTCTTGGGCGGGTAAGCGATAGACTGGCTAACAAAGGTCTATCGCAGGAATGCGGTGAGAATCCGCAACTGACGCGCAGCGGTATCAGAGAACGACCCTAACTCGGCCCCTGGCCAGACACTATCGCCAATTCCATGGATAGGTGATGGGAAGTCGTTAGCAGTAGGTGGCGAAAGCCATGCTCTTAAGTCCGAATACAGCCCGCCCCGCAGCATAGTGCTGCATATTCTCGCGATAGGAAGGAATAACCAATGAACAAACCAATTGTGGCGAGCCTGGTGGCGGCGTCATTACTCCCCGCGAGCGCGTGGGCCGATCAAAACACCGAAACGGTGGTGGTGACTGCCAGTCGGTTTGCGCAGTCCGATGCCTCAGTGTTGCAATCAGCAACCATTTTGACACGTCAAGACATTGTGCGTTTGCAGGCACGAAGCCTTGTCGATGTATTGCGTACGGTGCCGAGCATTGAGATTGCTCAAAGCGGAGGTCGCGGACAAATTGCCTCTATTTTTATGCGCGGCACGGAATCAGATCACTCTTTAGTCCTGATTGATGGTATGCGGATGGCTTCATCCATCAAAGGCTCGGTGGATTTTAACCAGATCCCGGTAAACAGTATCGAGCGGATTGAGATCATTCGCGGTGCACGCGCCACACTTTACGGGTCGAGCGCGATTGGTGGGGTGATCAATATCATCACCAAAACTGATAAAGAGCGAGCCAATGTATCCGCGACCGTAGGCAGTTTGGATCATCATGCGATTAACGGCGCTTGGGCAACAAAGTTAGGCGATAAGGGTCACCTCTCTGGTGCGGCTGGGTATGAGTCGAATGATGGATATAATGTTCATCCGACGGCGAGCAACCGTGGTGACCAGCATGGTTTTACCGGCCGCAATGCGCAGCTTGGATACAGTCATCGGTGGAATGCATCTTGGTCGGCCGATATGACGGGGCGCTGGTACCAGAATGAATACGATTACGACAACTTTGGAAGCTTGAAACATGGCTGGTTAGAAAGCCAAGCACTGGCTAGCAATCTGAATTATCGCTCTGGTGCCTGGAGCGCAACACTCAGCGCAGAGATCTCCCAACAAGAAAACTATGACTACAGCCCTGCCAATGCCCGTAAAAACAATAAAACCTCAGATGTTGAGCAAGTCTCTACCTCGTTGGGACTTCAGTATCAAGCCACCGATGACTGGCTGGTTGGTGGCGGTGTGGATTATCGACAAGATACCTTTAATGAAGGAAGTTTGATTACCAACCCCGATGATATTGCAATCAATCCGCGCGATAACCTTGGTACTTATCTTTTAACGCAATTTAGCCCAGTAGAAGCACTATCTATTGAGACAAGCGCACGCTCGGATGATAACGAACAATACGGGCAGCATACGACGTGGCAGACGAGCGCGGGCCTTGCGATAGCGGAAGGGTATCAATTAACCGCCAGCTACGGGACGGCCTTTAAGGCACCGAGTTTGACTGAACTGTATGGGTGGGGCGGAAATGCAACTCTCAACCCGGAGGAATCGTCCAATACGGAGCTTTCACTACGTGGAGTGACGGCTGACGTTGATTGGTCACTCACAGGCTATGTTAATCATATTGATAATCTCATTCAGTACACAGGCAGTTACCCCAATGGTCAGAACCAAAATGTGGGCAAAGCTAAGATCGAAGGTGTTGAGTTTATTGCCACCTTTGATGTGCGCCCTTTAAATAACCGCATATCGTTAGAATATAAAGACCCTAAAAATGATAAAACGGGCGAGCAGCTTGCTCGTCGCGCCAAACGGGTGGCGAAATGGGATGCATCGTACCAATGGGAGCAGGTGCAACTCGGTACTCAGTGGCAGTATCAAAGTGAGCGTCTTGATTATTCCGGCGGAGATATGTTGGGAAGTTATAGCCTGTGGACGGTCACTGCATCCTATCAGGCAACCGATAACCTGACAGTCAAAGGCAAAGTCGATAATGTCTTTGATAAAGAGTACGAGACAGCGGGTGGTTATCCTGCAGCTGAACGTGCCTACTTTATGACGTTAGACTTTCAATACTAGTATCGGATTCGCGGCGAAACTAGCTTTCTTCACGCCCTTATCGTTATGATAAGGGCGTTATTCATTGCATGAGTATCCCATGGCGCAGCCCAATATTTTGATCTTCGACTCCGGGGTGGGTGGCTTATCGATTTATCAGTCGGTGAGAGAGCAGCTTCCCGAGGCAAGCTATACTTATTTGTTTGATAACCAAGCCTTCCCATACGGTGAGCTGGATGATGCTCGACTCATCACTCGTGTGACCGCTTTGGTGAGTGCAGTATGTACGCAGCATGATATTGATATCGTCGTCATCGCATGTAATACCGCCTCGACGCTGGTACTGCCGCAGTTACGTGAACAGTTAGCGATTCCGGTTGTCGGTGTTGTGCCTGCGATCAAACCGGCGGCGGCGCAAAGCAAACATAAAACGATAGGCTTACTGGCCACACCTGCGACGGTTGGTCGTCCTTATACCAGCCAGTTGATTGCCGATTATGCCAAAGACTGCAACCTTGTATCGGTCGGCACCACGGCCTTGGTGCATATGGCAGAGCGTAAGCTGCGAGGTGAAGCGGTTAACCAAGAAGACTTAACCGCAATCCTAGCGCCGTTTACAGCCACCATCGATACCTTGGTGTTGGGATGTACCCATTTCCCCTTATTGCGAGATGAAATCCAACAGGTACTGGGTGAATCAGTTTGTTTGATTGATTCAGGCACAGCCATTGCGCGCCGCATCGTCTCACTGACGGAGACACTTAACTTATCGAGTGTTACCGCGGCAACGTCAGGCAATCAAGCCTATGCAACGGCAACACCGATTAAAGCTGACGCGCTATCCGACTTTATACGGTCGATAGGGTTTATGCGTGTTAGCTATTCTCCTGCTTTTTTGGATCGTTCGCTTCACGGACTTTAAGTGTCCTTTCTCCGTATACGTTGTTATTGAGTGAATTGATGGCATCGTCTGCTTGGGCGGCGGCCATTACAACGAAACCAAAACCTCGACGCTTGCCGGTACGTTTATCTTTCATCAGCCTAACGGCAAACACCTCTCCATGTTCGCTAAACAGTGTGCGCACATCATTCTCATTAGCACGATAAGGTAAGTTCCCAACGTATAGTGTTTTGCTCTGTGGTGATTCCTCTTCGTTGTTCGCGGTGTTTGGTTCAGGATAATCCTGTGTCGACGGTTTAAAATCCGGTAAAGGAAGATAAAGACAAGCAAGTCCGCTGATGATTGCGCCTGCGGCGAATGCAATGGCAGGTGAGATCACTCCCATCAGGTTGATGATAATAGCGCCTAGTACGGCGATACAGATGATTAGTGCAAAATTGACTGGTGATTTCATAAGCATTATTTAATAGAGCGATTAAAAGTGGTGACATGAAAAACAAATAGGCAATACATGTCATGAAAAGGACTAAGAAAACCGGCCAGCGTTACTTCTCAGTAAATACCACGTATCAAGAATGTTTCAAAACGCTGGTTATTCATCATTTTAGGTGGATTATTGCCCAGTCGAAATAAAAAACGTAAAAAACCCTTGTCAGTGTGATCTGCGTCGCTATACTACGCTCCACATCGATACGGCAGGCAGCGCAAGCGCTCAGCGCCATGTCGGAGTAAAAAATAAAATAAAAATAAACGCTTGACGTGAGTTTTTAAAAGATTAAGATAGCCGTCCACTTAGCGCCAAGCGCTAGGGGAGTCAAAAAGACATTTTATTTCGGCCCTTAGAGTTCAAAATAAAAGATAAAATTTCTTCTTGACTTTGACGGTAAGGTGCGTAAGATACGCAGCCCTGACCAAGTGAAGCGAAGCTTCGCACAGTCAACGCTCTTTAACAATTTGACCTATGCAATCTGTGTGGGCACTCGTTGAGAATAGACAAAAAGATTTATTCGATACACTGAGTGACCAATTCATGTTGGTACAG
>NZ_AQOD01000050.1 GCF_000513715.1 Salinivibrio socompensis S35
CTGGCATCAGAAAGCGGTGCCAATAAAGTCCGAATACGCTCATCATCCAGTCGGCACTCAATACCGACCGCCTGGCCGACAGCGGGTAGGATCACTTCCGGCGGAATTTCATTACGAATGCGTTCATGTAAGCCTAACCGTTTTAGACCAGCCGCCGCGAGGACGATCGCATCATATTGACCGTCATCCAGCTTACCCAGGCGGGTACCCACATTGCCTCGTAACGTATTAATCACGAGATCGGGGCGGCGTTCGCGTAGCTGGCATTCACGACGTAAGCTGGACGTCCCGACACCGCGCCTTGGGGGAGATCATCAATACTGTTGTAGTGGTTAGAGACGAATGCATCACGCGGGTCACCGCGCTCACAGATGGTGACTAATCCTAGCGCTTCCGGAAACTCAACCGGGACATCTTTCATCGAGTGGACGGCAATGTCCGCGCGACCATCAAGCATTGCTTGTTCAAGCTCTTTAATAAACAAGCCTTTACCCCCGATTTTCGCCAGTGGCGTGTCCAGAATCACGTCACCTTTAGTGACCATGGGCACGAGCTCGACGGTCAAGCCAGGATGGGAAGCTTCGAGGGCTTCTTTAACAAATTCCGCTTGCCAGAGTGCCAAAGGGCTTTTGCGCGTGGCAATGCGTACGGGTGTTGAGTACATGGTTTGGCTTCCTTCTTGATTCATAACCACCATCGTACCATTGCCATTGGCTCACTCGTAATAGTCGCCAATCGCTTTCGAGATTTATGATGGGCTTATCGTCATATAGGTGAATAAATGTGATCGATAGCGTATTATTTGCGCAAATAGTGAGATTGATAAGCGGCAAAAAGTGAAACTTACGACTAAGGTAGTAGAGCGAAAAAGTTGATATTGGTCTCAAAAAGCGCCTATAGTGCGTCACGGATCTCACCACACAGGCCTCGGGGTTATTGGCTTTACCCGAGTTGTCGAGAATGTTACATTGATCACGTTTTGTTATCTGCAATTGGGCGGATACGGTGAAGACAGTAACGTCGACCTGTTGACTAGGATGTCAACGAATCTGGATGATTGCCTTGCAAACATACGTACAACAGCAAACTGAGCGCATAGAGGCGTTTAACCGCGTGAGAATGGATCGCGCGCGGTCAGCGATGAGCCGTCAAGCTCAAGCCATCTTTGATGTGCTGCCAGTGCTCTTACATCTCAATCACCCAGCCTTACCTGGGTTTTGTGGCGACAGTGTGCCTTTTGGCATTGCTGATTATCAGCTTGATGAGGCACAACGCGAGTTTGTGTCTGACTGTCTGATCCATTCAAAGACGCGCTTTTCCTCCTTAACGGCATGTCTTGATGAACGCCCACGTCACCCGATCAAAGGCATGTATACCATGGGCAGCACCGGCTCGATGGGACAAAGCCTAACCAGTGATCTTGATATCTGGGTTTGTATTGATGCTGCCGTCACCTTGGCTCAGCGTGATAAGCTTGATGCCAAGTGCATGGCGATTTCCGAATGGGCGTTAAACCAAGGCGTTGAAGCCAACTTCTTCGTGGTGTGTGAAGGGCGATTCCGCCATCACCTCAGCCAAACCATGACCAGCGATAACTGTGGGACGAGTCAGCATTTTTTGTTGCTCGATGAGTTTTATCGCTCATCAATGCGACTCGCAGGGCAAAAGCTGCTTTGGTACATGGTGCCGCCAGAGATGGAAGACTGCTACGACGAGTATGTGGATACCTTGGTCGTAGACCATGGTCTTGACCGACGTGATTGGGTCGATTTCGGTGGCCTGCCGACTATTCCGGCAGAAGAATACTTTGGTTCCAGTTTATGGCAGCTTTATAAAAGTATCGATTCGCCATATAAATCGGTGCTAAAAGCGATACTACTCGAAGCCTACTCATGGCAGTACCCGGGTACTCAATTGCTCAGTGTCGATGGCAAACGCCGTTTTTATGCCGGTTGGGTCGATGTATACCAGTCTGACGCTTACTACCTAATGTTGGAAAAAGTGACGCGCTATCTCGAGTCGATCGGCGACACCCGCCGTTTAGACTTAGTCCGCCGCTGCTTTTATCTCAAAACCCATGAAAAGTTGACTCAGTCGCCGTCGACGGGCTCGGTGGCGTGGCGTCGTGACGTGTTGCGTTTATTGGCCATGAATGGGGCTGGGACGAGCAGGCGTTGACTTACCTCGACAACCGTCGACACTGGAAAGTGGAGGAAGTGCAGTACGCGCACAACGAGCTGCTTGATGCGTTGATGCAAAGCTATCGTAATTTGATTCGCTTTGCGCGCCGCAACGACATCACCTCCGCGATCAGCCCGCAAGATATCAGTACGTTGGCGCGTAAGCTCTATGCCGCGTTTGAAGAACTACCGGGTAAAGTAACCTTGTTGAACCCGCAAATTTCGCCGGATTTGCACGAGCCCAATTTGACCTTGATTCAAGTGCCAGAAGGGCGGACGAATCGGTCGGGGTGGTATTTATACAAACACTCACTGGATCCGGTCGACATCATCGGTCGCGCGCCGCTTGAGCATAATAGCTATCTGTCTAAGCTGGTCGCTTGGGCGTTTTTTAATGGCCTGCTCACCGAGTCAACCCACTTACACACCGTGGTGCGCGATGCCGATGTTGATATTGATACTTTGTATCAGTTGGTCAGTGATATTCGCAACACCTTCTCACTGCGGCCGCCGCGTCCAACCTTGGAGGCGCTATCCAGCCCCTGTGAGATTCGTCAGCTCGCCTTGTTTATTAACTTAGAGCACGATCCGACCTCGGCGTATAAAAAGCCCTCGATGCGGTTTGATTTTAAAAACAGCGATATCTTTAGCTATGGCTCGGAGCAAACCTGCCTCGTGGGCAGTGTCGATTTGGTCTATCGTAACTCGTGGAATGAGGTACGTACGCTGAACTATCGCGGTGATGATGCGATTCTTGAAGCGCTAAAAACCATGTTAAGGGAAAATGCACCAAGATGCCCTACCCCCTGAATCGGTCGATGTGTTCTGCTATTCAAGCAAAATGCGTGGTTTGATCCGTAACTTGGTGTATCAATTGGTTGCTGAATGTATTGAGCTTCGATTAAAACCGGTTGAAAAGGAAAAGCGTCGTCGCTTCAAAGCGTTGCGTATTGGCACGCAAACGCACGGCTTGTTCTTTGAACGTCGTGGGGTCTCAGTACAGCGGTTAGAAAACTCGGTCGATTTTTATCGTTGTATCTCGACCAACAAAGTGAATGGTACGACCCGTGATGGTGTTGATAATCGGCAAGATGTGCAGCCACCTGCGGTGTCGATGCGTACGCCAGTGAGGGATTGGTGCAGTTTTTCTTTGAGGATTGCGCCAATGGCTACAACCTCTATATTCTCGATGAAAACAACCGCGTGGAAGTGTATCGCCAGTGTAGCGGGGATAAAACCGAGATGGTGCAGGGGGTGAACCGCTTCTATACCTCCTCTCACGACCGTTACAGCTACAGTGCTAATTTTATTAACTTTAACTTGCCGCAATTTTATCAAATTGTCACCGATGAACGCGGTGAGCCACAGGCGTTACCCTTTAAGTGTGATGCGCAATGGCAGCCGCCTCGTCAGCCTCTTCAGGATGGCTTTAGCGGGCAGGTGGCGTCATTTAAATAACCCAGAGAGCGGCTTTCCCATCCGTTCTCTGGGTATTTCTAGCGCCTGACCGCGGCGATCACCAAGAAACCGGCTCTCCAGCATGTTTGCTGCACTCTTGTTGGACTAAATCCATTAAGACTAAGCCGGTCTTGCTGCACGTCCACTCGCCATTTTTTAACGCGAAATGGAAGCCGCCACCTTTTGACGCGACCCAAATTTCTTGCATCGGCTCTTGACGGTTAATGATGATCTGGCTGCCATCGTCAAATTCGAGTGTCATTACGTTACCGACGCTCTCGTAGTCGATGTCGACACCCGAGTTATCAATACCTTCTTCGATGGTCTGCATTTGCAAATCGACCAGCTGATGATATTCCGTTGTGTTCATCCCGTTACATCCTATTGCTTTTCATGGTTGTGATGCGATTATAGAGGGCATTGACTCGATAATCACTGGCATTCACTATGCGAAAACTCGTCATTTTATTGATGTTCACTGGCATCATGACACTGACCGGCTGTGGCCAACAAGGGCCCCTGTACTATCCGGACGAACAACCGACGCAAAATCAATAACTCACGACAACAGGGACGAACACCTTGGATTATTTTAATTATCAGGACGACGGCCAGCTGTGGGCCGAATCATTGCCGTTGGCGCAGCTTGCCAACGAGCATGGTACGCCATTGTATGTGTACTCTCGCGCGACCTTAGAGCGCCATTGGCATGCCTTTGATTGCGCGGTGGTGATCACCACATCTGGTGTGTTATGCCGTTAAAGCTAACTCGAATATTGGCGTATTAAATATACTGGCACGGCAAGGTTCCGGCTTTGATATTGTGTCGCAAGGTGAGCTGGAACGCGTCTTGGTTGCAGGCGGCGATCCGGCTAAGGTTGTTTTTTCCGGTGTCGGCAAAACGGCGGTCGAAATACGTCGTGCGCTGGAAGTGGGGATTAAATGTTTCAACGTCGAATCGCACTCGGAACTTGATCGTCTCAACCAAGTGGCCGGCGAACTGGGCGTCGAGGCGCCGATTTCTTTGCGTATTAACCCGGACGTCGATGCCAATACCCATCCATATATCTCTACCGGCCTCAAAGAAAACAAATTTGGGATTGCGTTCGGTGAAGCACTAAAGAGTTTTCGCTATGCCGCGAGCTTACCGCATCTGAACGTTGAAGGCATTGATTGTCATATTGGGTCGCAGCTCACGGATCTGACGCCCTTCATTGAATCGACTGACCGTCTGTTAGCCCTGATTGATACCTTGGCGCAAGAAGGCATTCAGATTCGCCACCTTGACGTTGGTGGTGGCTTGGGTGTGACCTACAGTGATGAAAAGCCACCGCAGCCTTCGGAATATGCCAAAGCGTTGCTGGCGCGTTTGGATAATCACCACCACCTTGAGCTGATTTTTGAACCCGGCCGCGCGATTGCCGCCAATGCCGGTGTACTGCTCACCAAGGTGGAATTTCTCAAGCACAGCGAACACAAGAACTTTGCCATCATTGACGCCGGCATGAACGATTTAATTCGCCCTTCGCTGTATCAAGCCTATCAAGAAATCATTCCTGTGGTCCCGCGTCAAGGGGAGTCAAAAACTTACGACTTAGTGGGTCCAGTGTGCGAAACCGGTGATTACTTGGGTAAAAATCGTTCGCTCGTGCTCGAAGCCGGCGATTTGTTAGCGGTGCGATCGGCAGGGGCTTATGGCTTTGTGATGGCTTCTAATTATAATTCGCGCTGCCGTCCCGCCGAAATCGTTGTCGATGGTGAACACGCACACTTGGTACGCGAGCGCGAGCGCTTAGCGTCACTGTGGCAGCTTGAAAAGCGCCTACCAGAATAAGGATTGGCATGCAGATACAGTTTGCAAAAATGCACGGACTGGGCAACGACTTTATGGTAGTTGACTGCGTCACACAAAATGCGTTTTTCTCCCCGGATCTGATCCGGCGTTTAGCCGATCGCCATCGAGGCATTGGCTTTGATCAGTTATTGGTCGTCGAACCGCCTTATGATCCGGAAACCGACTTTCATTATCGGGTTTTTAATCCTGATGCCTCTGAGGTGTCGCAATGTGGCAATGGCGCGCGTTGTTTTGCCCGCTTTGTGCGCATGAAAGGGCTCACCAATAAGTATCAAGTCAATGTCAGTACCCAAGCGGGGAAGATGCGGCTGCATGTTGAGAACGACAACCAAGTGCGGGTGAATATGGGCGAGCCTATTTTCACGCCGGGTAAGATCCCTTTTCGGGCGAATTCACAAGAAAAGACCTATTTGATGCGTGTAGCGGAACAGACCTTGTTTGTCGGGGCGGTGAGTATGGGAAACCCACATGTGGTAACAGTGGTCGATGATATTGATACGGCGGATGTCGAGACGCTTGGGCCGTTACTAGAAAATCATGAGCGTTTTCCAGAGCGTGTCAATGCTGGCTTTATGCAGGTTTTTTCGCGTAATGCGATTAAGCTTCGGGTCTATGAACGCGGAGCGGGAGAGACTCAGGCTTGTGGCAGTGGCGCTTGTGCGGCGGTTGCCGTTGGGATTGACCAAGGTTTACTGGATGAGCAAGTCACTGTCACGTTACCGGGCGGGGATTTACGGATTGTCTGGCGGGGGCCGGGTCAGCTTTATCGATGACGGGGCCTGCGACACATGTATATGATGGACAATTGCAATTATGAATAACGGGGTAGACGCCACTACATTGGAAACCATGCCGTTGAACGAAGAAGCGGTGGCCGCGTATTTAAACGATCATCCGGACTTTTTTGTTCGTCAGCGTGACTTACTGGCGCAGTTAACCATTCCACACGCTGAGCGGGGGGCGGTGTCTTTGGTCGAAATCCAGCTCAAGCGCTTGCGTGAGCGCGTCGCAGAGCTAGAAGAAGATATTACCCAGCTGATGAGCTTAGGCGCCAAAAATGATCGCTTATTCCGAGCGTTTGCGGAAGCGCATCAGGCGTTGCTTCGTACAGACCAGCTACACACCGTGAACAAGATATTACAGACGCTCAGTGCGCAATTACAGCTCAACGTCAGTGTCTGCGTTTATCACGATATTGCGGGGATGACGACCATTCCTCGTCAAGCGGTGGATCAACTGAAAAACCATCACTTTGCCGGACGCCGTTGTTACTTAGGTCGTTTGCGCCGTATCGATGCCGAAGTGGTGATCACGACCCAGCCACAGACTGCTCATTTGCTTGGTACCGATTAAAGGTGAGGGTAAAGAGTGGGGGCTACTCAGCTTTGCCAGTGCGGATGGCGGCCACTTCCAGCCGGATATGGACACCCTTTTTATTGAACAACTGGCTTCGCACTTAGCCATTTTATGTAGTCAGTGGGCGCAAAAAGGTGACCGTCAGTGACCGACGTGACACCCAGCGAGCCAGCTACCGCACCACTATCTCTAACGGTGCCCTTGGACCGTTTTTATCAGTATCAGCTTAGCGAGCGTGGTCTCAGTGCACATACCCAGCGTAATTATCAGCGCCAGTTAGATAAGATTGTCGACTTTCTAACCGTGCGCGGTATCGCTCATTGGGCCGATGTCGACGCCGACTGGGTGCGGCAAATCTCTAGCCAAGCCAAACGTGATGGGCTGAAACCAGGCAGCATTGCGTTACGTTTGTCTGCCTTGCGTAGCTTTTTTGATTATCTGGTACATGCCGAACAGCTTGAGGCCAATCCTGCCAAAGGCGTCTCTGCGCCGAAACAAGGTCGCCATCTTCCTAAAAACTTAGATGTAGATGAAATGAATCAGCTGCTTGAAGTGGACCAAGACGATCCGCTGTCGGTGCGTGATCGGGCGATGATGGAGCTGATGTATGGCGCGGGGCTACGTCTGGCCGAGCTGGTGGATTTAGACGTACGTGATGTCTCGGTGCGAAAAGGGGATTTGCGCGTCATCGGTAAAGGGGAAAAAGAGCGCATTGTGCCTTTTTCTGGCATGGCAAAAACCTGGGTGATGAACTGGCTTAAGGTGCGTAATCAGCTATTAAAAGGCCCAGAAGACGCGCTGTTTATTTCTAAGCTCGGCCAGCGTATCTCGCACCGCAGCGTACAAAAGCGCATGGCAGAATGGGGACAAAAGCAGTCGGTCAATAGCCAATATTAACCCCCATAAATTGCGCCACAGTTTTGCCACCCATATGTTGGAATCCTCGGGAGATCTGCGTGCGGTGCAAGAGCTGCTCGGCCATGCGGATTTAGGCACCACGCAAATTTATACCCATTTAGACTTTCAACACTTGGCGAAAGTGTATGACGCGGCCCACCCGAGAGCCCGAAAGCGCGGCGCGCGGAAAACGGACCCAGATAACACACCGAATTCGGAGTCGTGATATGAAATTTTATCGTCGCTTACAAGCGTTTGATGCGGTCAGCTTTGACTTGGATGATACCTTGTACGACAACTGGCCGGTGATCGCACGCGCCGAGGCGGCGTTAACTGACTATTTGAGCGAGCACTGCCCACCGATAGCGGCGCTTGATCAAGCCACCCTCGCGGGGTTTCCTGCCGCCAAGCACGTGATCACGAACCCCGAGCAGCGCTTTGATGTCACTGCCATGCGTGTCGCGCAACTGACTCTGACAGGGGAGTTTGTCGGTTTTACTGCCGAGCAAGCCCGTGCGCAAGCACAAGCAGCCACGGCGTTCTTTTGCGGTTATCGCAGTGATTTTGCCGTGCCGGCGCAAAGCTTAGCTTACCTAAAAGCCTGGTCCGCGACGCTACCGTTGGTGGCGATCACTAACGGTAATGTGGATACCGATGCGATTGGGTTGACGCCGTTTTTCCAGCATATTTTCCGCGCAGGGGAACACGGGGAGCCCAAGCCAAGTCCAGTGATGTTTGATAAAGCCGCGCAGGTGTTAGATATGGCGCCACAACGCATTCTACATGTCGGCGATCACTTAAGTTCGGATGTCGCCGGTGCGCGCCAAGCGGGCATGCAAGCATGCTGGATCCGCCCTGAACGCCAATCGCCTATGATGCATAAAGGACGCACCTTACCCGATGTGGCGATCGACGACTTATCTGAGCTCGACGCCTGATTCAGCAGCGGCACCGCTAAGCCGCGCCTTTTTGGTCTCGGGTTAGCCTCTGATCCAGGTTGAGCCAACCGGGCCCCCACACACTCACCACCAATAAAATCACGCCCCACATAATATGGTCGTCAAAGCCACGCTCCCACAGCAGTGGATAGGAGGCGACCGCGACAATATTGAACACAAATAAGGCCAAGGTCATCGGGCGAGCCAGGAAGCCTAATGCCACAAATATCGGCAAAATCAGCTCGGCGGCGGTGCCTAAATAGGCCGCAAGTTGCCACGGCACTAAGGGAACCTGGTACTCAAACTCGAACAAGTACAAGGTGCTGTCCCAGCTTTGATATTTGATCAATCCGGATTGAAAAAAAAACCACGCCACATACAGGCGACCCACCAGCAGGAGTAGCGGCTGGAGTGGGGTGAGCGCGCGAGTAAAGATATGATTGATCGTGGTTAGCCACATGGCTTACTCCTTAACGTGTAGCGAAATATTGGGTGCGGTAAACGCATTCAGTGCGGCTAATTCAGGCACACAGGCGAGTTGTTCTTCCGAGAGCGCGGCCAGTGGTGTATGAGGGCAGACCTTTAGCACGCTGACTTGATGGGCGTTTAAGTGATACCAATTTACCGTGTCTTGACTGGCGATAAGCAACAAGGATTGCGGTGTCTCTAATACCAAGCCCTCGAAATGCTCGGTGGCGATCGCTTGCCACACGTCGCTAATGGCGTAATTGCTTTCAAACAAAGTGGCCTGAGTATTGAGTGGCAAACACACTTGCGCTTGTTGCTCAGGCTGAGTGCCGCGAGTGCGTTTCCCTCAAACGCGGGGGAGGCAGGGGCAAGGGTGAGCGCCACTTGCGTCCATTCAAAACGCGCGAGATCGGCGCAGGAGGGGACCGCCTCGATAATATTGGGCAGGGCACGCAAGGTGGTATCGAACTGCGCGCCATAGTCTTCCATCACACCGGTTTGCGGCGGATGTTCAATCGCATGATATCGAGCGATCGCCTCAAAGCAAGCATCACCGAGTAATGCACAGGTCTTTGGGTACACGCACTTTAAGGTCTCAGTCAGTGTGACCACATAATGGTTACGATAAACCTGTAGCCGTTTTTCCGCCGCAATCTTATCGCTTTTCACCGAGAGTGGCTGAGGATTGTCACGTAAGGTAGCGGCAAAGGCATGCTGAAGCGATGCGAGTGTCATACCGCCTCCTTATGCCGTGCCAACAAGTGATGGGCTTTCGCAGCTTCTGCTAAGAGCCGCTCGGGGGTGGGTAAATCCGTGTCCCATTCAATTAAGGTATGTCGTGGCCCGTAGCGAGCAATCCATTGTTGATAAAGTGCCCAGACCGGGTCACTAACGGGCTGACTATGGGTATCTATCCAAATTTCGCCTGCGGATGTGTGTTTTACCGTAAAGCCGGCGAGATGAATCTCTTTCACCGCCTGAGCAGGGATAGCATCAAGATAAGTGTTTGCGCTAAAGCTGTGGTTAAAGGCACTGACATAGATGTTATTCAGATCGAGCAGCAAATCACAGCCAGTACGGGCATGCACGTCGGCAAGAAATTCCCATTCGGTGTAATCCCCACCCTCAAAGCATAAATAGCTGGACGGATTTTCAATCAGCAGCGGACGCTGTAAGGCATCTTGTACCTGCTGAACATTGTCGCAGAACACCTGTAATGCCTGTTCAGTGTAAGGGAGTGGTAACAAGTCGTGAAAGTGCTGGCCGCCAATCCGGCTCCAACTTAAATGGTCAGACACAAATAAGGGCTCAACCTGTTCCACTAATGCACTCAGTTTACTAAGGTGCGCGCGGTCAAGCGGTTCATCACTGCCCAGCGATAAACCCACACCATGACAGCTTATGGCGTAATCCTCACGTAAGCGCATTAAGGTTGAAAATGCGGGGCGATGAGGGCGAAAGTAATTTTCACTGTGGACTTCCAACCAACCTACGGGTGGGCGGTGCTGATCAAAATAGTCCAGATGTGGCTGCCTGAGTCCAACGCCCGTCCAATGTGCTGCATCATCCATACTCGCTCCTTGTGATAGGCTGAGGGCAAAGCCCGGGAAGAGCCCGGGCGCGCTGCATCAGGAAGACGAGGTGCTGCCGCCCGCTAAGCGATCGCACAAACCTTTTGGCACCATCACAAAAGCATCTTTTTGACCATCTTTGGTCGAGGTACCCGCACAAGAGCTGGTGGCCGTGGCGCAGTCATTATTGCCTGCTTTGGCGACACCATAGCATTTCTCCTTTTCTGCCGCATGGGCAGGTGTGCTGGTGAGGGTGGTCGCACCCACGGCGAGTAAGCCCGTAACAGCAGCGGCAACAGCTAGGTTAGTGTGTTTCATAATGCATCCTTTTCTTATTCCGATTTCGCGTTGTTACGCCCACAATGTTGTGGTGCGTCTATCAACAAAGATAGGCAATCGCGGAATAATCTTTCACCTAATATACAATTTTTTTCGTTATGAGAGCTAACACGCTGAATTTACGTTTAAAAAAGTTGTCACAGGATCGGGCGCGCAATTTAGTGCTGAGCTGGTATAATCGCCAACCAGTGTATAAATACCCAGTAAAATGGTAGGTGGCGATGGACGTATCAACTCTTCTAGACGGACTTAACGACAAACAGCGTGAAGCCGTGGCCGCGCCACTGGGTCATCATCTCATCTTGGCCGGCGCCGGCAGTGGTAAAACGCGAGTGCTGGTTCATCGCATGGCGTGGCTGATGCGGGTGGAAGAAGCATCGCCTTTCTCGGTGATGGCGGTGACCTTTACCAACAAAGCGGCGGCAGAGATGCGCGGGCGTATTGAGCAACTGATGCAGGGCACTGCCTCTGGCATGTGGTGTGGCACCTTCCATGGTATTTGCCATCGTATTCTCCGTGCCCATTATTTGGATGCCAACCTGCCGCAAGACTTCCAAATTCTGGACTCAGACGATCAAAAACGCTTGTTGCGCCGCTTGATTAAAGCGCAAAACTTGGATGAGAAACACTGGCCTGCTAAGCAAGCGAGCTGGTATATCAATGGCAAAAAAGACGAAGGCTTGCGCCCCAAGCACATTGATACCCGTCACGATCCGGTCGAGAGCACCTGGCTGCGGATTTATCAGGCCTATCAAGAGGCATGCGATCGGGCTGGTTTGGTCGATTTTGCCGAGATCTTGTTGCGAACGTTGGAGCTATTGCGCGATAAGCCGGTGATCCGTGATCATTACCAAGCACGCTTTCAGCACATTTTGGTGGATGAGTTTCAAGATACCAACAACATCCAATATGCGTGGCTACGCATGATGGCCGGCAACATGCGAATGTGATGATTGTCGGTGATGACGATCAATCCATTTATGGCTGGCGCGGAGCCAAAGTGGAAAACATTCAGCGTTTTCTGGATGATTTTGCTGCCCCACAAACCATTCGTTTGGAGCAAAACTACCGCTCAACCAGTACCATTTTGCAAGCGGCAAACACCCTGATTGAAAACAATACCGATCGGATGGGCAAAAGTCTGTGGACCGAGGGTAAAGAGGGTGAGCCGATCTCGGTGTATGCTGGCTTTAACGAACTGGATGAAGCGCGTTTTGTGGTCGGCAAAATCAAAACCTGGCAAGACGAAGGCGGTGCGCTCACCGACAGCGCCATTTTATACCGCAACAACGCCCAATCCCGGGTGCTGGAAGAAGCCTTAATTCAAGCCGGCCTGCCTTATCGCATTTATGGCGGCATGCGCTTTTTCGAACGCCAGGAAATCAAGGACGCGCTGGCCTATTTGCGTTTGATGGCTAACCGCAATGACGATGCCGCGTTTGAGCGGGTGGTGAATACACCACGCGTGGGGTGGGCGATCGTACTCTCGAAACGCTCCGTGGCGCGGCGCGCGATCGTGGCCAAACCCTATGGCACACCGCCGAGCAAATCTTGGCAGAAAAAGCGCTGGCAGGACGCGCGGCCAATGCATTGGGCCGGTTTATTGAGCTGGTCAATGCACTAGAAGATGACACCCGTGAAATGGCGATGTATCAACAAACCGATGCGGTGATCCGTCACTCCGGCTTGCGTGCCATGTACGAGCAAGAAAAAGGCGAAAAGGCGCAAGCCGGTCGATAACTTGGAAGAGTTGGTGACCGCCACGCGCCAATTTACCCCTCCCGAAGAGGCGGAAGCCGAAGGCATGACACCGCTGTCGGCGTTCTTGGCCCACGCTGCCCTTGAGGCCGGTGAAGGCCAAGCGGACGAGTTCGATGATGCGGTCCAATTGATGACCTTGCACAGTGCCAAAGGCCTCGAGTTCCCCTTAGTCTTTATGGTCGGGGTGGAAGAGGGCATGTTCCCCAGCCAGATGTCAGCTGAAGAAGCGGGCCGCTTGGAAGAAGAACGTCGCCTTTGCTATGTCGGCATGACACGAGCGATGGAAAAACTCTATCTGACCTACGCCGAAATGCGCCGTGTGTACGGTAAAGACATGTTCCATAAGATCTCGCGCTTTATACGTGAGTTGCCTGAGGCCTGCTTGGAAGAAGTGCGGATGCGTGCCAATGTCTCACGTCCTGCCGCAAGCGGTGGCCGTTTTTCCAAAACGCAGACCCAGGAGAACTTTAACCAAACCGGGTTTAGTTTGGGTCAGCGAGTTCAACACCCTAAATTTGGTGAAGGCACCATTATCAACTTTGAAGGCAGTGGCGGACAAAGCCGCGTGCAAGTCGCCTTTAATGGGGAAGGGATTAAGTGGTTGGTGACTCAGTACGCCAAACTGGAAGCGCTTTAATCCCGACCGCTTAACGCCAAAAAACGTAACTCACGCCCAGCCTTGGCTGGGCGTGTTGGTATTTATCCTATCACCTGCGTTTTTCAGCCGCGGCATTAGCCAAACACGCCGGCTTGCCAAATCACCGCGCCACCTAACAGCAAAAACAACAGCGCACACAGGCCATCAATAACGGGTGCCACCTGGGTGAGCACCTGCTGCACGCGACTGCCTGATAGCAGCCAGGCTAGCGAAGAAAACCATCCCAATGAAAGCAGAAACACCACCGCCACGGCCATGGCTTTGCCATTGGCAGACATGCTGGCAGGCACCAAGGTACTCATCAACGAAATAAAAAACACCAAGGCTTTAGGGTTAAAAAGGTTGGTCAGCACCCCTTTCCAAAAAGCCTGTTTTTGGCCGCGTACCGCAGGCGCATCATTGGCGGTTTGCACCGGCGCTGTGGTGGAGGCGAGCAAGCCTTTAATTGCGCTAAGGCCTA
Source organism: Salinivibrio socompensis S35 (assembly GCF_000513715.1). Taxonomy (GTDB): domain Bacteria; phylum Pseudomonadota; class Gammaproteobacteria; order Enterobacterales; family Vibrionaceae; genus Salinivibrio; species Salinivibrio socompensis. The sequence continues at coordinate 13,942 of NZ_AQOD01000050.1, forward strand.
AATACATCAGCACACTACCCCCTGCCACCTGTACCCACATAAACAGTTGCGGGTGCTGATGTACCAACAGGCTGATGCCCGTAATGCTCAGTATCGTGTGCGCCAAAATACTGAGCGATAACCCTAACGCAATCGCCAAGCCAGTAGCACGGCCATAACGGGTGGCATTATGTAGCACCAAGCAAAGTCGGGCCCAGGCTGAGCAGTGCAATCATATGCACCCCCGCCAGCGTGGCGAGAATGGTCATCTCGTTCATTCTGGTTTTCCTGTGGATAAAGCTGCACGCTTAATATGAGTCACTTGATGCCGTTTGTTTTGATAAGCATCAAAGCTAAATATCGCCAAGGCGGCCCAAATAAAGCCAAAAGTAGTGGCTTTATCTGGGGTAAAGGGTTCGTCATATAAACCCACCGCGAGTAAAAACATTAAGCTGGGGCCAATATATTGGAAAAAGCCCAATACCGTTAAGGGTAAGCGGGTCGCGGCACCGGTAAAGCACAGTAAAGGGATGGTGGTAATCAAGCCCGCGGCGGCCAACAACATATTCAGGCTGATAGGATTATCGAGCAGATTTGCACTGGGAGTGTCGGCAAATTGCCATAGATAAATCAATGCGACGGGTAGCAGGGTACAGGTTTCCACAAACAACCCAGGCACCGCGGGGAGATCGATTTTTTTGCGCAGTAAGCCGTAAATCGCAAAGCTGGTGGCAAGTATGAGCGCGATCAATGGTAATGAGCCAAAAGTGATCAACTGCACCAAGACACCGACCAAGGCCAGCGCAGCGGCAAGCCACTGCAGACGGCGAAAACGCTCACCGAGAAAAATCATCCCCAAGGCCACGTTCACGATCGGATTAATGTAATAACCAAGGCTGGCATCCAGCATACGATTATTGACTATCGCCCAGATGAAAATCAGCCAATTGCAGCCAATAAAGCAGGAGGTGAGCATCAGCATGAGGAGCTTTTTCGGCTCGCGGATAATCGGCTTGAGCTGATAGAAACGACGGGAACAAAACAGCAGTAACGCCAAAAAAACAAACGACCAGATAACCCGGTGCGCCAAAATTTCGGGTGCCGGGATCTGGTTAACTGTTTTAAAGTACATAGGGGCGATGCCCCACATGATGTAAGCCGCAAGGGCTAATAGCACACCTTGACGGGTGCGTTTCGGATCTGGAATCACGGTGCTTTCTCGTTATGGATGTCGATAAGGGATGAACACGAATTCATGCATGTTGACTAGATGTAACAAGTTGTAAGCACCAGCGCAAGCACCTTTCTGGGTGCTCAGGGTTTCATCAGTCAGAGGGTCTGGGTAGAATGAGCGCCAGTTTGAGTAACGAGCTTGATTATGTCCGCCACCCCCGCCAATGTCGATGCGCCAACAGCTTCCGATACAGCCACACCTGAAACTGACGTGAGCCCTGCCCACCAGGTGCTTAAAGCCGTGTTTGGTTATCACCAATTTCGCGACGGTCAGCAAGCGGTGATTGATGCGGCGATTGCCGGCCGTGATGCGTTGGTGATTATGCCGACAGGGGGCGGGAAATCGTTATGTTATCAGATCCCCGCGTTGGTGCGCCCGGGTCTGACGGTGGTGATTTCACCATTGATTTCACTAATGAAAGATCAGGTCGATCAGCTCAATGCTAATGGCGTCACGGCGGCGTGCTTAAACTCGGCGATGACGCCCGAGGCGCAAGCAGAGACGCTACGCGCGTTAAACCATGGCGAGATGAAGCTGCTGTATGTGTCGCCCGAGCGTGCGCTGGGCCGTGACTTTCTTCATCGCTTAAGTGAGTGGCAGCTCGGATTAGTGGCGGTGGATGAAGCGCATTGTATTTCCCAGTGGGGACATGATTTTCGTCGTGAATACGCCTCTTTGGGTCAACTCAAGCAGCACTTCCCCGATGTCCCCGTGATGGCGCTGACTGCCACGGCCGATGCCACGACGCGTGAAGATATTCTATCTCGCCTTGCTCTGCACGACCCGCTGGTGCACTTAGGCAGTTTTGACCGTCCCAATATTCGCTATACCTTGTTGGAAAAGCACAAGCCTCTCGCGCAACTGGTGCATTTTTTAACCGGTCTGCGCGGCCAGTCGGGCATTGTGTATTGCAACAGTCGCAAGCGGGTGGAGCAGGTGACGCAAAAGCTGTGTGACAACAATATGCTGGCGGCCGCTTATCATGCCGGCATGACCACAGAGGCACGCGGTCGGTGCAAGAAGCGTTTCAGCGTGATGATGTCAATATCGTGGTGGCGACCGTGGCGTTTGGGATGGGGATTAATAAACCCAATGTGCGTTTTGTGGTTCACTATGATGTGCCGCGTAACATCGAGTCCTACTACCAAGAAACGGGCCGAGCAGGGCGAGACGGATTGCCGGCTGAAGCGGTGTTGTTGTATGACCCCTCAGACATGGGTTGGCTCCATCGCTGCTTGGAAGAAAAGCCCGAGGGGCCACAAAAGCAGGTCGAAAGCCATAAACTGACCGCGATGGGGGCGTTTGCCGAAGCGCAAACCTGTCGCCGCTTAGTGCTACTCAATTACTTTGGCGAAAACCGCCAAACCCCCTGTGGTAACTGTGATATCTGTCTCGACCCGCCACTCACTTTGATGGCACTGAGCAAGCGCAAAAAGCCCTGTCTTGCGTCTACCGTGTTAACCAAAGCTTCGGGGTCGGGTATGTGGTTGAAGTGTTGCGTGGGATGCAAAATCAGCGCATTAAAGATCATGGTCACGACAAGCTGTCCACCTATGGCATCGGACGAGAGTGGAGCCATGAATACTGGGTAAGCATTGTTCGCCAACTGATCCATCGTGGTTATCTGGTACAAAACATTGCCCGTAGCTCGGTGCTACAGTTGACCGAACAAGCGCGGCCATTACTGCGCAGTGAGATCGCGCTCGAGCTGGCGGTGCCGCGTATTGGCCTAAGCCCACGCACCAAAGCTAATAAGCTGAGTCAGCGGCATTACGACAAAAAGCTATTTGCCAAGTTGCGTAAGTTACGTAAAGCGATTGCCGATGAGGAAGATATCCCGCCGTATGTGGTGTTTAACGATGCCAGCTTGATGGAAATGGCGGAGATGCTGCCTTCCTCGCAAGCCGAACTCTTAGCGGTGAGTGGCGTAGGGCAGCGCAAACTGGAAAAATTTGGCGATGCGTTTTTGGATTTGATTGACGACCACCTCGGAGTCAGTGAGTACGGTTATGGCACAGAGTAATTGGCAGCTGATTGAATCCGATAGCGCTTGGCGTTTTATCAGCCGCAACTGGATGCGGATAACGCCCGTTCTGTCTGCCAGCCATTACTTGACGTGTTACAAGCTCAAGTACTGGAAAGCCAGCAGGACGCCGAGATGATGACTTGGCTAATTGACTTTGAAGGCACGCGACTGATGCTCAAAGCGGCCCATTACACCCAGAGCGTATGGTTGGAGCCATTGGAGCGTGATGGTGATGAAGTGATTGCCTTCTTGCGGCGCTGGTGGGTACGTCATCCGCCACTTTAAATTGCACTGGCGCCAGTATTGTATTGCTGTATAATTCGCCACCTCGCGCTACCTGTAGACAGGTAGAAAAGTATTTTGGGTTCCCTCGCCCCCAATAACAAAAAGGTGCACAATGAGTCACTTTTCTCTCGCTCAGAAGCGTAACGCACTGAGTTACCTGGTTATATTCCATCTTGTCATTATTGCCTCCAGTAATTACTTGGTGCAGATCCCCTTTACCGTTTGGGGTTACCACACCACCTGGGGAGCGTTTACCTTTCCGTTTATTTTTCTGGCGACCGATCTGACCGTCAGGATTTATGGCCCTGCGTTAGCACGTCGCATCATTTTATTCGTGATGATGCCGTCGCTGCTGATTTCGTATGTGCTTTCGGTGTTGTTTTATCAAGGTAGCTACCAAGGCATTGAGCAGTTAGGCCACTTTAACCTCACCGTCGCTCGGATTGCGATTGCCAGCTTTATGGCTTATCTGCTTGGTCAGATTTTAGATATTCACGTCTTCAATCGCCTGCGCCAGCAGCGCCAATGGTGGGTGGCGCCTAGTTGCTCCACCTTGTTTGGTAATGCGTCAGACACGCTCGCTTTTTTTGCGATAGCTTTTTACCAAAGCCAAGATGCCTTTATGGCGGAGCACTGGGTTGAAATCGCCTTGGTAGACTACGCCTTTAAGCTGATTATTAGCTTGGGGCTGTTTATCCCGATATATGGCGTATTGCTCAACGTGATTATTCGACGTATCACCCAAGTGAGTCCGTCGACGACAGTGCAGCAGACGTCATAATCGGTAGAATAACAAAGAGTCGCATCGCGGCTCTTTTTTTACGTCAACCTACCGACTATCACCTCTATTTTGATAAGCAGATCAATAATTGAGCAGTGAATGCAAAATAATCGCATTTTTTTCTTGATAAACGATAATGAGAATGGTTATTATTAGCTTGCACTCAGGGACACGACACGACGTTCCCTGAAGGCACGACATTGCTCACATTGCTTCCAGTGTATTAGCGGGGCGCTTATCAGACAGTGATTAAGTTAGTCCATTTTTGCTAGGCGACACCTTTCGGGGTGTCGCTTTTTTCTTTTTGGGCAATGGCTTTTCGAACTATGGTTGTTGGAGCTATGGTTTTTGGAGCTATGGCTGTTGGTGCAATGACAGTTTGATGACAGCGAGCGAGTCTGAGCACAAGATCAACAAATGAAAAAGATTCTCAACTAAGTGTTGAAAATGGTAATGAGAATGGTTATTGTTAACTTGTCTTCAGGGCAAAGCTCACATGCTTAGCGTTGAAGGCACGACATTGCTCACATTGCTTCCAGTGTATTGGGGCCAGCAAACTGTCATCACGATAGCTTTGTTTTTGCGCTCACTTGTTACAGCGACGCCTATTTTGGCGTCGCTTTTTTCTTTCTCTCTCACTTTATTAGCTTAGGCTAACTCAACCAGTTTTTTCACCATGCGATTGATGCCACTGGCCGCGTCAGTGACCGAGGTCGCTAGCATATAGGCTGGTGTCGATAGAAGATGATGGCGTTGATCCAGTACATAATCCGATACTGGACAGTCGATGTGTTCGCCCCCCATACGGTTAAATGCTGCGGCGATGTCAGGTTCATTACCGATGGTGCCTTTGACACCTTTGGGATAGATTTGCGGGATCATGATCGGGGCGATACACATATAGCCGGCGGGCTTTTCTGCGCGAGCAAACGCTTGACAGACGGCGAACATGTCTTGATGTACCTGCACCGGATCGCCATTATAAGCAAAGTCTGACAAGTTCTTGGCAGCGCCAAAGCCGCCAGGCACGAGCAAGGCATCAAACGCTTCCACATTAAGCTCGGTGAGGGAGTGAATATCACCACGTACGATGCGGCTGGCCTCGGTGAGTACATTGCGCGTTTCGTTCATGGGTTCACCCGTACGATGATCGATCACATGGTGCTGATCGATATCTGGCGCGAAACACTGCCATTGCGCCTCATTTTTCTCTAGCGCTAGCAGGGATAGCACGGTCTCTTGGATCTCTGCGCCGTCAAACACGCCGCAGCCAGATAAGATCACAGCAACCTTTTTCATGACGCTCTCCTTGTATCGATATTTAAAATTCGCAATCCGTGTGGGCAATGCACAAAGATCAACGATGCTTGTTGACGGTTATGTCTATCAGTGTCGCATTGGCGCAGGGTTATGCGAAAGCTTAGCCAAATTCGGTAATGAAATTGGTGATTATCTCCGCAGATTGTGATGACTTTCTCTGCAACCTTCTGAGGCATGGCGATTTCTTTTTCCACATCACAAGATCCTTTTTCGATCAAGATCAGGATCCTTGTATTTTATATAAATATATGTTTTTAAATAATAAAAAATTTATTTTTCTTCTCTTTTCAGACAAAATGAAAACCCTATAAAATAGTTACCAACAAAGTTATCCACAGATAGATGGCATGATGGGAAAAACCATGGTTAACAGGGGTCACGACTCGTGGCATGCTTAACGGCTAACGTGTTTAACTGGCAATCAAGATACTGATATGGCAATTCTTCCCGATAACCCCCTCATCCTGGTTGATGGCTCCTCTTACCTTTACCGGGCTTACCATGCGTCACCCAGTCTCACCAATAGTCAAAGTGAGCCGACGGGAGCGGTATATGGTGTGGTGAATATGCTGCGCAGTTTATTGCGCCAATACCCGCATTCTCATGTGGCGGTGATTTTTGATGCCAAAGGGAAGACGTTCCGTGATGACATGTATGAACAGTACAAAGCGAATCGTCCACCGATGCCAGACGACTTGCGAGAGCAAATCGCCCCCCTGCATAAGATTGTCAAAGCAATGGGGTTGCCTTTGCTCGCGATAGAGGGAGTCGAAGCCGATGACGTGATTGGTACGCTCGCCACTCAGGCCTCACAAGCTGGGATGCCGGTTTTGATCAGCACCGGCGATAAAGATATGGCCCAACTAGTGGACGAGCATGTCACCTTAATCAACACCATGACCAATGTGGTGATGGACCCAGATGCTGTTCATGAAAAGTATGGCTTTGGTCCTGAGCATATTATTGATTATCTTGCTCTTATGGGAGATAAAGTCGATAACATTCCTGGCGTGCCGGGGGTGGGCGACAAAACCGCGGCGGCGTTGATTGCCAACCTCGGTGGCTTGGATGATATCTACGCCAATCTGGATAAAATTGCTGAGCTGAGCTTCCGTGGTGCCAAAAGTATGGCGAAAAAGCTCACTGAGCATAAAGAGAGCGCGTATCTTTCCTATCAGTTGGCGACCATTAAATTGGATGTGGCGCTTGATTTCACGCCACAACAACTGATTAAGCAAGCACCTGACAATGAGACCTTGGTAGCGATGTACCGTGATCTACAGTTCCGTCGTTGGCTAAAAGAGCTCGACGAGGGGGATGCGCCAGAGGAATCCACTTCCGATGAGCCTTTATCGCAGGCGGTCATTATTGATCGTGATCGTTATCAAACTGTGCTTACTCGCGAGTCGCTGGAAACATGGCTGGAGAAAATTCGTCAAGCCGACGTAGTGGCGGTGGATACGGAAACCGATAGCCTTAACTATATGGAAGCCAATCTGGTCGGGATCTCGTTTGCTGTTGCCCCTGGCGAAGCGGCGTATGTGCCGGTGGCCCATGATTATCTCGAAGCGCCTGAGCAGCTGTCACTAGAAGACGTACTCACTGTATTGCGCCCTTGGCTGGAAGATCCCTCTGCGGCGAAAGTCGGTCAAAATTTAAAGTATGATGCCAGTGTCTTTGCCCGCCACGGCATCACCTTAAAAGGGATTGCCTATGACACCATGTTGGAATCATACGTTTATAACAGTGTGGCGGGGCGTCATGACATGGACAGCCTCGCTGAGCGTTACTTGCAGCACACCTGCATTAGCTTTGAAGAGATAGCGGGTAAGGGTAAAAAGCAGCTCACCTTTAACCAGATCCCTTTAGAGCAAGCCGCTCCTTATGCCGCGGAAGATGCCGATATTACCTTGCGTTTGCATCAGTATTTGATTGGACGAGTCACCAGTGACGATAAGTTAAAAACCATTTTTGAGTTTTATGAAATGCCATTGGTCAATGTGCTATCGCGCATGGAGCGTCATGGTGTGTTGATCGACAAAAATAAGCTGGCAACCCAATCAGACGCGCTGCATACTCGCTTGATTGAGCTTGAGCGGGAAACGTTTGAGATTGCCGGTGAAGAATTTAACTTGAGCTCGCCCAAGCAATTACAGGTGATTTTATTTGAGAAAATGGGCCTACCCGTGGTGAAGAAAACCCCATCAGGGAGTCCGTCGACCAATGAAGAGGTGCTGCAAGAACTATCGCTCGATTATCCCTTGCCGGCGCGTATTCTGGAATACCGCGGCCTAGCGAAACTCAAATCGACCTACACAGATAAACTGCCGCGCATGATCAATGCCCAAACCGGACGAGTGCACACCTCATATCATCAAGCGGTGACTGCGACCGGGCGCTTATCATCCACCGATCCAAACTTACAAAATATCCCCATTCGGAACGAGCAGGGTCGCCGTATTCGTGAAGCCTTTACTGCTGAACCCGATCACACGATTTTGGCAGTGGACTACTCGCAAATCGAGTTGCGGATCATGGCGCATTTATCGGGCGATAAAGCCTTGTTGGAAGCGTTCCGTGATGGCAAAGATATTCATGCAGCCACGGCAGCCGAAGTTATGGGCGTTAGCCTCGACGAGGTGACCAGTGAGCAGCGTCGCCGTGCCAAAGCGATCAACTTTGGCTTGATTTACGGCATGAGTGCCTTCGGCCTCTCGCGCCAACTAGGCATTGGTCGTCATGAAGCGCAAACCTACATGGACACCTACTTCGAGCGTTATCCGGGTGTGAGAGCGTATATGGATAGCACCCGTGAGCAAGCCGCAGAAAAAGGCTATGTTGAAACCATCTTTGGTCGCCGTTTGTACCTGCCTGAAATAAAATCACGGAATGGCATGCGTCGAAAAGGTGCCGAACGAGCCGCGATTAATGCGCCAATGCAAGGCACGGCCGCCGATATTATTAAGCGCGCGATGATACTGGTCGATCAGTGGATTCAGACAAATGCGGCAGAGGATGCGCGCCTAGTGATGCAGGTGCATGATGAACTCGTGCTAGAAGTAAAAACGTCATCTATGTCCAAAGTTGAAAGCCAAGTACGAAAACTGATGGAATCGGCGGCATCACTGGATGTTCCCTTGATTGCAGAGGCAGGGTTTGGCGATAACTGGGGAGAAGCCCACTAAGTTTAGGGTTTTTATCCATAATTCTATTGTTTATAACGAAAGGCCGAATGTGAATTCGGCTTTTTTTTGTTCAGTATCCACCTGATTTAGGGTCATTTTCATTTTTTATGCGCATTTTTATGAAAAAAATTACGTAATATACTTTTCAATACTGGGTGATTGATATACAGTTAGCAGCGTAGGGTACAGAGGTAAGATGTTCTATCTTTCAGACCTTTTGTTTCACGTTATTGGATTTTGGCTGATTCAGCAGCCCCAGTCAGGACACTGACTGGGGCTTTTTTTATTGGTTGATATGCGGCGACGTGAGCAGCCTGCCACTGCCTTTTTAATGATTTATCGCTGTATTCACTTTGTTTTCTAAAAAATTAGAGTAAATACTTTAATTTTACTAGGAAGCCTGGTTATAATACGCACAGCTTCTTGTTCTTTATGTGTTTACAGGGTCTGCTTCAGATCGCTTACGCACAAAGATTCGCCGACCCTCGATGAGGGTCGGCTTTTTTTGCTTCCCGTTCAATGAGAGGGCGACTTGATGTATCCCTCACGTCGATGAAAAGCGATTACTCGCTTGGCTGTGGTTGGTCGTCGGCAAGCAATAGCGGCGTGGTGTGATACCAAGCATCTAGCTTATGACGTAATTTATCAACGCCAATACCTTTCAGTGAAGAATACAGTTCGACTTCGACATCGCCGCAAAATGCCAGCGAGGCTTCTCGAATCTTCATCAATTGCTGTTTACGTGCACCGGTTTTAAGCTTGTCCGCTTTAGTTAATAGCACTAAAACGGGTAAGTTTGACTCAACGGCCCAATAAATCAGCTGCTGATCCAAATCTTTCATCGGGTGGCGAATGTCCATCAAAACGACTAATCCGCCAAGCTGATCACGTTTTTGTAAATATTCTCCGAGCGATCGCTGCCATTTTTCTTTCATTTCTAGGGGGACTTGGGCATAACCATAGCCGGGGAGGTCGACAATATGGCAACCATCGTCCACTTTAAAGAGGTTAATCAATTGTGTCCGGCCGGGGGTCTTACTGGTCTTCGCTAGGCTCTTTTGGTCACATAGACGGTTAAGGGAGCTAGATTTACCGGCGTTTGAGCGGCCAGCAAAAGCGATTTCGATTCCCGTATTATCAGGAAGATGGCGGATGTCTGGTGCGCTAGTAACAAATTGGGTGTTACGGTAATTAAGTGATTGCTCCACTGTTAACTCCGTCTCGTCTTGGTGTAGTAGACTGATTACTTTTGTGTGAATTTGTGTAAAATAACCGTGCTCGGTTTTTGATCGGTAATTGTACCATGACGGTAACTAAGTAGTGGTACTGGAAGCTTGATAATTATAAACGGAATGTCATGAAGAAATTAGCGCTAATATTGACTCTCCTGGCCAGCACTTCAGTCTGGGCCCAAGGAGATGCTGAAGCGGGCAAAGCCAAGTCTAATACCTGTGCCGCCTGTCACGGTGCTGACGGTAATAGTGTTTTGCCTGATTACCCAAATTTGGCGGGTCAGCACGCCAACTACATTGAAAAGCAATTAAAGGAATTTAAGCTCGGCGCGCAAAGCGGCGGTGATCAAGGGCGGTACAATGCAGTAATGGCTGGCATGGTTGCTCCTTTATCAGAGCAAGACATGGCAGACTTGGCCGCCTATTACGCAACGCTTACGCCGAAGCCTGGCACCACGCCTGAAGGCGCGGTTGAAGTAGGCCGTCAACTATACATGGCGGGCGATGCAGAACGAGGCATTGCGGCTTGTGTCGCTTGTCACGGCCCACGCGGTAATGGCACCCCCTCTTCTGGTTTCCCGAAAATTTCTGGCCAGTCCGCAAACTATTTGGCGAGTCAGTTGAAGATGTTCCGTGCTGAGGAACGTCATAATGATATGAACGAAATGATGCGGTCGGTGGCTGCCAAGCTCACTGACAGCGAAATTGATGCGCTATCGAACTATCTCGGTGGTCTGCACTAATTACCGAGCTTGATAGAAAAGCGGTTGCGTGAATAGCGCAACCGCTTTTTTCTGCCTTTATCTTCTTCCTGCCAGTTATTTCTTCCTTCTTCGCCTGCGGTCAGTATTGCTACCGGTCGCGATAAGTGCGCCGTTGGGTGTAAGACATTTGCTATTTTATGGTGAGATAATCGTGAAATGCATTGAAAGATAAAATGAAAAAAAGGCTCATATTCAGTGAGTTATAGTCTTTGTTTCTTCCTCTCGCGATATTTTTTGAATTAGCATTCTAGGCAATTTTATTGATTGCGATACGCTATCTATATCAACAGGACGTTGACCCAAGGATAGGGCTACCGGCTAGGGAATGCCTTTAACACTAGGGCGTGTTGATCTTTGCTGTACACATTTTATTCAGCAATACATCGGCAGCCACATTATAGTAAACGCCAGTGATACCATACTGGCGTAATTTCTTGCTAACTTAT
>NZ_AQOD01000051.1 GCF_000513715.1 Salinivibrio socompensis S35
GTACATCGACGATTGCTCAGACGACGTAGCTKTMCGCTTTGCGCTCAACATCGGCAATATCACCATCACCAGAGTGCACCACACATGATATCCGAGCCGGCTCTCCGTAACTCAAGGGGTGACCGGGTACCTCAATCACAGTGAGACCATTGATTTGGCCAATATGTTCACCGCGCGTATCAATAAAAACTTGTCCTTTATGGATGTCTTCAATAGCACGCTCTGGTAGATAGGAAGCTCGCTGGTAACGACGCGTAATGGCCGCATCAATCGCCTGCCCATCTAACACATCATCGACCGTCATCAGCGATTCAGCCAATAATTGTTGATACCAAATAGGGCATAGTGGCATGCGTAACTGGTCTTCGCTTTCGCGCGCGCCTGCTTGGAGTAAACGAACCAGGCAGAGTCGGTGACACTCAGTGTTGTTAGTATGGTCAGAATTCCTTTTAACCAAGAAAAATAGGGCGTGATATTATTCGCGTTGAGTTCGATGTCTTGTTCATACTCAGCATAAGCAGATAAGCCATCGTAAAGATCCGGCTCGTTGGTTTCGAAATCGGCCAGCCACTGTCTATCGCCGACCAACACAAGTCGAACATCGAGGCGTTCATCCGGTAATTCGGTTATTTGGTCTGGACGGGCAGTTTGCCAGGCCAGTTTACCTGTCGACAAAAACTGTTTCAGGCGCACCCAAACACGAGGTTGTTGCAGCACATCGGCAACTTTTAAGATTAAAACGCCACCATTGGCTTGATGAAGTAAGCCTGATTTTTTTTGTGACGCTGTCACATTCTTATTGGCATCATAGGCAAAACCGAATAGTGTCGACTCGGTGACTGCCTCGCCGATTAAAACAGGTGAACTCGGACATTGCGCGGTTAGCTCATCCCGATATGCGTTGAGATAGTGCGGAAGATCAGCAGACATCACGGTAAGACAACGTGTCGAGCACGAAGATGACATCAACCACTGCAAAGCCTGGGTTAAGCGGGACTGCAGCGACAGTAGCGTGGCGGCCTCTAAATACTCAAATTGGGCGATGTCTGGGGAAAACTGAGAATAATGTGGTTTGGCATCACGCCAATCGACTTCATGCATGTCTATGATTACTGACTACGATTAGAATAAATAAAGTATAAAGGATAACACACTGCGGTAATAGAATGGGCACCATAACGAAGGGATCAATGACCAACGGATAGGGTGAGCATCCAAGTGTGTGATAATTGAACAGGCAGCGGCTTAGTGTTACGCTGTCACCCATTGGCGTGACTGAAGCTTGGCATATGAAATATCAACAACTCGAAAACCTTGAAGCAGGCTGGAAATGGGCCTATTTGGTGAAAAAATGGAAAGATGGTGACGCTGTCACAAAATATATCGATACGGATGAGGCAAAGACAGCGGTTAATGCCTTGCTGGCTATTGAGTATGAGCCCACGCGTATTAATCAGTGGATTGACACGCACATGGCGTCATCATTGGAGAAAAAACTCAAACAAGCGATCCGGGCTAAGCGAAAACGTCACTTTAATGCTGAACAAGAACAAACGCGGAAAAAGTCGATCGATTTAGACTACCGCGTATGGGAAAAGCTATCGCAAAAAGCCCATGAGCTTGACGCGACCTTGTCCGATACCATTGAGTACTTGCTGTCTGAGGCAAGCCGCTCAGAAAGTGCCAACAAGCAAGTGGATACGCTAAAGCAAGATCTCAACAACTTGCTGGATATGTAAAACCTGTTACCGATAAGTGAGCATGCAGTATGGGCTACTTTTTACTGATTTCTTTTGCCATATTTCTCGCATTTATGCTAATCGACCGGCCATTGCTGGTGATGGCGTTTAAAGATGGCCAGTTAGTGCGCCATAAAGGCAAGGTGCCGAAAGGCTTTTTACACGATTGCCAAGACATCGCTAAACGCCATCCGTTTACCGGCACCATAAAGGTCTATAGTAATCGCTTTAAGCCTGCAAAAGTCGTACTGTCGCGCAGTATTGACCATCGCACTCAGCAACGGATTAAAAACGTATTTCCGCATCAATCATTTAAATGATAAAGCCTTTAAATGATAAAGCCTTGGCGGTCGTCAGGCTGATTTGCACCCAAACCCAAGGTGCGCATTATATGTATTATGTTAAATGGCGTATCAGATAACGCTGTTGTGTTACGCTATACTTCCGTGAGTGGCTCTCTTTGCTTACCATTGAACGTAATTAGCTATTTACCATAAAATAGCTAATTACTACTTCCTTTAATCGTCATTATTCCAATGTTTGGACTAAGTCGATTCAACTCAGCGGCAATTAGCCATCAGTGATCAGCGGAAAGCGTGACAGGTTGATGCCCGTGAAGTACAGCGCTAAGGCTCGCCGCGCGCACTGGTTTAGTCACAAAGTCGTTCATGCCGGCCCGAACACAGCGTTGCCTGTCTTCGTCCATAACATTTAGCGGTTAAAGCATGATCGGTTGCTTAAAACCAGACGTTCGAAGCGCTTTCGTCGCCGCAATACCGTCCATGACTGGCATCGACATATCCATTAAAACAATATCAAAATCAGTCTGTTTCACATGCTCTAGCGCCTCTTTACCGTTTGATGCGAGCACCACGATGTGGCCTTGCTTTTCTAGCATCAAACGAACAACCATCTGATTAGCACGGCTATCTTCAGCGACTAAAATCACCATAGGTTGCACACTACCTGCTGGTATAGGCAGCGTTGGTTGATGTTTTTCGGCATCTTGCGGTGTTGCGACAATGGGCAAACGGACACAAAAATCTGTCCCATGATGGGGTTCACTGTCCACCTCGATGTGTCCGCCCATCATCTCAACCAATTTTTTACAGATGGATAAACCAAGGCCTGTCCCACCAAACCGACGCGTAATACTGCCATCGGCTTGGGTAAAGGGATCGAAAATTCGCCCAATATGGCTCTCATCAATACCAATGCCCGTATCTTTCACCCACAAAACCAATACATCACCGTCCGTATTAAGTGACACCGTCACCCCTCCCTGATCGGTGAATTTTAACGCGTTGGCTACTAGGTTAAGCAGAATCTGCGTGAAGCGATTCTCATCCATGTAGAGCGTATCAGGGACCGAGGGAGACACAGACGCGGATAAATGGATCCGTTTTTTATCGGCGCGATCGATGAGCTGGTGATAAACATTAGCGACACAATCACTTGGCTTCATGAGCGAGGGAGAAAGAGCAAATCGATTCGACTCAATTTTTGATAAATCAAGGACATCACTGATTAGCGTCAACAGAAGCTGGGCGGATTTATCCATCTGCCTACCCACTCTTTTTGTTCCATGCTTAGCAGGGAGTGCTGTAGTGCATCAATCAAACCCAATACCGCATTAAGTGGTGTCCGTATTTCATGGCTCATCACCGCAAGAAATTGTGATTTGGCATTATTGGCCAACTCCGCCTGTTGACGCGCTTGTTGCAGCTCGACCACACGACGTTTGGTGGCGGTAATATCTTTAGCTGTGCCGCGATATCCGGATAATTGCCCCTTCTTGTTGTAACAAGGTCGACCAGAGAGACTTACCCAGTAATCATGCGCGCGAGATGTCATATGCCACTCAATATCACTAAAGGCTTCTTCGCGGGTGATAAGATGCTCAAGCTGTAATTTGAGTTTTGTGTCTGATTTTATTTTCGCCAGTAATGCCTCTGCATCAATATTGGTCTCTGTATTAGGCGAAGATAAATACGTCAGCTGAAATGTATTATCAAGCTCCCAAAACCAGTCACTGGCTGTTTGTGCAAAATCCTGAAAGCGTTGGCGACTGGCGTTCAGCTCTTGCGTTCGGCTACTCACAAGCGCATGTAAGCGGTGTCGGTAGTCGATATCCATGATGGTTCGTTCGATCAATGGGCGAAAACGATCGACAACTTGTTGAGCTTCGTTATTGAACGAATCACGTCGATGGGAGAATAAAATTAACATGACTTCGCTGTCATTTACCGTTAAGCCACTGATTAGCGCGGTACCTTGAAGATAACTGGCATATTGGTGGGTTAAGCAGTGAAGCTCTTTGATCATGCCTGGCTTATAAATGGCAACGGTCTCTCCTTTTACACAACGACGGAACACATCACCCGTTTGCCACGTCACTGTCTCGAGTAAGCGCTCTGTAGAGACTAGACAGCGAAACGCATCTTCTGTTTCACGGTTGCGGCTCAGCGCCACTGCACTATCAAAGCTGACATAGCGATGAATAACATCAAGGAGTGACGCAAAAATATCTGTCTTTGACGTGGCCTCCGTCATGGCCGATATAGCTGACAAAATCGCGTCGTTTTCTTCTCTTAAGCGTTTCTCTCTGGCCTCAACGCGACTGAGTTCAAATAAGGTTTCTTGTAAAGATTCAGAGTCTGAACGTTCAGAAGCCGATAAGCGTTTCGACATCATGATTAATCCTTATGAAATAACACAGCCGAGATCATTAAGTTACCGTGAGATAGCTCACCCCCTTTGAAGAGGCCTTGTTCACCAAACGTAAAGGGGCAAACAAAAGGGGCGTTATATAGGGCCGTATTAATATTTTCAGCCACCTGATCAAGGCGGTCTTTCACATGTAACATACACCCTGCGCAATAAATCGCTAACCCGCCAAGTGGCTCAGGCTGACACAGTGCATGATCATTTGCGGACTCCACGACACGACTGGCTCGTGAGATCAGTCCCTCGCTGGTGCCTGACATAAAATAGACAGACTGCCCGACCTCAAGCTGGGAAAATAACTCCATATGGCCCTGCTCATTAATACATGTTGGGTGCGACAATGTATAATAAGGTAACCCATGTATCGTGCCGGTTTGAGTACCAAGCGGATAAAGCGTGGACTGAGAAAAAAGCGAATCAGTCGGATCAAACGCTAACCCTGTTTCAGACTCATACCAGTGTTTATAAACATCGGCAGCAGGTTGATGATTTAAGCTCACTAATGCGCGCCCACGCACATCCGTTACCGTGGCCTGTTTTTGGGTCGACGCATAGCCAGAATGAAAGGAGTAACTGACGCGAGCAGACGGATAAAAAACACTAATCGCGATGCCTGATGTTGTTGTCCCCTTATGATCGAAAATGGCCCAGTTTCCTCCCACGGTATCCGCCGCCGCCGATCCTCCGATGACGGGAACCGATACGCCTAGCTCTTCTCGGATCGCTGATAAGGTTGCCTCTTCTTCACCTGGTGTACTATGTAACGCAATCAATTTGGGTAATTCACCGCATCGCCCACTTTCTTCAATGGCTTGAGTCAGCGCCATACGTGCCGAATCACGTACATGGCGGTGTGCTTGATGAGCGACTAATGATGAACCATAACTGCCTTTATCATCACTGCATGCCCAGATAGCTGCCGCCGGCCCACTGATACATCCACTTTGGGTCATCACGCCATAGCACGTGGAACAGCCGATGAGTGGCACGCCCGGGAATAGACTATTTAAGGTACGTTGAAGCATTCTAACGTCGTAATGCTCAGTAAAATAGATCATTAAAAGCTTGGGGGTGCTAATACGCGCTTTGATAATGCGAGCCAATGTATAGGCGGCTTGTACTGCGTCATCAGCTTGAGTTCGTGCCGTTGCTATCTTCATGTCACCGTTACGTTGGTAGGATTTGGAATGTATCACCGTGCTAATGATACATGTATCAAGCGATCAATTCATTGTTCTAGGTGGCTGAAATAGATTCTAAACTGACGTATCCTACGCGTCCTTTGTCTATCAATAGAACGTTGAACATGGATTGTCGACCCGTCGCGCTATTGGGTGGCGCGTGCACCTTAGGTGCGACCATTGCTTACCAACTGGCCGCTCAAGGTTACACCCCCATTATTATTGATCACGATCAGGCGTCTGCGCTTGATATTGTCGCTCATGAACCCAGAGTTCGATTTAAATCGATTCCGGTACTAACCATCGACGCCCTCACTACCACTCTATCGCAAGCTGTTTCTCAGCTTGCACCGCTGACTGGTGTGGTACAAGTTCCCAAAAACGGGGAGCGATATATGCAACTTTTGGGTTATTCGACGTTAGCCCAATTCTGTCAAGCTGATGCGGCTTGTGTCACCATTCATCCTCATGGCGAGCCAACAGCACTTCATCACGATGACGTATCAGATACAAACTGCTTGCAACGGATTAACAGGGTGAGTTTCTGGTTAGATCACAATCTTAACAGTGATGATGAAACATTATCAGTGCGTGAAAAGTGCGAAGTTTTGTCTCCACTGGTTTGCTTTCTTCTAGGGAGAGAGTCAAAATGCATTAATAAACAGATTTTTAGCGTAAAGCTTTAGCACTTTAAATATAAAAAACGTCATAAATAAAGCGTTTCCTTTATTAATAAAGCGCTATATCGATAAATACGACACAAACCGCACTTTATTTATCCTTTTTGGGTAATTAAATTTAAATTGATACTGATCAAAGACAACGTTAAACATATTAATGTTTGCGGGGAGATCAACACGTGACCATTGCCAGTTGACCCTATATTTTCCCCCTTCTTGCGACTGGCTCTGGCTCAGCTCAGGTGCCTGTTTTCCCTTTTGCTCCCAGAACGCGGAGTGAGGCTTACTCTCTGAAACTAAAGAGAAATGTATCACTTCATTCTTCGTGTTCCATTCATACTCTACTTTTTCTTGAGACTGTGATGTGCCACAAAAACCATTCATACCCTTACACTCTATAATGGCCATTCTTGGCGTGTAAATAAGCGTGCGCCAAAAGAAGGCGACCACTAAAAGTGTGAGCATAACGATAATTTGCGCTAATCGTCCGCGAGTGAGTTTTTCTGCTGCCATGAATTGCTTTCTCCGTGTTACAGAGGTCAAAGTTTTATCAGAAAGGTGGGTAAGCCTCACGAAGTGTGTGGGTTAGCCCCTGTTTTTTAACCAGTATCTACAGTATGATTCTGGTCGAAAATGCCATTTTTACAAAGAAATAGCAACGAACTGTATAAAGCGGTTAAAAATCGTACGCAGCCAAGTGGTTTCGTAAAAATGGTATGTTAATAGACGAAGCGGAGGCTTCGTCCGTATTAAACGTGAGTGTAGTTAACTAAAAGTGGAAGCATGCAATATGAGCCAAGTTAAGCAGCTTGAACAAGACTACAACTACCGCGTTGTCCGCCAATTTACTCTTACAACAATTTTGTGGGGTATTGTGGGCATGGCTGTAGGTGTACTTATTGCCGCTCAGTTAGTGTGGCCTGCACTGAACTTTGATATTCCGTATTTGACGTACAGCCGTTTGCGTCCACTGCATACTAACGCAGTGATTTTCGCATTCGGTACCAGTGCGTTGTTTGCAACGTCGTATTATGTTGCACAACGTACTTGTCAAACACGGTTGTTCGGAGGGAAGTTAGCAGAGTTCACCTTCTGGGGTTGGCAAGCCATTATCCTTTCTGCAGCCATTTCGCTGCCTATGGGATACACCACCTCTAAAGAGTACGCTGAATTAGAGTGGCCAATCGATATCGCCATCGCGGTGGTATGGGTGGCGTACGCTATCGTATTCTTTGGTACCCTTATTAAGCGTAAAACCTCGCATATATACGTTGCGAACTGGTTCTTCGGTGCCTTTATTCTGACCATCGCTGTCTTGCACATCGTCAACAGTATGGCAATCCCTGTTTCACCGATGAAGTCTTACTCCATTTATGCCGGTGCAGTCGATGCAATGGTGCAGTGGTGGTATGGACACAACGCGGTTGGTTTCCTACTCACTGCCGGTTTCCTTGGGATGATGTACTATTTTGTACCCAAGCAAGCTGGCCGTCCTGTTTACTCCTATCGCTTGTCTATTGTCCACTTCTGGGCACTGATCTCACTGTATATTTGGGCGGGCCCTCACCATTTGCACTATACCGCTCTGCCTGATTGGACACAGTCTGTCGGTATGGTGATGTCGTTGATCCTCTTTGCACCGTCTTGGGGGGATGATTAACGGTATTATGACCCTATCGGGGGCATGGCATAAGCTACGTTATGATCCTATCTTGCGCTTCTTGATCGTCTCTCTATCATTTTATGGTATGTCGACGTTTGAAGGCCCAATGATGTCGATCAAGACAGTTAATGCACTGTCTCACTACACCGATTGGACAATCGGTCACGTGCACTCAGGTGCATTAGGCTGGGTTGCCATGGTATCTATCGGCTCTATCTATCACCTTATTCCAAAATTGTTCGGGCAAGAACGCATGTACTCGGTTTCACTGGTGAACGTGCACTTCTGGCTAGCGACAATCGGAACGGTGCTCTACATCGTCGCGATGTGGATCTCTGGTGTCATGCAAGGCCTGATGTGGCGCGCAGTGAATACTGACGGCACATTGACATACAGCTTTGTGGAGTCATTAGAGGCCTCCTACCCGTTCTACTTTGTCCGCTTTATTGGCGGAGCGATTTTCCTATCAGGTATGTTCTTGATGGCTTACAACGCATACAAAACGATTCGTGCGCCGGAAGCCAGCTTGAAATCGCTTGAGCCTGCGGTGTAAGGAGGACGATTAAATGAGTTCAAATCGCCACGAAATAGTAGAAAAAAATACCGGTTTGCTTGCGATCTTAATCATTGTTGCTATCAGCTTCGGTGCATTAGTGGAAATCACCCCACTGATTTATCAAGATCAAACCACTGAACCAGTCGATAACCTTCGTCCGTATTCAGCTTTAGAGCTGGAAGGGCGAGACATCTATATTCGTGAAGGATGTAATGTTTGCCACAGCCAGATGGTTCGTCCATTCCGTGCTGAAACAGAGCGTTACGGCCATTATGGTGTCGCGGGTGAAAGCGTCTGGGAACACCCTTTTCTTTGGGGCTCCAAACGTACAGGGCCTGATCTATCACGTGTCGGGGATCGGTATTCCGACGAATGGCATCGCGTTCACTTGATTAATCCGAGAGATGTGGTCCCAGAGTCGAACATGCCTGGATTCCCTTGGCTAGCAGAGAACACGTTAGACGGGGAAACGACAGCCGCGAAGCTACAGGTGTTCCGAAATCAATTTGGTGTACCTTATACCGATGAAGATATCGAGAACGCAAAAGCCGCTGTTAAAGGCAAAACGGAGATCGAAGCACTCATTGCTTATCTTCAGTCACTCGGTCATGCAATGAAGTAATAAGGAGGGCCTATGGATATCGGCACCTTTCATAGTATTTGGACAGTGGTCATATTTGTGAGCTTCATTGGGATTGTGGTATGGGCTTATAGCAAGCGTCAAAAGAAAAGTTTTGACGAAGCTGCCAATCTGATCTTCGCCGATGAAGAGCAGGATAAGTCCAACCATAAGACAGGAGATAACCGCGAATGAGTACGTTTTGGAGTATCTTCGTAACAGTCATTGTACTCGGCACAATAGCTGGTTGTGCTGCCCTTATCATTTGGACAACCAAGGATAAAATGGGCGTTGCTGAGGGCGATGACATGGGTCACGACTACGATGGTATTCGTGAGCTGAATAACCCACTCCCCAAGTGGTGGTCCTATATGTTTTGGGCCACATTGGTGTTTGGTATCGGTTACCTTATTCTATACCCAGGATTAGGTAACTTTGCTGGCGTTTTAGGTTGGAAAAGTTCTTATCAAAACATCAGCAGTGTCGACGAATCGCGTGAGTTAATGGCAAAAGCGCAAGAAGCTCAACACATTAACCAATACGCGATGGAGCTCGAAGCCGCTGACAAGGTCTTCGGTGAAGCGTTCCGCCAGTTAGCTTACCAAGAAGATGGTAAATCACTGCGTCCGATTACACAGATTGCGCGTAATGAAGAGGCTTTGAAGGTAGGTCAGCGTTTGTTTAGTCAAAACTGTGCGGCTTGTCATGGCTCAGATGCACGCGGTCAAGCAGGCTTTCCTAACTTGACTGACGAGGCATGGCTATATGGTGGTGAACCCGAAACCATTAAAGCGACGTTGCTCCATGGCCGAAAAGGCAACATGCCTGCTTGGCTAGATACCATGGGTGAAGACGGCGTCAAAGAAGTCGCTGCCTACGCACTGAGTTTGTCAGGACGTAAAGTCGATCCGCAAATGGCTGCGAAAGGTAAAACCCGATTCGTGGTATGTGCTGCTTGTCATGGGACAGATGGCAAAGGTAACCCTGCCTTTGGTGCCCCGGACTTAACCGATAATATTTGGCTATATGGTGGCTCACGTCGCGCGGTGGAACAAACTATTCGCGGTGGTCGTCAAGGTGTGATGCCCGCATGGGAAGCACATCTTGGTGAAGAAAAAATTCAGATACTCTCTGCTTATGTATGGCGTTTGAGTAATCCTGAAGTAGAATAATCACTTACGTGTTAATAACAGCCCCTGCTTGCAGGGGCTTCTTAAATTTAAACCGAGGAGCTCTCATGATAACCCCCTGGTACAAGCAGTTCTGGCCTTGGTTCCTTATCGCTCTCCCCGCTACGGTTGTCGTCGCCAGTCTCGTTACATTCACGCTTTTTTCAATGAACTCAGTGTCACTCGTTGCTGAGGATTACTACAAAAAAGGGAAAGGGATCAATGTCGATTTATCGAAGCTTAAAGTCGCCGATCAACTTGGCATCTCGGCGCAACTTTCGTCTTCAGAGGAAGCGATTGCGGTTGCGCTTGATAAAGGGCAACTTGAAACATTTCCGGCGCTGAAGGTTCATCTACAGCATCGCACTCTCGAGCGTAAAGACGTGAATGTGATGGTAAACCCCAATCAAGCGGGTATTTATCACCTCGATCTCGCTGAGCCTATATCTGGCCCTTGGTTTATCGAAGTGTCATCATTTGATAAACAGTGGAAAGTCCACGGACGCGTTAATTTTCCTTTATCTAATACCCTGACGTTAAGCGGTAAGCAGTAACCATGACCTCACCCTGCTATCACTGTGGCGATCCTGTTTTAACAGGCGATACCTACCAAGTTGTGATTTTCGACAAACCCCGCCTTATGTGTTGCCCTGGCTGCCAAGCCGTGGCAACCACCATCGTAGACAGTGGTTTGAGTTCTTATTATCAGTACCGAACCGAAAATGCAGGCAAAGCAGATTTGGTTCCAGAAGAGCTCAAATCACTGACCCTCTATGATAACCAAGACGTACAACAAGAGTTTGTTCGCGATCTGATCGATCAAAAGGAAGTGACCCTGTCACTAGATGGTATTTCTTGCGCAGCCTGTGCTTGGCTAATAGAGAAACAATTACAACGGACTCACGGTGTGACTCATATTCAAGTGAATACGACCACAAATCGAGCTCTGGTTCGGTGGGATGATAGCGAGACATCACTGAGTACCATACTTACCCGTATTCATCGTCTCGGGTATAAAGCTGCTCCCTTTGAAGCGGATAAACAAGAACAGCAATACCATCGTAATATGAAGCAATACCTCTATCGGTTAGGGATTGCCGGCCTTGCGACAATGCAGGTGATGATGCTAGCGGTGGCAATGTATTTCGAAGTCTTTGGCGATATGGATGAAACCTTTCGTAATTACTTCCGTTGGATAAGTTTAATTTTCGCGACGCCCGTCCTGCTCTATTCTGCGTTACCGTTTTATACCAACGCATGGCGAAACGTAAAGGCGCGAACACTAGGGATGGATGTTCCCGTTTCGATCGCCCTACTCTTTGCCTATTTTTCAAGCTTGTACGCAACGGTTACCGGTAAAGGCGAAGTCTTTTTTGAATCCGTCGCTATGTTCACCTTCTTCTTATTGTTGGGACGTTTTTTAGAAATGCGCGCCAGGCGAACAGCGGCAGCAGCCAGTGCTAATCTCTTGAAGCTGGTACCGAAGATGGCACGTCATCTGAACGGTAAAACCGTCCCAGCTAATGGCTTAAAAGTCGATGATCATATTCGAGTTTTACCAGGTGAGCCTTTCCCCGCTGATGGTCAAATCCTGTCAGGCACAACATCAGTCAATGAAGCCATGCTTACTGGGGAATCTCTTCCGCAAACCAAACAAAGTGGTGATACCGTATATGCGGGCACCATGAATGTCGAAGGGAATGTTGATATCTCCGTGACCTGCAATCATAAAGAATCCTTGGTGGCGCATATTGTTCGGCTACAAGATGAAGCGCAGATGGCGAAGCCTAAAGTGGCTGTTTTGGCGGATCAAATTGCGCGTTATTTTGTGGCCGCTATTTTAGTTATTTCCGCCTCAACATGGCTGTATTGGCATTTTGTTCAACCTGATGATGCCTTTTGGATCATGCTATCGGTATTGGTGGCCACCTGCCCTTGTGCGCTGTCGCTCGCCACGCCGACCGCATTGACCTGCTCAACCTCAACATTTGGCCAACTCGGTATTATGTTGCGTCGAGGGCATGTATTAGAAACCTTAACCAAAGTAAATCGGTTAGTGATAGACAAAACGGGAACGCTGACAAAAGGCGAAATACAAATTCGTGCTGTTCGTGTCGACGATGAGGCTTTTACAGAGCAAGACACTTTTAATATTGCCGCAAGCCTGGAGGCATTTGCTAACCATCCAATCGCGAAAGCGTTTCAAGACCAATCCACACAGCATGTTGATGTTTATGATGCCGATAATCATATCGGCCAAGGCGTAAGTGGTACCATTAATGGACAGTGTTGGCGGATCGGAAAGGCAAACTTTGCACTAACGTTAGACCATCCCGAGGATTACGATCTATATCCTGTGGTGCTTAGTTGTGAAGGCAACCCCGTGGCAGCCTTCTCGCTAGTCGATCCCATCAGGCCAAGTAGTGCACGATTAGTCTCAGCGTTTAAAGATGCGGGTATTCAGACCACGATGTTAACTGGTGATCAGTCGCGCAATGTTGACCAAGTTGCAGAAGCATTGGGCATCGACTCTGTGATATCAGGGGTATCTCCTAAAGGAAAATTGGCGTATCTTCAGGGCCTTGATGACAGCACTATTACGCTTATGGTAGGTGATGGTGTGAATGATGCGCCTGTTTTAGCGGGGGCCCACCTATCTGTCGCTATGGGCGGCGGCACCGATATCGCGAAATCATCAGCGGATATGGTGCTACTCAGCGATGATTTAGAAAAGCTGCTAACCGCAAGGCGACTTGCCCAGCAGACTCGCCGCATTATTCGCGAAAACTTAGCTTGGGCGTTAGGTTACAACGTAACTATTCTACCTTTGGCTGTCATGGGATTTGTCGCCCCGTATGTAGCTGTCGTCGGTATGTCTGCCAGCTCCATTATTGTGGTGTCTAATTCGCTGCGCCTGCTCAATAAAAAAGAAGGATAGCGTTATGGCTAGTTTGTATATTTTGATCCCAATTGCGATCATGCTGGTTTGTGTCGCTGCCGTCGTCTTTATCTGGGCGGTAAAATCCGATCAGTTTGAAGATCTGGAGCGTCAAGGCTCCTCTATCCTTTTTGATGAAGAAGAACCAGAGAAAAAGTCTACCACGCCGTCCAATCATGTAGAGAACACTGAACCGTCGCATCATGACAAACATTGATTTTATTGGTGCATTAGGTATCGGTTTGCTTGGTGCTGGCCATTGCCTCGGTATGTGTGGGGGAGTCGCCGCGGCTATGTCTTTGGGGATCCCTGCTGAACGCGCAAAGTGGCCCTATATTCTTTTGTACAATTTAGGCCGAATAACCTCTTATGTTGTAGCAGGCTCGCTCATCGGTGGAGCCGTCGCCTCGTTACTCGCGCTCTCTGACTTAACCCATCACCTTGCCGTTTTACGATTGTTTGCCGCGATAATGATGCTATTGCTGGCCGCTTATATGGCACAATTATGGAATGGCCTGAGTTATATTGAGCGTATTGGCAGCAAACTCTGGCACTATATTTCACCGCTTTCCTCAAAGTTGATGCCTTTGCGCTCCCCCGTTTATGCCTACCCTTTTGGCTTAATTTGGGGTTGGTTGCCCTGTGGTCTGGTTTATTCTGCACTCAGTTGGGCGGCCGTCGCAGGTAGCGCATCCGGTGGCGGGCTGGTCATGCTCGGCTTTGGGCTCGGCACGCTCCCAGCAATGTTAACGATTGGCGCGTTTGCAGAGAGAATCAAACCGATACTGAACAATCACCTACTGCGCCTGGTCTGCGCCATGATGTTGGCTGTTTATGGCCTCTACACCTTACAAGGTGCACTCAAACTCCTTATATAAGGTCGACCTAGCACATGAAAATGGTGTAATATGTTAATTGACGTTTTCAATTTCAGGCAGGTGTATGGTGTCTAATAAGATCATCACTCGGCGGGTTCAGTCTGGTGGCTGTGCGATCCATTGTCAGGACTGCAGTATCAGCCAGCTTTGCATTCCCTTCACGTTAAATGAGCAAGAGTTGGATCAACTGGATAGCATCATTGAGCGCAAAAAACCTATTCAGAAAGGCCAAGAGTTGTTCAAAGCCGGTGATAATCTTCGAGCGCTCTATGCGATACGCTCAGGAACGGTTAAAACTTATACCATTACTGAGCAAGGTGACGAGCAAATTACGGCATTCCATCTCGCCGGCGATTTAGTTGGCTTTGATGCCATTAACGATAATGAACATCTAAGCTTTGCGCAGGCATTAGAAACATCGATGATTTGCGAAATCCCCTACGATACGCTCGACGATTTATCTGGCAAGATGCCAAAACTTCGCCAGCAAATCATGCGACTCATGAGTAACGAGATAAAAGGCAATCAAGACATGATCTTGCTTTTATCAAAGAAAACAGCAGAAGAGCGCTTAGCCGCTTTCCTGTACAGCCTTTCAAAACGCTTTGCACAACGTGGATTCTCACCGCGTGAGTTTCGACTGACCATGACCCGTGGTGACATTGGCAACTACTTGGGGTTAACGGTAGAAACCATTAGCCGTCTCTTGGGGCGTTTCCAAAAGTCAGAAATTCTGGCGGTTAAAGGGAAATACATTACGGTGTTAGATTTAGAAGAGCTAGCACGTTTAGCCGACGAAGAGCCGTTGTCATAACGTTAAAAATGCTTAGGTAATTGGTTAAGAAATGGCGCTTTAATGCGCCATTTCTCTTTTTTGTTATCGAGCTAGGAATTCTTTCGCGCTACCCGGTCAACTAGGTTAAAGTGATATTAACCGATGCATCTGTGCAAAGGAGGCAGATATGTCCAGGTACAGCAATCTTCTCGTCGTTATTGATCCTTCCCAGGAACAACAACCCGCGTTATCACGTGCGGTCACGCTCAGCCAACGAAGTGATTCCGCGGTTAAGCTCACCCTCTTTCTCGCCATTTATGACTTTTCTTATGAAATGACATCCATGCTCTCATCGGATGAGCGGCAAGCAATGCGTCAAGGTGTCATGCATCAGCGTGAAGAATGGATGAATGAGATTATTCAGTCACACAATGCACAAGAATGTACGATTGAAAAGGTCGTGGTGTGGCATAACCGTCCCTATGAGGCGATTGTCGAGCGCGTACTCAGTCATCAGCATGATCTTGTGGTTAAAGCAACACACACGCACGACACTCTGGGGTCGGTGATTTTCACCCCGACAGACTGGCACCTACTCCGCAAATGCCCAAGCTCTGTATTACTGGTGAAAGAGCATGGTTGGCCGGATAAAGGCAAAATTGTCGCATCCGTTCATGTCGCCTCAGAAACAGAGACCCACGCCGAGCTTAACGATAAATTAGTCGATGAAGGCAACGTAATGAGTGCAATGTTGGGATCTGAGCTACACCTTGCAAACGCTTACCCAGCGACACCGGTGAATATCACCATTGAGCTGCCTGACTTCGATCCAAGTTCTTATACGGATGCCGTCAGGGGACATCATCTCACTGCCATGAAAGCCCTACGTCAGCGTCATCACATTGAAGAGGCGCGAACCCATGTTCACGAAGGCTTGCCAGAGGATGTTATTCCCAATATCGCCCGCGATTTGGATGCAGAATTAGTGATCCTAGGGACAACTGGGCGCACAGGGTTGTCTGCTGTCTTCATCGGCAACACCGCGGAACACATGATTGACCAGCTCGACTGTGATCTGCTTGCAATCAAACCTGATGGATATATCAGCCCGCTCGATCCCCGAGCCAACGATTAAATCCTCGTCGCGAGTCCACACAACAGGCAGGGATGCTCACTGCCTGTTGGTGACTCTCATTGTTTGTGTCTCACCTTTCTAGCGACTAGCATTTATAGTCAAAATCCGTATCATACCCGCCATTCATGCACACTTGCAGTTTAATGTGTTTAGACTGCCTGACAACGCGATAGTACTTATGAGCACGCAAGAGCTGAGCAAAGCACAAAAATACGGGTTTAATAAACTGCAAAAGCGCATTCGCCGGAACACAGGGCAAGCCATTGCAGATTTTAATATGATTGAAGATGGCGACCGCATCATGGTTTGCCTTTCAGGCGGGAAAGATAGCTACACCCTGCTTGATATGTTGCAAAGTCTGCAAAAAAGTGCTCCTGTCTCATTCGAATTAATCGCCGTTAACTTGGACCAAAAACAGCCAGGCTTCCCCGAGCACATTCTCCCAGAGTACCTAGACGAATTAGGGGTCGAATATAAGATTATCGAAGAAGACACCTACTCTATCGTGAAAGAGAAAGTGCCAGAAGGAAAAACGACTTGCTCGCTGTGCTCGCGTCTGCGTCGCGGCATTTTATACCGTACGGCGAAAGAGCTAGGAGCCACCAAAATAGCGCTTGGTCACCATCGCGATGATATTCTGGAAACCTTGTTCTTGAATATGTTTTACGGTGGCAAGCTGAAAGGTATGCCGCCCAAGCTTGTTTCCGATAATGGCGAGCACGTTGTGATTCGTCCATTGGCCTATTGTCGTGAAAAAGATATCGTACGTTATTCAGAGCAGAAAGCGTTTCCTATCATCCCTTGTAATCTGTGCGGCTCTCAACCTAACTTGCAACGCAAAGTGATCAAAGAAATGCTACAAGATTGGGATAAGCGGTATCCAGGACGCATTGAGACTATGTTCCGTGCCATGCAAAACGTGGTTCCTTCACATCTTGCCGATGCGGCGTTATTCGACTTTAAATCAGTCGCAGCGGGCATGGCTTATGACGGTGACGGCGATACGGTATTTGATAAAGAAAACTTTACCGACCGGCGCCTGGTTCAGAGGCTGTCGTCGACGTGGATCCTGACTTATCACTCGATATCGTCAATATCAACGCATAACCATCGCAACGTTATCTATGTATAAGAAAAGCGCTCACTGTTTTAGTGAGCGCTTTTTGTTTTCTTCCCCGTATGTTCTTATGATTCAAGCCTCTCAGCTCAAGAGCCCGACTAACCGTTCTTAGGGAGCCAAGGCGATACCTTTATAGGTGTTCCGGGTAGATTCAGTTTGGCATCTTGCCCAAGGTCACTGGCATCAATGATAACTTGATGATCATTGATAGGATAATCCTGACCTTCACTGCTAGTTATTTTACCGGCAACTGAGGGCGCAAAGTGGATTACCACCCCCTGCGTTTTGGGCATAAACCAAGAGGCAAACATTCCACCTAGGTTTTCCATCATGGTGTCCATCTGTGGTAGCCACTCGCGGATTTGTTGGCTGGTTATCGTGTTTCCGACCGGCTTATCCACCAATACTTGGAACGAAATATCACAGTCTAGAGCTGACGGCGTTTCAATAAAGACATCTGGATTCACTTTCCGTAACTGGTCATCTAGTGGCAACGGCAAGGCTTGTGAGGCAGGAATGGTAAATTCCTCATAATGCTCTTTTTTCCGCATCCAAGCTCGTGAGATCGGACAAACTTGGCCCGAGTCCGCTGATATCATAAAGTAAGCCACGCCGATATCGGGGTGGCCCTCTTCGGTATTGTGCTTCAACTGGGTAAAGAGCTTGCTGTAACTAAAGCGGTATGTCTCAGCACTGGCAGGGAAACTGATCATCCCAACAGCGCCAATATACTGATTATTTTTTCATGGGCACTCCACTTACGGGCTTAGCGACGATCAGGCATCAAACGTATCCTGACCGGACGAGGGTGACGACGTGTTTGTGTTTGAACGCTCGGGGTTATTATCGTCATTTTTTGACACCGCTACCTCAACCCCAACACCAAACATTTCTCGATAAATCACACCTTTAACGTTAAACAGGAAGGGTAACGCCCAAACCAATGCAAAGCCAGCCGTGGCAAAAGAAATGAGAAATAGCACACCAACGACTGCATAGATAGTAGCAATCTGAAACAGCTTTTTATTCACCGCTCGGAAAGACACGGCAAGGGCTTTCATTGGTGTCACGCGCTTTTCACAGATCAACAATGGCGCCATAGAAAAGGCCATCGCGACATAGAGGCTGAACAGCGGGAAAATCATACTCGCGATACTTTGCAGCGTTGCCGACAAGCAAATCACTACCGTCACCGGTAATGCGAACGCCAATCCTTTTAGCAGGTGGCGTGGCTTCGATCGAAAGCCAATCGCATGGCTAAGCCCCATCAAACTCGCCCCGGCGTATAAAGGCGCAATCAACACTTCTGACGTGAAATTAGCCAGCCAAATCGAGGAAATCATGTCGGTGGTGAGCTCGCGTTGCCCAACTAACGCCTCAAACAAATGCGAGGGCGCGCCCAGCAATAAGGTAATCATTAGCATTAGAATACCGATTTGAGTCGCAAATAAGCCCAGCGCCGCGGGTAAGAAAGACCAAAAGTGTTTAAAGGTCTGCGAGAAGGCCTCTTTGATGATCTCAAACGGATCAAGGCGGTAACGGCCATTAAGTGCAGTTTCTATCGAGCCGCCCATGTGTATCGCATTATTGTATTCTTGTTGACTCATAATCGTTATCTATCATGACTGATGCAGACAGTATATCTGACTGTCACCCATAGCTAAAAATCATTCTGACAAATCTGGGAAAAATAACCCAAGATTGCCTGTTTGAGCACTAAAACGTGTTAAGGATGTTATTCATATCAGTCATGAAAGGAAATGCGCCAAATGGGGCGAAAAATTGCTTTAACTTCGACTGACACGCGTCTATTATGCGCCGTCTGTTTTATGGGTACGTATGTACAAGACAATTTGCCAGGTAGAGAGAGAACGAACCATTGAATCACACCCATCTATCTCACAAACCGGTTGTCGAACTCGCGTCATTAACCAAAAGTTTCGACGGCAAAGAAATTATTTCACGCTTTAATTTGAGCGTGAACGATGGTGAGTTTCTCACCATTCTCGGCCCTTCAGGTTGTGGTAAAACAACCGTATTACGCTTAATTGCGGGGCTTGAAGACGCTGACAGCGGTCAGGTTATCATCGACGGTAAAGACGTCACCGGTTTGCCTGCCGAACAACGCAACGTCAATACTGTGTTTCAAAGCTATGCCTTATTTCCACACATGAGTGTGTTTGAAAACGTAGCATTTGGCTTACGTATGCAAGGTGTGAACCGCGATGAGATCGAACCGCGGGTAATGGAAGCCCTGCGCATGGTGCAACTGGACCACTATGCCTCACGTAAACCCCACCAGTTATCGGGCGGTCAACAGCAGCGTATTGCGATCGCGCGAGCAGTGGTGAATAAACCCAGCGTCTTACTGCTTGATGAGTCGCTATCCGCTCTCGATTATAAACTGCGTAAACAAATGCAAATGGAGCTCAAGCAGCTTCAGCGTAAACTCGGTATCACGTTCATCTTTGTCACCCATGATCAAGAAGAAGCCTTGTCGATGTCTGACCGCATACTGGTGATGCGTGAAGGCGAAATCGAACAAGACGGCTCACCACGTGAGATCTATGAAGAGCCAAAGAACTTGTTCGTGGCCCGATTTATTGGCGAAATCAATGTCTTTGATGCCACCGTGATTAAACGCATCGATGAGAAACGCATTTGGGCCAGTATTGAATCTCGTGAGTGCGAGGTATTCTGTAAGCTTGATGTGAAGCGCGACGATAAGGTCAAGGTATTACTGCGCCCTGAAGACATTCGCCTACAAGAGATCCATTATGATACTGAGCCGAATGGCATTGTAGGCTACGTACGCGAACGTAATTACAAAGGCATGACCTTGGATTCTGTGCTTGAGCTCCCATCAGGACAAAGCGTGATGGTCAGTGAGTTCTTTAATGAAGACGATCCGGATGTTGATCACTCCCTAAATCAAAAAGTTACCCTAACTTGGGTAGAAAGCTGGGAGGTGGTATTGGCCGATGAAAAAGCTTAATCTTCAAACAGCCATTATTGGATTGGTGGTCGGCTGGTTGTTGGTGTTTGTTTTTTACCCAACCTCATGATCATCGTCACCAGTTTTTTAACCCGCGATGACGCCAATCTAATTGAGATGACGTTCACGCTAAGTAACTACGCAAAACTTATCGATCCACTCTATGCCAAAGTGGTGTGGCACTCTTTCTACATGGCAGCGTTGGCGACGCTGATCTGTCTACTCATTGGCTACCCTTTTGCTTTTATTGTTGCCAAAATGCCCAAGAAAATGCGTCCAATGATGCTTTTTTTAGTGATTGTGCCATTTTGGACTAACTCATTAATTCGCACGTATGGCCTCAAAATCTTCCTGGGCACGAGAGGATTGCTCAATGAAAGCCTAATGTGGCTTGGGATCATTGAACGTCCTGTCCGTATTATGTATACCGAATATGCGGTCATGATCGGTCTTATTTATATTTTGCTGCCGTTTATGATTCTGCCGTTGTACTCCAGCATTGAAAAACTCGACAACAGTTACTTAGAGGCGGCGCGTGATCTGGGCGCGAACAAGGTGCAATGCTTCTTGCGCGTGATCTTACCGTTGACCACACCAGGCATTATTGCCGGTAGTTTACTGGTGATCCTTCCCGCCCTCGGCATGTTCTACGTCTCTGATTTATTAGGTGGGGCGAAAAACCTATTGATCGGTAACGTGATTAAAAGCCAAATCCTCAACGTTCGAGATTGGCCATTTGGTTCCGCGGCCAGTATTTCTCTGACGGTGCTCATGGGGCTGCTGCTATTTGCCTATTGGCGTGTGGGGAAATGGATGAATCGTAAGGAGGCATTATCATGAATCGCTTTTTTAAAGGCAGTTTCCTCTCCTTAGTTTATGCGTTTTTATATATCCCTATTCTGATTTTAATCGTCAACTCGTTCAACGCGAGCAAGTTTGGGATGAGTTGGAAAGGCTTTACTTGGCAATGGTATGAGGAGCTTGTGAACAATCATAGCCTAATGCAAGCCGCAGGGAACTCACTGACTATTGCTATTTTTTCTGCTAGTGCGGCCGCCATTATAGGTAGCTTAACCGCTGTGGCATTGTTTCGTTATCGCTTTCGCGGCAAACAATTTGTCAATGGGATGCTGTTCGTGGTGATGATGTCACCCGATATCGTGATGGCTATCTCGCTGTTGGCGCTCTTTATCTTAATGGGCGCGCAATTAGGATTTTTGACCTTGCTGCTGTCACACATCACTTTTTGTCTGCCGTTTGTCGTGGTCACGGTTTACAGCCGCTTAAATGGCTTTGACGTCAAAATGCTTGAAGCCGCACGTGACTTAGGCGCGAGCGAATGGGTTATTTTGACCAAAATCATCCTACCGCTAGCCGCTCCCGCGGTGGCTGCGGGCTGGTTACTAAGCTTCACCTTGTCACTGGATGATGTCATTGTTAGCTCCTTTGTCACCGGGCCAGGTTATGAAATATTACCTCTCAAAGTCTACTCCATGGTAAAAGTCGGCGTGTCGCCAGAAATTAACGCTCTCGCCACCATTATGCTGATTGTGTCACTCGTGCTGGTCATGTGTTCACAATGGCTAGCCAAAGATCGACTAAAATAATCTTGCCCTTGGGTGGCTGACAGGTTAGCCACCCTTCTTTTATGTTATTAGGAGCTCACCATGATTAAATGGTCTCCTTTTTGCGTTTACCCTATTCGGCGCGTTTCTCACTCCCACCGCCATATCAGCGAACAATACTTGTTCACCCCTGATTTATCGCTCGAGTGCCAAAATCTCATCCACCAGCTTAGGTACCAAGGTGCTCGCTTTGCCGTAGCGCCGCTCATCAAACTCGCTCTCAACCGCACTCGGTTCGAGGTTAATTTCAATCGTATGGGCGCCATGCATCGCCGCTTCATGCACAAAACCAGCGGCGGGATAAACGGCCCCTGATGTCCCTATTGAGATAAACAAATCCGCTTGGTTTAACGCCTCATGGATTTTCCCCATGCCCCATGGCATTTCACCAAACCAAACCACATGAGGCCGCAAAGGTGCAGGCATCTGACAACAGTGACAATGGTCAGACTCCGAAATATCGCCCTTCCAATCAATGGTTTGCTGAGAATAGCTACAGCGCGCCTTTAACAGCTCGCCATGCATATGGATAATCTGTTCGGTACCGGCTCGTTCATGAAGATCATCAATGTTTTGTGTCACCACCAGTACGGTCGCATTGGTCGTTTTTTCCAAGTAAGCCAAGGCCTCATGCGCAGGGTTCGGATTCACCCCCGACTGCAACTGGCGACGGCGATCATTGTAAAATTGCTGCACCAAGGTCGGATTGCGCTCAAATCCCTCAGGCGTTGCAACATCTTCAATGTGGTGTTCTTCCCACAAACCATCTTGATCACGGAATGTTTTTATCCCTGATTCCGCTGATATACCAGCGCCGGTTAAAATTACGATGTGTTGATAAGGGAATGTCATACGCCTATCCTTGTTAATTCATTAACCTACGCTATTTATACCACTCTCGCCTTTACCATTGAAGCATTGTGGTTTTAGACCTTAGTCGTTGACATCACTCACAAATAAGCGATGTAACGACTGGCTAGACCAATGCTTGGCACTGCTTGGGTTACAATGGCCGCTTATTTCTCGTATCTGTTACTCACTATGAATTTAGAACATTATTATTCTGAGCAAGATGGAAAACTGATTTTTACTCGCCAACAAGCGAGTGATTTTGCGAAACGCGTTGCCGGTGACGTTAACCCCATTCATGATACCGATGCGTCACGATTTTGTGTGCCGGGGGATTTACTCCTTTCTATTTTGCTCGCAAAAACGGGGATCAGTGAGGAAATTGAAATTCAGTTTAATGGCATGATCAGTGCCAACACCCCTTTAACTATCGTTGAAACAGATGAGGAAGTCACTGTCGTCGACGATGATCAAAAGCGCTACCTAACCATGACTCGACGCGGCGCGGTTCGTCATGATCAGGCATTGGCGACCGAAATAGCGACTCATTATGTTCAGTTTTCTGGCAAGAACTTTCCCCACATCATGGTGCCACTGATGCGTGAGCAACAGATGATGATAAACACCGATCGCCCATTGGTGATGTATGAAAAAATGAGCCTAGCATTCGACGATTTATCGATTGCCTCTGCGCAAGTCGAGCTCTCCGATTCGGCGATGCATGTCAGCGGAAAAAGAGGAAAAGTCGAGCTTGCCTTTGATTTCATTGTGAACGGTCAACGTGTCGGTCATGGCCGAAAAACCATGGTGGCCAGTGGATTACGCCCCTATTGTGAAGCGGCCATTCAAGACCTGGTTGAGCGATTTAATCAGCGAAAAGACGCTTACAGCACCACATAGCCTCGTGACTTTATAGTGTCCTATCGGCCTGAAGCTCGCTAATCAGGGCCACTCACAGTGATGAACTCGCCCAGTGAATACTGATTCCCTAGAAGCTGTGCGAACTAGAAGCAGTGCTGAATAGCCAAATACTTATTGCGAATATGTTCAATCAATAAGCGCACCTTTTTCGGCGGTTGGCGTGTAAACGGATAAACGGCATAAATCCCTAGTTTTTTTCCCACTTGATCAGGGAACAGATCAATCAAATCCCCTTCGATTAAATCGTTATACACCAAACAGCGCGGCACATAAGCGATCCCATGACCACTCAACGCTCCCTGGCGCAATGCAATCGGGTTATCCGTAGACAGATTACCGGTCACTTTGATGACTTGATTTTTATGCTCGCCTTTAAACTCCCAATCACTCGCACCTGTGGTCTGATACGCGTATTGCAAGCAGTTATGCTGTTTAAGCTCAATGGGGTGCTGAGGTCGGCCATGACGAGCAATATAATCCGGCGCTGCACATACGACCCACTGAGAATCGAGAATATGGCGAGCGATAAGACTCGAGTCTTCCAAGTACCCTGTACGGATCACTAAATCGAAGCCTTCATCAAGCAAATCCACGAACCGATTATTCAACGACATATCAATATTCAAGCCAGGATACTGACCACAAAACTCGGCGACAGCTTCGGCTAACAGCAACTCCCCCGAAATTGTCGGGACGGATATTTTTATCTGACCGGTAATCGCTTCCCCAAGTCCTGCAACGGCATCAAACGCCTCGTCGGCGGCCTGCTTCACAGTTTTTGCACCTTGGTACAAGGTCCGCCCTGCATCAGTGAGGGTCAGTTTGCGCGTGGTGCGATACAAAAGCTGCACGCCTAAGCCTTCTTCAAGCTTTTTAACGCGTTTGCTAACTACGGAATTTGTCAGGGAATTTATTTCCGCGACCTTGCTAAAAGAGCCATACTCAACAACTTGAGCAAAAAGAACGAGATCATCTGTTTTAGGCATATTGTGTCAGTAATGGAAGTAATTATTTTCATTATTTCCATATATCAGAGAAATGTAAACGCGTAATGTCACATTTGTTTAACATCACGTCACCGAGCTGTCAGCAAAATAACAACACATGAGTGACGTCATTTTTTACGTGATTTAACGGAAGAGACGCCTAACTAAGGAATACTTATGACAGATACCCTCTACGCCCTCATTGCGTTCTCACCCATAGTGGTGGCTGCTATTTTACTGGTGGGTTTAAACTGGCCGGCCAAAAAGGCAATGCCGGTCGCTTTTATCATGACAGTCTTGATCGCACTATTCCAGTGGCAAATGAGCGCAGCGCGTGTATCCGCCTCTATTGCCCAAGGACTCATCATTACCGCCGCTGTCCTGTGGATCGTATTTGGTGCCATCCTTTTACTTAACACCCTAAAGCACACAGGCGCGATCATCGTCATTCGTAATGGCTTTACCACCATTTCGGACGACAGACGGATACAAGCCATTATTATCGCTTGGTGCTTCGGCTCTTTTATTGAGGGCGCGTCAGGGTTTGGCACACCGGCTGCAATTGCTGCGCCTCTCCTGGTTGCCATTGGCTTTCCAGCGCTTGCCGTCGGTTGTCGTCGGTATGATGATTCAGTCTACCCCTGTGTCATTTGGTGCCGTTGGGACCCCGATTATCGTCGGGGTTAATAAAGGGTTAGACAGTCATGCGATTGGGCAAACTCTCACCGCCAACGGTAGCCACTGGGCCACCTATCTACAGGCAATCACTACCCAGGTTTCGTTTATTCATGCTTTTATCGGCACCCTGATGCCGCTACTCATGGCGATGATGCTGACTCGTTTTTTTGGTAAAAACAAAAGCTGGAAAGAAGGCTTGGCGATCGCGCCTTTTGCGATTTTTGCCGGTTTAGCCTTTACGGTTCCCTATGCGCTCACCGGTTGGCTGCTGGGGCCTGAGTTTCCATCGCTGATGGGTGGGCTCGTCGGCATTATGTTGGTAACAATCGCCGCGCGGAAAGGATTTCTGGTCCCTAAAACGCAATGGGATTTTGATGATGAATCGACATGGCCAACACATTGGTTAGGCTCACTGAAAATGGACCTCAAAATCCAAGAAAAACCCATGAGCATGGCTATGGCTTGGACGCCTTATATCTTGTTAGCTGTCTTCTTAGTGATTAGCCGCGTCAGCCCAACCGCTAAAACCGCACTGACGGATGTCAGCCTAAGTTTCTCTGCGCTATTTGGTGAAACGGGCATCAATGCCGCCATCCAGCCTTTATACCTTCCAGGAGGTATCCTGGCGTTTGTGGCGTTGATTGCCGTCTTGTTACAAGCCCGTCAATTGGCACCGCTCATGACAGCCGCACGCGAGTCGAGTAAAACACTCATTGGCGCTGGCTTTGTTTTAGTCTTTACCATCCCAATGGTGCGTATTTTTATCAACTCAGGCGTTAATGGTGCAGATCTCGTCAGTATGCCCGTGATGACCGCACGATTTGCCGCAGATCTAGTAGGCGATGGTTTCCCTGCACTGAGTGCCACTATTGGGGCATTAGGTGCGTTTATTGCCGGCTCAAACACTGTCTCCAACATGATGTTTAGTCAATTCCAGTTTGAAGTAGCACAAACGCTGGGCGCATCAACGGTGGTCGTGATTGCCCTGCAAGCCGTTGGCGCGGCAGCTGGCAATATGATTGCAATACACAATGTCGTTGCCGCCTCTGCAACCGTTGGCTTGCTTGGGCGTGAAGGCGCGACGCTCAGAAAAACGATTTTACCAACGCTCTACTATCTTGTTGCAGCCGGCATCATTGGCATTGTACTGGTGAACATACTGCAATTTGCTGATGGGCTCACCGCGGCGTAATCTAAACCGATAAGGTCGAGCGTGTCTCGGCCTTTCTCACCACAAACGGGCCAGCTAGGCTGACCCCCAGCCTTTGTAAAACATGAAGGAAAGGAACGCTTATGAATACCCCATCACGTTTGTCGTCAACGCAACAACAAGCATTTCTCTCGACGTTGACGGACATCGTGGGAAAAGACAATCTCCTCACCGATAAAAGTCAGACCCAGCACTATCGCATGGGGTGGCGTTCGGGAGGGGGAGCTGCACTGGCCGTTATATTTCCAACGTCTTTGGTCATGCAGTGGCGAGTGCTACAAGCATGTGTTGAAGCCGATGTAGTCATGATTATGCAAGCCGCTAACACAGGGTTAACTGAGGGCTCTACGCCTAAAGGGGATGACTATGATCGTGATGTCGTTATTATCAACACCACTCGCTTAGACGGTTTACAATTGATTGATGATGGCAAGCAAGTGGTCAGCTTCCCCGGCACCACACTGCACCACCTAGAGCAAACTTTACGCCCACTTCATCGCGCGCCCCACTCGGTTATCGGCTCGTCGTGCATTGGCGCCTCAATTGTCGGCGGCGTGGCGAACAATTCAGGCGGCGCGCTGGTAAAGCGTGGGCCAGCTTATACGGAATATTCGTTGTTCGCGCAACTCACCGAACACGGCGAGTTAGTGTTAGTCAACCATCTAGGAATCGCGCTGGGTGACGATCCAGAAACCATACTCTCTCGTGTAGAAAAAGGGGATTACCGCCCCGAAGACGTTCTGTTTGACGACCGTAAAGCCTCTGCCCATGACTACGAACACATCTTGCGTGATGTCGATGCCGACAGCCCTGCTCGCTATAACGCGGACAAACGTCGCCTGCATGAAGTCAGCGGCTGTGCCGGTAAACTCGCGGTGTTTGCTGTGCGTTTAGATACCTATCCCATTCCTGAGCGCGAGCAAGTTTTTTATCTGGGTACCAATGACCCTGATGTCTTCAATACGCTGCGTCGACGTGTATTGTCCGAGTTGTCGCATTTGCCGGAAGTCGGCGAATACATGCACCGCGATGCGTTTAATATCGCCGAGCGTTACGGTAAAGATGTGTTTCTCGCGATTGGGCAACTAGGTACCGACTCAATACCGAAGATGTTTGCCTTAAAAGCCCAGATCACCGCCTGGCTAGACAAAGTGCCGCTGCTGCCTAAGTCCCTGCCCGATAAAGTGATGCAGTACGCCAGCCAATTATTTCCTCAGCATTTACCCAGACGAATGCTGGCGTTTCGCGATCGATATGAACATCACTTGATCGTTAAAGCCGCTGACGAGGGCATTAATGAGACATCGGCGTTTTTAAGCCGCTTCTTTGCCGATCACCCAGACAGTGACTATTTTGCCTGTAATACGGATGAAGCAAAAAAAGCGATGTTACACCGGTTTGCCGCCGCTGGTGCAGCGATCCGCTATCACACCATGCATCGCCGGGACAGTGAAGATATTCTGGCCCTCGATATTGCACTTAAACGGAATGAAATCGAATGGCAAGAACACCTGCCCGAAGAGATTGAACAAGACATAGTCGCCAAGCTCTATTATGGCCATTTCTTCTGTCATGTGTTCCACCAAGACTATGTGATTAGAAAAGGCGCTGATGTGGCAACAATCAAAGCCAACATGTTGGCACGATTAGAAACCCGTGGCGCGAAATACCCGGCAGAGCACAATGTCGGGCACCTTTATGCAGCAGAGCCCGATTTAGCCAACTTTTATCATCAGCTTGATCCCACCAATAGCTTTAACCCCGGTATTGGAAAAACCGGCAAGAAAAAGTACAGCACCGATTGCCAATGCATTGACCACGCATTACGGCATTCAGCTTCGGATACCCCTCTGAGACAGTGACGTCATCGACAACCTCATCTCACTAATGATGGCCTTTCACTCACGAACAAGGTCGCGTCTAGAGCGCGGCTTTTTCTCGTATAAAGCGGGCAAAACGTGGGATCCCTTTCTCTGTGACACCGTTATAACGCACAATAATGGTTTGCCCTTTCTTAGGTGGATCGTGGCGCTGTTGATCGGTAAAACCAGAGCCACATTAAACACAGTGCCATCCATCATCCGCACTTGAAGTGATCCCATCATTCCGCTTAAACGGCCCTGACCTGGGTTCATATCCACTACGGACACATCGATTTCTTGGAAAGCCTTAAGCTTAATTAAACTGTCAACACGATCGCCAAGGTACAAACTGTCGGGGTGATGCAGCATCAACCTTCACCACCGGCGTCGGTGATTTGGGTCAGCCGATCAGCCAGAGCTGAGTCATTAGCGACTGGCTGCTGCTCGACTAACTGGATAACATCTGCTTGATCAGCAACCAGATGTTTGAGTTCCAAATAGCGCTCGGAGAAACGTCCTGGATGCTGAGGAAGGTCAAACACATAAAAGCCGATACGTTGCCAGTCATTGTCATTTGGCGTCTGATCAAGCACCGTTCTCAGTACCGTTTGAAACTCACCGCGTCCGGCCCACAGCTCACCATCCAGGGCGACATTAGGCAATGCTGCGAGAAAAGATTGCGGTGCATAAATGGGGTTGCCCTGGCGGGTCAGCAATTCCGTGCCGGTCCAGTAAGCTCGAATCCCGTCTAGCTTTTCACTTGCCCAAAAGCCTTGATAGCTTTGTGATGCTAACTGTCCATCCACGCCGTGCATCAATGCCGGTGCCGACGGTGCACTCAATGACATGGCCGGGTATAACGCACAAGCAGAAAGTAAACCAATACTGAGCCGATTCATATATCCCATCACTGCACTCCTTATCGCATGAGGTTAAAGGCTAACCAGAATCCAAACCGATACGGAGAAAAAGAAGGTTAACTTGGCAGAAAGCTAACAACAGTCATTGTTCGACAATGGGGTTTGCATTGCATCATGATAACTGACTCGCGGGCTTTTTATGCCTGGTAGGAAAAGGCATAGATGAAGGTGCCATTTTTTATCACATCAATCACACGAGATGACAAATCGGTGGGCAGTGCCGGAC
This sequence comes from Salinivibrio socompensis S35, assembly GCF_000513715.1. Lineage (GTDB taxonomy): Bacteria > Pseudomonadota > Gammaproteobacteria > Enterobacterales > Vibrionaceae > Salinivibrio > Salinivibrio socompensis. The sequence continues at coordinate 29,453 of NZ_AQOD01000051.1, forward strand.
ACCCCCAGCTGCGTCCCAGACGACCGCTTTGCTCAATCATTGCTGGATTGGCATAGTCAGCACCGTGAATCACAATCGCTCGTTCACGCGCTTGTCATTCAAGCCTTCAGAGAGCCCATCTAAGCGCAGCGAATAGCCGTGTTTGCCGTGATACGTTTCCGCCGCACGATAAATGCCGAGGGATGTTTGCAACGAATTAACCCGATTAGAAAATGTCTTGGCATACACATTGCCGCTATTCTTGCCATGCGAAACATACGAACGAAAAAGGACGTCGCGCGTTTTTACGTTGATCACCCAAAAGCGTTTTTCGGTCGATGGCTTACCATAATCGATGAGGGTCATCACAGGTTTGGCGCTGTGATGCTGGGAAAAGTGGCGATAGGCATCAGCAAAGGCGTGATAAGACACCTCACCTTCAAAGTGAAGGGATTGATACAAACCACTGACGTCATCTTTAAAACTGGCCAATGCCGGGTGAGAAAGGCTCAACGTAATCAGCCCCAATACCGCCAAGCACCATGGGGGAAGTGTTAATCGCATCATGTTATGTTCCTTATTTTGCCACTGCAATACGGGCTACCTAGTAGAGTGCCCGTATTGACAAAAACAAAAACCGTGCCATCAAGACACGGTTTTATTAACTATTGATAGTTAAGTAATTTAATCAATCTATCGCAGGCCGGAATACACGCGCGATCCGACGGTGGCAGAAGGTTGCCACGATTAAAGCGCAGCGATTGCGTTTTTTATCCGCTTATCAGACACCGGGTACGGGGTACCAAGTTGCTGAGCAAAGTAACTCACGCGTAGCTCTTCAATCATCCAACCAATGGCTTTCACTTCATCAGGAATCAGCCTTCCTTTTGGCAGCTTGTTATACAGCGCTTTATAGTCGTTCATGACCGACTCTATCTTGAGCATATGGTTACGATCGCGCGTTGGATCGATCGGCAGTTTTTCTAGCCGACGCTCAATTGCCTTCATATACCGCAAAATATCCGGTAGCCGCTCCCAGCCACAATCGGTGGCAAAGCCTTTGTATATCAAGCCTTCCAATTGCGCTTTAATATCAGACATGGCAAACGCCATCGACAAATCCACTTTGCCTTTCAGTTTTTTATTGATGTTAAACGCATGAGTTAGGATTTGCTCAACTTGCTGAGCAATCTCGACCACCGTATCGCCCAGCTCTGCGCGCACTTTCTCTTTTAGAGACTCAAACGCGGATTCTTCCCACGTCAGGCCACCGTACTGAGCAATCAACTTGTCGGCGCCACAGGCAATACAATCATCAATTAAGTCCAGCACGCGCCCATACGGGTTAAAATACAGGCCTAACTTCGATTTGTTTGGTAAGTGGGCATGGAGGTATTTAATCGGCGATGGCACATTGAGTAAAATCAATCGACGTTGCCCAGCCTGCATCGCTTTTTGTTGTTGATCTTCTGTTTCAAACAAACGAATCGCGACACTGTCTTTTTCATCCACCAGTGCCGGGTAAGCCTTCACTTCAAACCCATGCTTTTTCTGCTGATAACGCGATGGCAAGCTGCCAAAGTGCCATTGGGTAATCCCCTGCTGCTCGATGTCATCATCCGCCACATCCGACAACGTCGCCTGGACCTGATCTTTGAGTGACACTTTAAGCGCGTTCAGATCTTCACTTTCCACTAGGGTTCGATTTTTATCATCGACGACGCGGAACTGCATCCGCAAATGCTCGGGCAATTGGCTGAAGTTCCAGCTTTCACGCGCAATCGTCACCCCTGACATCTGCTTAAGGGCTTTTTCCATACTATCCAGCAAAGGCGCATCTAATGGCGTCACGCGCTGTAAGATTGCGTCGGCATAGTTTGGTGCTGGAACAAAGTTACGACGTAACGGCTTAGGCAAAGACTTGATCAATGCGACAATCAGCTCATGACGTAGACCGGGTACATGCCAATCAAAGCCCTCTTCAGATACCTGATTCAAAATCGGTAACGGAATATGCACCGTGACCCCATCATGATCTCGCCCGGGTTCAAACTGATAGCTGAGCTTGAGTTTGACGTTACCTTGATGCCAAAAGTTAGGGTAATCCAACTCAGTGACATGGCTGGCATCGCCTTGCAGCAGCATGGCTTTTTCGAAATTGAGTAAGTCTGGGTCGTCTTGACGGGCTTTTTTCCACCAGCTATCAAAATGACGACCACTGACCACGCTGTGATCGAGACGCTGGTCATAAAAATCAAACAAGGTGTCATCGTCTGCCAATATATCGCGGCGACGAGATTTAAGCTCTAGTTCTTCCACCTCCGCGAGCAGTTTTTGGTTTTGTCGGAAAAAGGCATGTTTGGTCTGCCAATCACCTTCGACCAACGCCGAGCGAATAAATAACTCGCGACTCAGCACCGGATCAATCGGGCCATAGTTTACTTTTCGGCTAGCGACAACTGGGATCCCGTACAAGGTCACTTTCTCGCTTGCTATCACCGCCGCTTGCTTGCGTGACCAGTGCGGCTCGCTGTACGTGCGCTTAATCAGGTGCTCCGCCAATGGCTCCACCCATTCCGGTTGGATCCGCGCCGCAATTCGCCCCCATAACTTGGAGGTTTCCACCAGCTCGGCCACCATCACCCATTTAGGCTGTTTTTTGAATAAGCCCGAGCCAGGGAAAATATGGAAACGTGCATTACGCGCCCCCTGGTAATCGTTCTTTTCTTGGTCTTTTAAACCAATATGGCTCAACATGCCGGCTAATAAAGCCATATGCACCGCCTGATAACTGGCCGGCTCTTGGTTAAGTAGGCTGTTTTGCTCTTTCATCACCTGGGTGATTTGGTAGTGCACATCTTGCCACTCCCGTACCCGCAGATAATTGAGATAGTCTTTTTTACACTGTTTGCGGAACTGGTTATTCGACAGCAACTGTTGCTGCTCTTTAACGTAGTCCCACAGATTCACATACGCCAAAAAGTCGGACTCTTTATCCGCAAACCGGCGGTGCTGCTCATCGGCTTGTTGTTGCTTGTCCGCCGGGCGCTCGCGCGGATCTTGAATCGCTAACGCGGCAGCAATCACCATCACTTCCTTGAGTGCGCCCTGTTTAGGCGCTTCAATCACCATGCGCGCTAACCGCGGATCAATTGGAAGCTTAGCAAGGGTTTTACCCACGCCTGTCAGCTTACGTTTCGTGGCCGCTTGGTCAGGTTTAATCGCGCCCAACTCTTCGAGCAAACGCACGCCATCTTTTATGTGACGTCTATCGGGCGGCTGAACAAACGGAAAGGCTTGGATATCACCAAGGCCAAGCGCCGTCATTTGCAAAATCACCGACGCCAGATTGGTACGAAGAATTTCCGGATCGGTAAACTCAGGACGACCTAAAAAATCGTCTTCGCTATAAAGACGAATACAAATCCCTTCTGAAACACGTCCGCAACGGCCCTTACGCTGATTGGCACTGGCTTGCGAAATTGGCTCAATCGGCAGTCGCTGTACCTTGGTGCGGTAGCTATAGCGTGAAATGCGCGCCGTACCCGGATCAATCACATATTTTATCCCCGGGACCGTCAACGAGGTTTCTGCGACGTTGGTGGCCAGCACAATCCTTCGCCCAGAATGAGATTGAAAAACACGGTTTTGTTCGTTGGCAGAAAGCCGAGCATAGAGTGGTAAGATCTCGGTATCCCGTAACTGGCGACGCTGTAAGTGATCGGCCGTGTCACGAATTTCTCGCTCACCATTCATAAAGATCAGAATGTCGCCTGGCCCTTCGGTGCAAAGCTCATCGACGGCCTCGCTGATTGCTTCAAGCTGATCGCGGTCGCTTTCATCGTCTTCAACCAAGGGGCGGTAACGCACGTCAACCGGATAGGTACGGCCCGACACCTCAATCATGGGTGCATTGTTGAAATGCTTAGAGAAACGTTCTGGGTCGATGGTTGCCGAGGTGATGATGACTTTTAAGTCGGGACGCTTTGGTAGCAACTCACGTAAATAGCCGAGAATAAAGTCGATATTGAGGCTGCGTTCGTGTGCCTCGTCGATGATAATGCAGTCATACTGGTTGAGATAACGGTCATGCTGGATTTCCGCCAACAAGATCCCGTCAGTCATCAGTTTCACTTGCGTGGCATCTGATACTTTGTCGTTAAAACGTACTTTATAGCCGATGCTACGGCCAAGCTCGACATCAAGCTCATCAGCAATGCGATCAGCAACGGAGCGCGCTGCCAAACGACGCGGTTGTGTATGACCAATGGTGCCTGCCACACCCAGCCCCAGCTCCAAACAGATCTTGGGTAGCTGAGTGGTCTTTCCCGACCCCGTTTCACCGGCAATAATCACTACCTGATTGTTGGCAATCGCCTCGGCAATGTCGTCTTTTTTCTGACTGACCGGCAATGCCTCTGGGTAGCTAATCGTTGGCGTGCTCGTCTGTCGAGATAAAACGCGCTGCATGCTGTGCGCCATGTCCGCGGCGATTTGATCGTAAACGGCTTGTTTGGCGTCGTTTTTATTGATTTTTTGTGCGCCGTGAATGCGCTTTTTAAAACGAAAACGGTCTTGCAGCATACAATCGTTTAACGCTGCAAATAGCGTGTCTGGCGTGTTGTGATGACGTGAACTCAAGGCGATTCCTGCTTACTGCTTAATCTTTTAAGGCGTTTATCAGTGTCACAGCCGATAAATAAGGTTGATTGGTGTCGCATCCTATCACAAAGTAAAAAGAATCAAACCTGCATAGGATTCACGCCGTATTCTATGACAGACCTAAATGACTTCGCAGTAGGGAGAAGCGCCATGCTTAAACAGCTATTTAGTAAATTAGAATCTGCCTTTGCGGCCGATCTAGGACAACAGGGTGATCAAGCAGGCTTATCACGGCACCAAGCGATGGCCGGCCTACTCAGTGAAGTAGCCATGGCGGATCATAATATCGATGAACGAGAGAAAGCCACCAAGAAAGCACGGATCTGCCAACTGTTATCGCTTGAGGCCGCGCAAGCCGAATCGTTACTTGAGCAAGCGCGACAGCACAGTGAGCATGCAACGTCACTCTATGAATATACTGACAAATTACGCGATCTCGACCCGCAAACACGGATTTTGCTTATCGAAGCCATGTGGTCGGTGGCTTACGCAGACGACAACATCGATCCCTTAGAAGAAGCCGTGATCCGCAAAACTGCCGAGCTACTTTATGTCGATCATGCCGACTTTATTCGCGCCAAATTAACGGTTATCGACAACGATGAGCGTGACGAGTAACGCATGACGATTAAGTCGATCGCGCACGCATAATCACAGGGCCGTTTACCGTTGAGATTTGCTCAAGCGGAGTCGCAAACACCTCTGAAAGTTGGCGATCGGTTAACACCTGGTCAGGGCGCCCAGTAGCCACAAGGCGCCCTTGGTTAAGCAATAACACCTTATCGGCATGTACCAATGTCCGGTTGAGATCGTGATTAGCCATGATAATCGCAATGCCATAGGCGGCTGCCATTGTACCAATTTCTTGATAAATCACTTCTTGTTGTGCCACATCCAGCCCGGTCGCCGGTTCATCCAGTAATAGCAGACACGCGTGAGGGTTAAGTGACGGCAACACTTGTAATAAGGCACCGGCGAGACGAACACGTTGCCACTCTCCTCCAGACAAGCTATCAATGCGCCGATGAAGTTTATCGGAAACAGCTAAACGCGAGGCGATATGATTCACCGCCTCATCACGCACGCTGCCGGCTGGTAACTGCAAGCTTTGCCCTTGTAAGCTATCAAGCACGAGATTGAGGTATTCAAATACCGCCATGACGAACGCGGGACGTTGATGCTGCATCAGGTAGCCGCGCCACTGCGCCAACGTTTGGCGAGTTTGACCGCCGAGACGTTGGCCATTGATCGCAACGTGGCCAGCCTCTGGTATCTCTAGTCCCGAAAGAAGCCGTAACAAAGTGCTTTTGCCACTGCCATTCGGCCCAATCAAATGTACCACTTGCCCGGCGTCGACGGACAGCGAAAGGGGTAAAAGCCGCGGCGGCAAACTGATATCTTGCGCATGAACCACCATTATCCGGCCCTCACTAACATCCAAATAAATAAAGGCGCGCCAATCACACTGGTCACCACGCCAACAGGCAACTCCGCAGAAGGAATAATAAGCCGTCCGAGAGTATCCGCACAGACGAGCAATAATGCACCGGCAAGCGCCGACATTGGCAACAAATAGCGGTTACGGCTGCCTAACCATAAGCGCAAATAATGCGGCACAATCAGCCCAATAAAGCCAATCACGCCCGCCGCCGCGACCGACACCCCAACCAGTATGCTCACGAGCACAATCAATTGCCAACGCAGCCGATGGGTATCAAGTCCGAGTTGCTGCGCTTGTTGGTCGCCAAGCATCAGCTGATCGAGTTTTTGCCCGTAGCGCCATAATAGCGCAATACAAGGTAACGTTATCGACAATATCGCAACATGCTCTAAACGCATCCCCGATAGCGTTCCCATTAACCAAACCATTAATTGGCGTAAGTTAAAGTCGGTACTGAAATAAAATGCCAGTGTTACCCCTGCTCCGGCTAAGATACTGAGTGCGACCCCCACCAATAGAATACGAGACGTAGCTAAAGCCCGGCGCGCCAAGATCACTAATATCAAGGTAAAGATACTGGCGCCCAGCATCGCAGCAACCGCCATATGCGAGCTCGACGCCCACGCAGGTGCAAGCAGCAGTAATAAGACCACCGCAATGCTCGCGCCACCGGAAATGCCAAGCACACCCGGCTCAGCCAAAGGATTACCCAGTAAGACCTGTAAACTCGCCCCCGCCATCGCCAGCGACGCTCCAATCAGTAAAGCCGCTAACACCCGAGGTAAGCGAAGCTGGATCAGCAGTTGCTGCTCTAATGGCGAGCCAGGTGACAATGGATTAATCCATAGCTCCCCCACGCTCAGCGCCGCGCCACTGGCTAACAACAAAAGACAGGAAAAAAGACATAACGCGCGCCGCCAACGAGTTTGTTGGCGGGCGGTGAGTGATGACACTTGCATGGGTCGTTCATCATCTATTCAGCACATAGTGCGATGCACTTTACCGATTGAGTCACCGGTTGAAAAGCGCTAACGCCCAGCATGTCGCGAGAGTACGGTATTACGCTGGCGTCGTATTCACATACAAGGGTTGGTCGGTATCAGGACGAAAAGGGGTCGCTAATAGCCCGGCCCGATGCCCAACCGGCACCTTGGCATTGGGGAAGATAACGACTTCACCGTCTTGCTCGGCATGAATTTGTTCCCCTTCATCCGTGGCTAAGCACTCGCCTTGTTGAAACGGGGTAAAGTTTTTCGCCGATGATGGGAACGACAACGCAAACTGCTCGGTGTGCTTGGTTAAGGTGCGCGTCACCCGATAAAAACGCATAGGTGCGAGTGCAGAAGCAACGTCGTCGCGGTAAGGAGGGTGCGTAATGTCTGATTAAGTGGCGCATATTCGCGCATATCATTTTCATACAATGGTGCAACGCGTCCCATTTCCAACGTCGCGGCCAAAGCATCATGGTGTTGGCGCTGTACCAGCTGAAGGTCGGTGATGGGGATTGTGACAAAACGGTCGCATCCATGTTGGCATCATTGAGCAAAGCGGCCAGTGGGCGTACATCCGTCGCTTTAGGTGTTGTGGGGATCACGCCAAACATATAGTGATGCGAGTCACGAATAGCACTGTGTAAATCTAAATGCCAACGCTGCATCGACGCGGGCTGCGCGGGCAAAAACGTACTCACCGCTTGCTGAAGCTGATTGGCCAGATAGTGCTCTTCGTTTTTTTCTGGATTCCACCCGCCAAAGAGACGGTTCAAGTTATCTTCAAGAAAACGGGTATGGGCTTTAATGGCTTCCGCGTGACCAATAATGAGCAGTAACGGCACGGTCGGCGTAAATGCACCACTGAGAATATCAGCCAGTAGCCCATCAATTAATTCAATCGGCGCGGTTTCGTCGCCATGGATCCCCGAAGATAAGACCACGCAACGCGAAACCGTGGGGTTGTCAGGTTGGATGCGAACCACACCGGGCATGTGGTGTGTGAAGGTCAGAGACGACTGATGCCATTGGTCGGCTTGAAACGCGTGAGGCGCGGTAAGAGCCGCATCAATAAAGTCGCCTGGGCGTGCTGTCAGCATAATGCTTCCTTTTATTACAACTAGACAACAAAACGTTACAACGAGATAACTAATAAACCCAGTGTTTTATCCTGACAATGTGATCATGTATAGACAAATTAAAAAGCCGTGAACCAAAGGCCCACGGCTTTCTATGGTGGTGCTGTCACCACCAACAAGCTGATGCTGAATTACTTTTCAATCTCAACATTTTCAACTCGTG
>NZ_AQOD01000052.1 GCF_000513715.1 Salinivibrio socompensis S35
GGGAAGGGGCTATGTTATTTAAACACTGCAGGCAAAAGGCAAGTTGAATTTGCCTGCAGTGTGGCACGGTTACTTAATGGTAAAACCTAAATAGGCTTGGAATTCGTTATTGTCGAAGATATCTTTGTCATTTTTATTGCCTTTTGCATCTTTAAATTCCCAACTAAAGGCTTCGTAAGATACACCAGCATGCCAAGAGAAGTTTTCATTCACTTGCTTTTTAAATTCAAACTCAGGCTGAATATGCGCCCAAGCCAATGTGGTATCTGAATCTGGTGTATGATATGCCTCAACATAGTTCTCAATGTTAAATGAAAAGCCTGAGACGAGTGGGAGCGAGTAGGTCAAATAGTTCTCGGTACCAATTTGGTAATCGTACTCCTCTTCATCCGTGTCATAATAATCGAAGTTATACCATGCTAGTTCGAGATTCCAGTGTTCAGACAGATCACCAGAAAGGTAAAAGTTGGTTTCCGCGCCACTAATATTTTTTAGGCTATCATCATTGTCGTTACCCAATTGTGCCCACAGCTCGATACCAAAGGAGAAATCTTTTCCGCCAAGGGTGATGTCTTTACTGAAGTACGGAGCAATAATGTATTGCTTTGTATCTGAGCTATCGGATGCATCACTGGCTTTCCAAGAGGCATCATAGCGAAACAAATAATACATGGTTGCATCGAAGTCACCCACAGTGCCTACGCCTTGGGCTAGGCCAAATTGAGTATCCCAACCTTCTTTTCTATCTTCTCCTTCTCTCTTGATAAAGTCTTTATCAATGTCAAAAAGAAAGCTGTTATCGTCGGTCAACTTATACGAGCCTTTACCGATCGTAACTTCTGTTTTGGTTAGGCCTTTTTCATAGTCGTTGACTTTTATTTCACTGGTCAAAGAGCCCAATTCACCGGCAAAGCTTGTTGTGCTGGCGAGAGAGATGGCAGCGGCAAGCGCTGTTTTTTGGATTGTATTGCTCACTTTAAAGTATCCCTTCTTTAATAAACTACCGAGTCCTGCCGCTTTATCATTATTCACCGAGAGTAAGCGTTCTGATTTTTAGACGTTACTATCTGATGACGGTACCTTTCCGTTATTCTAAATACCGGGCGACAGCCTATTCCTTGGCATTCGCGATCCTTTTAGTACCACAAAATGTGGGTAGATGGTTGGTTTGCGAATGTGGATTTATGCTAGCAATGCGTCAGCACCATGACAATGGTGTTAATTTTGAGTTAACTATCAATTAGTTTTTTTGCTCTATTTTCTATATGCGGGTTCGAGCCAATGACCATTCAGCTCTTGTTCAGGTAGAATAAACGACCAAATAAAACCAAAAAAAGAGTAGTAATCGCTATGGAATAAAAATTTTAGTAATCGATTACTCGATAAATAGAAGGTTTTATTTTATAGTGACAAAGAGATAAGGAGTGATTTTTTATTCATATTTTTTGATTTTAAATTAATACATTCGGTTTTTAGTTGATTTTTTAAGCATTATTATTCACCTTTTGGTTTCGGTAGGTGATGATGACGGATGGTGAAAGGTTAACCATTATCGGGGCGTCCAGGTATAGGTGCACATTCGCATCACTTGACTGCGTAGCATGTATTACCGTTAGTAAATATAAGCAAACATGGGCTCTTAAAGCTGAATTTCTCCTGCCAATATACCTGCCTAGGAGTGATTTAAATCACAGATGTATGGTTACCATTGCGAGTATTGAACAAGCGATCGATGTCTCGTTAACCGTCAGTGTTGGCTTGACGCAGCTACAGGCAGGTGACTCTTCTGGCACAATTTTGATCAGAGCTGATAAATTGATGTATGAGGCTAAGCGCAAAGGTTGCGATACAATTTGTGTTGGTTGATTAAACACATTTTTTGACTTGAGATCAGGCTCTTGCTGAGTAAATGCATTATCACGCCTGTTATAACAAAATGCGATGAGGTTAACTGTTACTGGTAAATTTTATCGACAAATTCAGACGTCATGGCTGAAAGAAACGCGCTATAGGCTAACCCAAAGGTGACGGTTTCACCGACTGCTAGAATCTGGTCTGCTGTCTCAACCATTAAATGATCACTGCATGATGAGGCGATTGTCATGCCGCTGGGAGGGTGTAATCCGTCAACGCAGACATCTTGTCGTCCCAATGCAAGAATGGCTTGGTTGACCTGACCTCTATTTTGTAGGCTAGCGGTTTCTCCAAAGGCATTAACACCTCTATTTCCCCAAGGATATGAAGGTTTTTGGCTCGATTCTATCACTTCGGCTGTTAATGTGATCGCCGTGGATGATAAGCCCGATATTTGCGGCTGATTTTTCGGGACTAAGCCTAAAAAAACCGCTTCGCCTAGTCGTAAATGATTAATACGGGTTTGGCCTTGATAGGCTAATGCCCAATTTATTGAGCCTGAGTTACCACCCGAAATGATGTCTAGCTTTAGTGAAAACGTTATCTCGATCTGCTCAGCAAGATCCGATAAAAGTTGCATGTTGATATCGTCTGGCTCAACACCGTAACGGCAGGTTAAATTCGCACCTATACCTTTTAGTTTGATGTTGGGCAGCTTAATGACGTCTTTGACGAGATGAACAAGGTTGCCAGGCATGACTCCTTCTCTTAAATCTCCCAGTTCAACCATGATGATCACCTGGTGAATGCGATGACATCGTAGAGCAGCCTCAGAGAGTTTTCTCATCACCGCAATTTCAGTATTCAGGCTGATATCGCAGTATGCTACTACGCTCTCTATTTGGCTTAGCATCGGAGAGCGTATTAATAGCGTTGGCACTGTTATGCCAGCATCTCTCATCCGTTTTATATTATTCACTCGTGAGTCAGCCAGCATGGTCGCGCCAGCATTAATTAGCGTATTGGCAATGATAGGATGACCCAAACAGCTTTTGGTGACGGGGGTGACGCTTATCCCTTTTAGAGTCAGCTTGTCTATTAGAAGCTGGGTGTTGAAGTGTATTTTAGCGCAATCGAGTTCTACTCTTGGATAGCTCACTGCTTTGCTTCAATTTTATCTTCTAGCAGTGGAAACGCTGAAAGTAGGATCTGTAATAATTGCTCTTTCGGTTGAGATAAGGGATCGGTGACGGGGAGTTTAAGTTCATGAGTATATGTTTTGATATAAGATAATGTTTCTCCCATCGACATTCCTTCGTGGTTGAGGGTGACCCCAATGACATGTGTATTCGAGAATGTCTCGATAAGGTTGATTTCGCTCGCGACCGTTGGTATCTCCATATTCGGGAAATCGACACGATAAAGGCGTTTCGGTGCATGTTGTAAGATAACGGCTGTCGGACAGCTCCCTCGCAATATAAATGAGCTAGTGGAAAAGGCTGGATGACTGAGAGCACCTTGACCTTCGACCAAAATAATGTCTGGGTTTTCTTGAGTATAGGCATCGACGATGACAGCCTCTAATTCGCCAGCACAAAATTGAGAGGGGACTGCATCGAGTGCAACACAATAGCGTTCACCCTGAATAATGCCGGTTTGGCCGGTGGCAACCATGACAACGTTTAACCCTACCTTCCTTAGCTCTTGAGCCAATATTGTCGTGGTGGTTCGTTTTCCGAGCGCACAATCTGTCCCCAAAATAGCGACGATGGGGCATGTCACGCTATGGACTTGCCCGGTAAATGTTTTTAACGCTTCTTTTTTCTTTGGTTTTCGAATATCCAATATGTGGACGTTGTTCTTCTTGCTCGCATCAACAAAAATAACATCATCATTGAGAAATTCATGCAATCCATTCACGATATTGAGTTGCCTTGACATGGCGTTGAGGATGACATTTTTGTCTAAATCGGACAGTAAACCTGTGGAAGGGGCGACACCAAAAATAAAATAATCAGGTCGTGTGGACTCATTATGTAAGGCATCTTCGAGGTTGGCGAAAATAGGGATATTATTTTTCGTTTTGTCGAGAACTTCGCCCGCGTCTTTGTTTGCCAGGGAGCTGTCTATGACGGAGAGGATGCGATACTTTTGTGAGTATCTAACAAGGCCATTAGCGGTTTTCCCATCAGTTTTACCAAAATGCCCTTCACAATAAATAATCGCCGTTGGGATTAATATATCTTGGCTATCGAATAGGGAAGTTTGTGGTGCTAAAACGGCGACTTCACAAGATGTTTTTCCTGGTACTAATCGAGTTGGCTTTTGTGCTGCTTTCGGTGATATAGACATTATTGAAGCCTGGTTAGGCTTAGAAGGGCCACTAAGAATTGCTGAGTCTTTCGCCCAGTAAAGAAAAGAGATCCTACTAAGCTGTAGGAGAGAACTAAACAGTATCACAGTTTCTGAGAAGACAAAGGCTTATTTGTCTAGTGACGAAGGAAGTGGCGGGGTGAATAGCAACTGTGCTGACGGACTCGATTGAAAAGACGGAAAAAAGTCACAAGGAAGCGTTTAGGTTAGGGTGGCGGATTTTCAGACAATAAAAAAGACGCCCTAAGGCGTCTATTCTAATTGATTGGTGGAGGGTGTTCAATATTCTGTGTCAGCTAAAAATCATAGCGCGATGTGATCATCCAGTCGACCCTCAAAATGGATTGCCAACTGCGACAGTGTGAGGTTCCAATTCTGCACCGGATGTGTCCATCGCTCAGACGCTTTTAGTATCCCTGCATACAATAATTTCAGCAAACTATTTTCGTTTGGAAAGCCCCCTTTGGTTTTGGTTAGCTTGCGGAACTGGCGGTGGACCGCCTCCACCGCGTTAGTCGTGTAGATGGCTGTTCGCACGTAGTCCGGATACTTAAAGTACCCTGATAACGTCGGCCATTTGCTGCGCCAAGATTTGATCACTATCGGGTATTTGTCGCCCCATTTGGCTTCGAGTT
>NZ_AQOD01000053.1 GCF_000513715.1 Salinivibrio socompensis S35
TACCAGTTGCTTGATTAGACATAATCATTCTCTCTTAAATTACTAAAAATAGGATAGCTTTGAACGGAGTCGATGACATGTCTAGAAGCGAAAGCGGGTAACGTTAGAAACTCTATAATACAGATAATAGTGCAGCTTATGTTGCCTTTTACTTGATGAATCATTGACGCTCCGTGTTCCAGAGCTGTGACCACCGTACAGCAATCTGTTCACTTGTAAAGCGATGATGATCATTTTTATTAAATGATTAAGTGGTGCTTGGCTTCTGGTCCGTTCATCAAGTACTCCCCCCATGTTTTAAGTCGCTGTTTGACATCGAATTTAGGGTGCTAGAGGGCGGAGATAAAAAAAGGCCAGTCATCGCTGACTGGCCTTAGCAGAATTAACGTGCCGTAGAGATGCGATTAAGCGAGCAACTCTTCAGCGGTGTTAACCACGTTTTCAACCGTAAAGCCGAACATTTTGAACAGCTCGTCAGCCGGTGCGGATTCACCAAAGGTGGTCATTCCGATGATGCGACCGTCTAAGCCCACATATTTGTACCAGTAGTCAGCAATACCGGCTTCAATCGCGATACGTGCAGTAACGTCTGATGGCAATACCGACTCGCGGTAAGCGGCGTCTTGCTTATCAAACAAGTCAGTGCTTGGCATAGATACCACGCGTACTTGTTTGCCTGCTGCGCTTAGCTGAGCGGCTGATTCAACGGCCAGTTCAACCTCTGAGCCGGTCGCAATAAAGATAAGGTCAGGTTTACCTGCACAATCTTTAAGGATGTAACCGCCTTTGGCAATGTTCGCCAGTTGCGTTTCATCACGCTCTTGCTGCGCCAGACCTTGACGCGAGAATACCAGCGCACTTGGCCCGTCTTTACGCTCGACGGCTGCTTTCCACGCCACTGCCGATTCGACTTGGTCACAAGGGCGCCAGGTGCTCATGTTCGGCGTTTGACGCAGGTTAGCCATTTGCTCGACCGGCTGGTGAGTCGGGCCATCTTCACCCAGACCAATTGAGTCGTGGGTATAAACCTGGATGTTTTGCGTCTTCATCAGTGCTGCCATGCGCATGGCATTACGGGCATATTCCATAAAGATCAGAAAGGTTGCGCCGTAAGGAACAAACCCACCGTGCAGGGCAATACCATTGATAATTGCGGTCATACCGAACTCACGGACGCCATAGTGCAGGTAGTTGCCGCTCGCATCGTCTGCGGTGATCGCTTTCGAGCCTGACCACATGGTCAAGTTAGACGGTGCCAAGTCGGCTGAACCACCGAGTAGCTCCGGCAGTAGCTTGCCAAACGCTTCTAACACGTTTTGTGAGGCTTTACGTGACGCGATTTTTGCTGGGTTGGCTTGCAGATCGGCAATCAGCTTTTGGGTTTCGCTGTCCCAGTTGCTCGGCAGCTCACCGTTCATGCGACGGGTAAACTCAGCAGCAAGCTCTGGATACTGTGCTTGATACGCGGCAAACTGCTCGTTCCATGCCGCTTCTTTGGCGGCGCCGGCTTCTTTGGCGTCCCACTGTGCGTAAATGTCTTGTGGGATGTCGAAGGGCGCGTGCTTCCAGCCAAGGAATTCACGTGCCGCTTGTACTTCGTCGTCACCCAAAGGTGCGCCGTGACAGTCGTGACTGCCTGATTTATTTGGCGAGCCATAACCGATGGTGGTTTTGGTGCAGATCAGCGTCGGCTTACCGGTTTCGGCTTTCGCGGCAGCAAGGCGGCTTGGATCGCGTCAGCATCGTGGCCATCAACCGCTGGGATCACATGCCAGCCATACGATTCAAAGCGCTTAGCGGTATCGTCAGAGAACCAACCCTCAACGTGACCGTCGATTGAGATACCGTTGTCATCCCAGAATGCGATCAGTTTACCGAGGCCTAGCGTTCCCGCCAGTGAGCACGACTCGTGAGAGATGCCTTCCATCAAGCAGCCATCACCCAAGAACGCGTAGGTGTGGTGATCAACAATGTCGTGACCGTCACGGTTAAATTGCGCGGCGAGGGCTTTTTCTGCTACGGCCATACCGACAGCATTGGTAATGCCCTGGCCAAGTGGACCTGTGGTGGTCTCAATGCCTGGCGCATAGCCGTATTCAGGGTGGCCTGGGGTATTTGAGTGCAATTGACGGAACTGCTTAAGATCGTCGATAGACAGATCGTAGCCAGTTAGGTGCAGTAATGAATAGATAAGCATTGAGCCGTGGCCGTTTGAGAGCACAAAGCGATCCCGGTTGGCCCAATCTGGGTTTTGTGGATTGTGGTTCATGTGGTCACGCCACAGTACTTCGGCGATATCAGCCATGCCCATTGGGGCGCCTGGGTGACCAGATTTGGCTTTTTGAACGCCGTCCATCGCGAGGGCGCGGATGGCGTTGGCTAGCATTTTGCGTTCCATGTGTTTACCTACAGGTTGAACAGGTGAAATAGAATAAAACGGTATCATAAAAGCGGTCTTAGCCGCTTTTATTGTGTTAAATCACGCTTTGTGTCGGTTCACAGTTGCTCGCGGATCATGTCTTCCAATTTGCCTTGGTCGACCGCGAAATTACGGATCCCTTCGGCGAGTTTCTCGATCGCCATTGGGTCTTGGTTGTGTTCCCACAAGAATTCTGCATGGGTCATGCGCGCTGGGCGTTGCTCGGTGGCGCCTGTGTCTTTTAGTTTCACAGGCATATCGCTTCAGCATCACTTAATTCTTGTAACAGTTGTGGGCTGATCGTGAGGCGGTCACAGCCGGCTAATTCTAGGATCTCACCGGCGTTGCGGAAGCTCGCACCCATGACAACCGTATCGTAGCCGTGGGCTTTATAGTAGTTGTAAATGGTGGTGACTGACTTCACACCTGGGTCTTCAACAGGTTCAAAATCAAGGCCTTCTTTGCTTTGTACCAATCCATAATACGGCCAACARGTRRAATCAGATAAGCGCCCGCTTCTGCACACGCACGTGCTTGTGCGAACGAGAACAGAAGTGTTCAGGTTACAGTTGATCCCTTCTTTCTCCAGGATTTCCGCGGCGCGAATGCCTTCCCACGTTGAAGCCAGTTTGATCAGAATACGATCGTTGCTGATACCTGCTTCGTTGTACATGCTGATAAGCTTACGTGCTTTGGCAACGCTTGCGTCAGTGTCATAGGACAAACGTGCATCGACTTCGGTTGAAATACGACCAGGGATAACATTGAGGATTTCTTTACCAATGTTCACCGCCAAGCGGTCGCAAGTATCGGCGACGTGTTGGTCGGCATCACTGCTGTGTGATTTCGCATACGCAATCGCTTCCTCGATCAAAGGCGCATACTCTTTGATTTGCGCCGCTTTTAGGATCAGCGAAGGGTTGGTGGTGGCGTCTTGCGGTTGGTATTTTTTGATCGCTTCGATATCGCCTGTATCTGCGACAACGGTGGTTAGGGCGCGGAGTTGGTCTAGTTTGTTGCTCATCTTCACTCACCTTCTTTACGTGGTAGGCCCAGACGCCGAGTTACGTACTCACGCTTGCTCTGAATATGAACAGATGCAACGCGCCTGAGCAAATGATGTGACGATCTTTGAGTTTTTTACGTCACTTGTCAATTGTATTGCGACATAAAGAGCGCTAAGTCTCACTCTTTTGTCACTGGTTTACTCATCCTGTTGAAATGTGAACGCGCTTTCATCAGACGCGGGCTCCGACATATTAAGCAGTGCCATTGCGCAACTTGCACTTGTCGCGAGTACGTCGATAACGCCGGTTCTCAGCGCGCCGAGTATCGATAAGGCTTTGCGACTCTCGCTCGCCATGGCGATCACACTCGGGATGCGTGCTAAATCGGGCATCGCCAACCCGACAACGCGACCACGCATCAAATTATCAGTGGGTTGTCCATCAAGGCGGAAAAAATCAAACCCCCCGATGTCCCCGACAATACCATGATTAACTCGTGCTTCAACAAACTCCCGTGCGGTAAAGCAGCCTAATTTGACCATATGGCTATTCTCATCCATATCGCCAATTCCGACCAGCGCAAACTCTGCTTTTCTGGCCTGGTTCAAGGTTTCACTGATATTAGGATGGGACACGAACACTTGTTGGATTGACTCATTATCGACATACGCTGGGGCGTATAAGGTTTCACTGCTGCCACCAAATTTTTTCGCTAAGCGCCGACAGATATGATCAGCATTAAAGGCATCACCACTGCGGTGTGTGCCACCGATCGCGCAAACAAATCGTGCTTGACGGTGGGAAACAACGCCCGGGTGATCGGCAACCGCTGCGACATTTTGACCTTGTCCCACTGCGACGACCATTCCGTCGTTAAGGTTACCGTCGAGATAGGAAGATACCAAGGTTGCAACCTGGGTACGTTGTTCTTCGGCACTGGGTTGGTCGAGTGAAATTAAGGCGCGTTTAAGGTTAAACCTTGCCATGAGTCGCTGTTCAAGCTGGGCGCTGTGTACGGGATGGAATTTGACCGTGATTTCTACGATGCCTTCCTCACGCGCTTTACGTAAAAGGCGGCTCACTTTTGGGCGACTGATTTTATATTTACGCGCAATTTCTTCCTGAGTGGCGCTTTGCTGATAGTACAGAATGGCGATTTCAGTTAATAAGTCGGTGTCTTCGTGATAGTGATCAGGAGGCGTTGGCATACTCATGCTCGATGGTCTCGCGATTAAACGGTGCCTCAGGTTCAGCGTTAGGGCACAGTGAATGCAATGGTGACCAGTATACCTCTGTTGTATTAAATGAACAAACGTTCTTAAATAATACGGATGTTCATCCATGATAACGGTAATAGGCAAAAAACGTCGATGAGGATGTTGCGGAGAGAGGAAGAAAAAGAGAAGACTGGGCATGCTGTGTTTGAAAAAATAGCCATGCTTATCTAAGTTTATTAATGCTTGTTTGAATAAAACTATCAGCGGTTGAGTAAATAGATAGCACCATAACGGGCCCGTCTTTGGCTAAGGGAGTGTGGCTCTATGCGCGCACTGCAATCACGACAACCCCTCGTCTGGGGAGCGACACTACTCGCATTGCTCACCTTGGGTGTGTTTGGGGTGTGGATTGTTGACCTCAATCGCGGCGCGACCGAAGAACAACCACTCCTTAATACGAATTATCGTTATTTTGTTGACGAGACGAACGAGCTATCCTTGGATTATGTGATGGCTCATGCGCCTTTTACGTCGGCGTCAGGGACAAACAGTATTCCATGGAAATTGGCTTACCAGACGTATTGGATAAAAATCGATTTTAACTATACGGGTCTGACTGAACGATCGATACATGTTATCACTGACAACCCTTCCATTGACTACCTTGATGCCTACCACATACTTGATGGCGAACAGGTTCGCCGGCGTGTAAAAGCAGGCGATATCACGCTAGAGCGACTGAACCAATTGCCTCTACCGGAATCCCTGGCTGTGACCTTACCCCCTGATCATGAAAATCAGCTTCTGATCAAGGTGACCTCCCGAGACATGGCAACCACTGCTGCTGTGGATCATGAGTCATGAGAGCTATGACCAGTTCGCTAAATCATTTACATTTGGTGTGGGGCGGATTTATGACTTTAGCCCTACTTGATGGCGTTTTATAGCGCTGGTGTTTATGCATACAGTCGGCAGCGTGTGTACTTGATTTATGTACTTGCCATTGTACTGAGTACCTTAGTGCTGGGGGTTAATCATGGCTTTAGCCGTTATTTTCTCCCTGCGCCGATCCAGATGTTCATCAGTAATCACTTAATTGCTCTGACGGTCTGTTTGCTGGTGGTGGGTCTATGGTTCACTTATTTTTTCTTGGATTTTACACGTCACCCGTTTAATCAACGTGCGCGGTCGTTGTTTTTAATCACAACGGTTGGGTTGCTTGGTCTCGCGTTACTGAGTTTTATTACGCCCGCTTATGTGTCTGTCTCTTTCGTGTTGATTGCTCAAATTCCAGTCTATGGTGTGATCTTTTATTATTTTTGGCAGCAATGGCAACCGAGTAAGCACTGGATGTTTCTCTTTATTTTATGTTGGCTACCTGCGATGGTTGGCGGACTGACATTCTACGCCCTCATGCTCAATTATATTGAGTACAGCGTGTTGTCCAGTTATGCCTTGATGCTAGCACTTGCTCTCACCATGATTCTGTTTTCTCTGGCACTGGCGGAGCGATTTCGTTTTCAAAGAATGCAGGAAATGCGTTCGCTCACCCATGATACGTTAAGTTGCCTTCCCAACAACAATGTGTTGCACATGGTCATTAGCGATTTGATCAGTCGCAACCACAATTTCAATTTGTGCTGTCTATCGATTGATAACTATAATAATTTATTGCCTTATTTAGATGAGAGTGCGCGAAACGAATATATCAATGCGATTGCTGCACGCATCAACGACACACTAGCTGTTCAGGCGGTACAAGCGATCAAAACGGACAGTGATATGCCGAACTATCGGCTTGGATGTTTGAAAGAGGGGATTTTTGCCTTTTTAATTGCGGATGTGGATCGCGTAACCTGTGACCAGGTGCTGACCGCAGTCGTTGACAACTTAAATGGCGATTTGTGTGTGGGCTCTTTTGTCACGCAAGTGAATGCCCGTATCGGTGTGTGCCATTATCCAACTGATGGCGATCATCCCGGCCTGCTCATTAGCCGCGCGCTACATGCGATTGACCAGCACCGTCCCATTGTTGGCAGTTATGCTCACTTTAATTCTTATGAGCAGCGACATCATCAGTTACATGTTTCGCTAATCAATGATTTAAGGAGTGCGATTGAAAATGATGGATTAGAGCTTTATCACCAACCGCAAATTGATTTGCGTACGGGTTCTATCCATGGCTCAGAGGTGCTGGCGCGATGGACACATCCCGAGTATGGGCAAATATCGCCAGACGTTTTTGTCCGAATGGCAGAAGACGTTGGGATTATTAATAGCCTTACCCTTTGGGTGATCAAGCGGGCTTTCCAGCAGCAAGCTCAGCTTATTGAGCGAGGCCACTGTCGCCGGCTTTCGATCAACATTAGTGCGTCTGATATCTATATCCCTGACTTGGCCGGTCGTGTGGTCGAACTGGCTGGAGAATGCAATATACCCACCAATTTGATTTCACTCGAACTGACAGAATCGGTCATGGTGGAAGATTATAATTGGCTCAAGCAGTTGATCACTAAGCTGTCGACAAGTGGTATTGAGGTATCAATTGATGACTATGGGACCGGTTACTCATCACTTTATTTCTTGTCCCAACTGCCTTTTACGGAGCTTAAGATTGATCGCAGCTTTGTCCAGGATCTACCTAAAAATGGCCGACACCAAAGTATTGTCCGTGCGACCACCGATATGGCGCAATCTTTAGGGGTTATGGTCGTCGCCGAAGGGGTTGAGAGTGAAGAGGCAGAGGCCTTGCTTCGGCGTTATGGCGTGGATATTTCACAGGGATACTATTATTCGCGTCCCTTACCGTTTAACCAATACCAAGAGTATGTAGACCGTATGGACAGTGTGCAACCGAAAACGATGATATATTCACCACAAGCACGCTCTTCGTCCGGGTGATTTTGTACGTATAAAAGTCCAATGTACTCACGACAGCGGTTGCTTCTGGTGATACTCAGCGTTGCTTAGTGATCGCGAGTGCGCCGCGTAAATGCCTTTGGCTTGGTGAAGTTGCTCTCTTGCGGAGTGTGGGTCTTGTCCTGTTAACACCATAAAAATAGCCACCTTAACGTCACCGTCGGCATGGGATAGGGTCTGAGCCGCAGTCGTTTCCTCGCACCCCGTCGCCTCCATTACGATCAGTGTTGAACGCGTCACCAGTTTTTCATTGGTCGCTTTGACATCGACCATTAAGTTTTGATAACACTTACCGACTTTGACCATTGCGGCGGTGGTTAATAGGTTTAGGACTAACTTCTGCGCGGTGCCAGACTTCATACGGGTTGAGCCTGTCAGAGCCTCTGGGCCGACTTCGGGTGTGATTGCAACCTTTGCATGGGCGTTAATCGCGGCATTAGGGTTACATGACAACGCAATGGTGACCGCACCTTGCTGCCTGGCAAATTCAAGCGCACCAACTACATAGGGGGTTCGGCCACTAGCGGCAATACCGACGACAACATCATTCGACCCAATGTGTTGGGCAGAAAGATCCGCCACACCTGACTCTGGATCATCCTCTGCCCCTTCTTGGGCGATAAACATCGCTTTCTCGCCCCCGGCAATAAGGCCAATCACCTGTTCATGTCCGACTCCGAATGTAGGTGGGCACTCAACGGCATCTAAGACACCCAAGCGCCCACTGGTGCCCGCGCCAATATAGACAAGTCGGCCCCCAGCGTTAAACGCTGTCACAATGTGGTCGACGGCCTCGGCGATAGCGGAAAGCTGTGATTGAACCGCAAGCGCGACGCCTTGGTCTTCCGCGTTAATCAGGGTCACCAAACCGAGTGTATCTTGCTGATCGAGTTCATAGGTATTGGAGTTGCGCGTTTCTGATAATAAATGCTTGAGTTGTTCGACGGTAGGGGCTGTCATTGCGGCTCCTTAATAAGGTAAATAGATGGCACCCAAACAACAGGCTTGGCTTGCACCTGTCACTGCGGGTACGTTGCCTGGCTGACGGTTGAGTGTTTGTCGGGCGAGCCATGCAAAGGCAATGGCCTCCATATCGTCACAACGGATCCCGACCTCATCGGTTTGGGCAATGGCCCAGTTGGGCATCGCCTGTTGAAGGGCGTGCATCAAGGTTTGATTATGTGCGCCCCCACCACAAACAAAGACGCGTCCGCGTTCTAGCGGCCGTATGGCCATGGCAATACTCTCGACCGTGAGGGCTAAAAGGGTTGCTTGTACCTGATCGGGGGAGAGTGAAAACGCGAGCAACTGACGGTCGAGCCAGTCGAGGTTAAAATACTCTCGACCTGTACTTTTGGGCGCAGGGCGAGAAAAGTAGGCGTCTGATAGTAGCCGATGGAGCAGGGGCTGATAAGGCGCGCAGCTTGCTGCCCATTCACCATCTCGATCATAGGCTTGATGGCGATGTCGTTGTGTCCACGCATCCATTAGCATGTTGCCTGGCCCCGTATCATAGCCATATAACGGACGATCTGGGCATATCATTGAGATATTGGCGATGCCGCCGATATTGACCACCGCAGTAGGTTGTTCGCTATCGGCAAAGTAATCGTTATGAAATGCGGGCACCAGCGGTGCACCTTGGCCACCATACGCCATATCTTTACGGCGAAAATCGGCGACAGTGGTAATGCCGGTTCGAGCGGCAATCACATTGGCGTCGCCAAGTTGCATGGTAAACGGGTAATCGCCACTTGGCTGGTGATACACCGTTTGTCCATGACAGCCGACTGCGGCAACATGCTTAGGCAATAAGGCGGCTTGTTCGAGCAAGGTATTGATCGCCGCGGCATAACATTCGCCTAAGCGACGATCGAGCTCTCCGAGCGTGGTGACTGACACAGGCTGACCTCGGCTTAACGTAATGACCGTGGCCTTTATATCTTGAGGGATGGGATCACTGTGTCGGGCAATTGATTCAACCTGACCGGCTTGCGTAAACCTGACGGCGACGGCATCAATGTTATCTAAACTGGTCCCTGACATGACACCGATATAGATATCTGCTCCAGAGTATGACATGTGGCTGTTCCTTGCGTTATGGCGACGATACGATAGCAGTAACGGTACGATAGCAGTAAAGCGCGATGAGTATAAACAGATTGCGATAGGTAGCAAAGTGCTTGATTATCTGTCTGTGATGCAGGCTGATTTCCATATTCTTAGCCGGTATTATCCAGAATAATCAGTATGCGTATCGGTTATTGACAGCAGGATGAAGGAGATACCATGGGACCCGTTTGGCTCGACGTGCACGCAGAGCAACTCGATAATGAAGAGAAAGAGATCCTTGCGCACCCTAGCGTCGGTGGGGTGATTTTGTTTGCCCGCAATTATTACGATTCCGCGCAGCTTCGCGCACTCACTCAGGCTATTCGTGAGGCAGCAGGTCGAGATATCTTAATTGGTGTGGATCAGGAAGGTGGACGAGTACAACGATTTCGCGATGCGTTTACTCCCATCCCTGCCGCTCAGTCTTATCATGCACTCGGTGCAGCGACAGAAATGGCAGAACAAGCTGGGTGGTTGATGGCCGCTGAGTTGATTGCGCATGGTGTTGATTTGAGTTTTGCACCCGTGCTTGATTTGGGGTTTGGGTGTGCCGCCATTAAAGATCGTGCGTTTGGCGCGGAAAAAACGCAGTGACTCAATACGCCAGCGCGTTTTCTACGGGGATGCGCCGTGCCGGCATGGCAACCACGGGGAAGCATTTTCCGGGACATGGTGCCGTGTTAGAAGACTCTCATTTAGTCACCCCTGAAGATCCGCGTGATATGTTGAAATCGCCTGATCTCGCCATTTTTAAAGCGTTTATTGAGCAAGGCTTATTAGATGCTGTGATGCCTGCTCATGTGATCTATCCGCAGCATGACACGCAACCTGCCAGTGGTTCGCAGTATTGGTTAAC
Organism: Salinivibrio socompensis S35; assembly: GCF_000513715.1. Classification (GTDB taxonomy): domain Bacteria; phylum Pseudomonadota; class Gammaproteobacteria; order Enterobacterales; family Vibrionaceae; genus Salinivibrio; species Salinivibrio socompensis. The sequence goes on from NZ_AQOD01000053.1 coordinate 10,531, forward strand.
CCATATTCTGCGCCAGCAACTCGGATTTAAAGGCATTATATTTTCGGATGATTTGAGTATGGGTGGGGCGCATGTTTTTGGTGATGCCCCTTCTCGTGCCAAAGCAGCACTGAATGCAGGGTGTGATATGACATTGATCTGCAATGATCGTCCAAGTGCAGTGTCGGTTTTGGACACCTTGTCGATTCAGTCCGTGCCGATGGCGGATACACTCCGCGTTCGAATGCCAATTGAATGGAAAACACTAATGCAAAGTACACGCTGGAAAGCGGCACATGATGCGTTAACTGATTTCAATAACCTGTGGCGAGAACAACAAACTTAACACAGTGATTGAGATCATCAGATACAAAAAGGCAATGCCAACGCATTGCCCTTCTTGATTTTGACAGCATTCGTTTCGAAAACATTCGTTTCGAAAACATTCGTTTCGAAAAGTATCAAGTCACTTAGCGGTCATCTCCGAAGTGGTTATCCTCGTGTTGAGGCCGGTGCGCGCGCTTGCCTTGTCGCTTCTTACCTTTTTTTCCATTCGACATATCGTCATCAAAATCGTCGTGGTGGCGAGATTTAAACTTCTCTTTTTGTTGAGAGCCGTGTTTTAACCATTGATCCCACTGTGCCATGGTGGTGCTTTCCTAACGCTTGTTGATTCATAGAGCTATAACTAGCCGGATTATTAGACAACATCTTATTGCCCAACAACTTTAAGATAGCCCAAAAACTCCCCTCCGACTAGTGAAATTCATCGGAAAAGGCCGTTTTTTTAACCGGATCAAAGTTGGCCGTTTGACGCTATTAACTGATTGATTAAATTGCTTTTATCATTGTTGTTGAGCCAGATGAGATAAAGGGAGTGGGTAAGCGCTTGTACTTTATCAACTAAATGAAGTTGGCCGCTATCGAGATACTGTTGAATTGCTAAAGAAGGAAGAAACGCGATGCCGCCATGGGCAAGCAAATAGGTTAATGCAAGGTGGCATGACTGGGTATGTAAAACCGGTGGGCGTTGTAACGGTTCTATTTGGCTCTGCGCGAGAGAAAATTGGGCCCCCCAATCGAGATAGACCAGCGGTAGATCACGACTATTATCCAGATGAAGATGAGGGACATGGCTGACCAACTGCAATTGATAATTGCCAAGGAGGTGGGACTGTAGGCCTTCAAGTTTTGGTAATTCAGCGGTGAGACCTGCGTCGATGCGTTTCTCAATCAAATGACGAGCGAGTAATTGCCTTGGGGTCGACTCGGCACGAAGTAACCAGTCGGTATGATCCGCGCCGATCTGGTTTATCCATGCGCTTACGCCATCAAGCTCCCACAACATCGGCGACGCCCCAAGTGTTAGCTGGGCACTGGCGGCTTGTATGGCACTGACATCTTGCTGCGCGCGTTGCCAGGTTTGAAGCATGGTTTCGGCATAGGGGAGTAAACGCTCACCCGCTTCGGTCAAACGCACATTGTTGCGCTGGCGAATAAACAATGCGGTGCTAAACTGTGTTTCGAGTTGACGAATGCGAAAGCTGACTGCGGATTGGGTCAGGAAAAGGTTATCCGCTGCATGACCGAAATGGCGGGTCTTGCTGACTTCAATAAACGTACGCAGCAGTTGAATATCCAATGCATCTATCCTTGTAACCGACTTTTATGAATTAAGACAAATAACGTGGTATACCGTCATCGTCAAGGGAGATGACGCAGACGTTTGGTTTAGAGCATCAGATCAGCGAGTGTAAGCGGGCGCTCCGTTAATCCAAGACGCTGAGCAGGGGTGACGTGTGCGTGATCTTGCCAACACAGGTTGTGCCAGGCACGGTAAATATCAAGTAGCGGCAGTAACCCGCCAGGACGCAACCGACGGCGTGGTTCATTGACGAGTAGTGAAAATTGCTGATGGAAGTGTTGTTGATACTTCTTCATGGCATCACAGCTGGCATGAGTCAACCAATAGGCTTCTCTGCCTTTGTTTTGTCCATGATCGCAAATGGCCTTGTTACCTTCTCCGCTACGTGTAAACGCCCAGCGATCGCGCCACCAACTAAGCAACACAATGTCGATTTTTTCCGGCTCTGAGCCGGGTTGCCAATAAGCATCTTGCTCGACGTAAACATGGCTGACGCGCTTGTCACGAATATCGGCTTCGAAAACGGACAGACAGGCAGAACGCAACAAGGGCTCCTGCGGAGAAAAAACCACAATGTGTTGCCAATGATCTATCAAAGGCTTGAGATTTAAATAATGAGCGTATGTAGTGTATTGGGGGCGAATTAACGTGCCACGATTAGGATAGATAAAATGGAACGATTGTGTGTAAGGGTCTTCCACATTTGAGCGTGAAAACACCTCACGGTATTTTGCGTCAACCCGACCAAGCAGGCCGTCAGGGCGTGGTGTGGTTTCGGGACGCTGCCCTGCATTCGCTGTCGCCATAAAGCGACAGGCGTCTTGATAAGGGTCATGATGGTCACTGAGACAATCATGATCATACGGGTGATAATTGACATCTTGAAGCAAGATATAGCCGCTATGTGCCTCACCGGTCGCTAGCCATTGTACGCCATTCTGGCTCTGGGGCTGCAGCGGTGCGTGGACGCTCGCGAGATGGCCGGTTGAGGTATCAGCTAAAAAGCGCGTGTCGTAAGCGGCCAATTTTTGGCGACAACGTGCAGCGATTTGATTTAGGTGGTCATAAAAGGTTTTTGGATTGAGAGAAAGTCGGCGGCAGATCTCTCTCACGGTATGACCCGTGAAGAGGAAGGCAAGCAATTTTTGTTGCAATTCGCTCTTCTTGTTGGCCCCAGACCAACGATCGACAAAGGTACTTTGACAACCTTTGCACCGATAGCGCTGTCTATCTCCGCTATAGCCAAAGGCATGGTAACAGTGACGATGCGTTAGGACTGGCTTACCTAAGTGCTCACATGCAGGATTAGTGCAAGCACAGAGACCATCAGCATGGCGTTGACGTTGGGCTATCAACTCCGCATGAACCTGATGATTGTTGAGTAGAGGAGGAAACGCCCCGCATTCTCGGCATACTAGCGTGGGGCGTGCCGGATTAGAGCGCTGAACCAGATAATCTTGCTCATCCATTGACCCGAAGTTAGGGCAGGTCAAAGTTTTACAAAAATTCAGCTGCAATAGACCGGACGCGGGGGGCAGTTTACCGCTTGACACGTTTCCTCCGAGCCACGTTTACAGGTTGATTGCAGTCTCGAGCGAGACAGTCATCATTTCATTAAACGATTTTTGGCGCTCATCGGAGCTCAGTGCTTCACCACGAATAATGTGGTCAGACACGGTCAAAATCGTTAGGGCTCGTGCTCCCAGCTCTGCTGCAACGCCGTAGATACCGGCTGCTTCCATATCAACGGCGAGAATGCCGAGTTTGTCCATTTTATTAAACAGATCCGCCTCTGGGCTGTAGAAGAGATCCGCAGAGAAAACATTCCCGACACGGACAGACACATTTTGCTTACGGGCCTCACCAACGGCGGTCTCAAGCAGGTGATAGTCAGAGATTGCAGCAAAGTCGTGGCCAGCAAAACGGGTACGATTTACCTTGGCATCGGTTGAAGCACCTTGTGCAACAATCACGTCCATGAGTTTGACATCATCTTTCACCGCGCCACAGCTACCGACACGGATGACGTTTTTAACGCCGTAATCTTTAATCAGCTCATGGACGTAGATAGAGCAAGATGGGATACCCATACCGTGACCCATGACCGATACTTTTTTGCCTTTGTACGTCCCGGTATAACCGAACATGTTACGGACATCGGTGACCCGTTCCGCGTTTTCTAGAAAGTTTTCGGCAATGTACTGCGCGCGCAGTGGATCACCTGGCATCAGGACTGTTTCAGCAAATGCGCCGTCTGCAGCGTTAATATGTGGGGTAGCCATAGTGTGCTCCAATTATCTAAAGTTAAGAGAAAAAGCGTTCGATCACGGCTTGATAAGCCATGCCGCCAAGGTAGATACCAACGATACCCATGATCCAGAAATAACCGGGGGAGCGGGCAGTGGTAGCTTAATCGCGCTGAAGAAAAAGCCAACAATGGCGCCAGCGACGACCGCAAGTAAAATTTCGTTCATTATAACCCTCAAACAATTCGTTAGATGCAGTTCAGCTCAAATCGGTACCGAATTTGCGACAGTCTTAGCTGTCTTTATTATCGTTTCAGTTGTTCCGCATGAGATAAGTCTAGTGTATGTAACTAACGCGCATATCCGCGCGATCTTGATCACAACTATCTCCATGTTAACCCGTAAACCAGATAATGATTACTAAATATGTTGATAGTGTCGGTGCAATCGCTTGCGTTCTGAGCAAATTGGTTCGATTAGATCGTGGGATCGCGAGAAAAAAAGCGAAATGGCGCCGAAATGAGCTGCCATTTGTCTTTCTTTTGCGCAAGATCAAAACAGTTTCAGTAACTGACGCCCTGACAGAGAAGGAGGCCGTTGATTCAGTTTTATCAATAGAACTATAAATATGAATAATTCTCACTTCTATTCGTGACTTAACGTTTTGACTGCGTTAGCATGCGGCCATAAATTTTTGCGAGGAAAGGGCTATGCAAGCTTTTCGTTCATTTTTCCAATTTATTCTCTTAACCGTTTCTTTGGTACTAAGTGGTCACGCGGCGGCAAAAACCATTAATCATGCAATGGGCACGGTTGAGATTGACGGTGTGCCTCAGCGTGTGGTCGTTCTTGGGCAAGGTAGCCTTGATGTGCTTGATCGTCTAGGGGTAGAACCGGTTGGGGTGGTTAAATCACTGATGCCAGATTATCTAGCCAAAACCTACCAAGATGATAAATATATCGCGGTTGGGACCGTTAAAGAGCCTGATTACGAGGCAATTTTTACCGCAAAACCGGATTTGATTATCGCAGAAGCGCGTATGGCGTCACTGATGAGCGAGTTAGAAGAAATTGCTCCTACCATCATGTTCCAAGCTGATTACGACCATTATTGGCAGAGTGTGCAGGAAAATTGGCGCATGCTGGGTAATGTCTTCGAAAAACAAGAAAAAGTGGAAGCAATTATCGACCAAGTGAACACTAAAATGGCGCAAGCACATGAGAAAGCGGTGGCGGATAACTTCAGCGCGCTCATGGTGATGAGTAACGGCAGTAAAGTGGCGATGTTCGGTGAGAAAAGCCGCTTTGGTCTGGTTTTTGATGAACTCGGACTTAAACCCGCAAAAAGTGACGACGTAGAAGTGGCCGGCTCGCATGGCAATCTGATTTCTTTTGAGTACATTGCCGATGCTAATCCAGATGTGTTGCTCGTGCTTGATCGTGAGCAAGCGATTGGTGAGGGCGAGGGGAAAGCCAAGGCGCGTTTCGACAATCCACTGGTGAATAAAACGCCAGCGCATCAACATCAACGTATCAGCTACTTAGATCCAACGGCTTGGTATATCACCATGGCCGGCATGACCGCGATGGATAAGATGATCGACGATGTCAATCGCGTACTTTAATCGCTTTTTTCATCGTTAATTGTATTCTCGTGGCTAATCGCCTTTTTATGGATATATAGATAATCGTTTACCCGGGCTTGTCCCGGGTCTTTGTGGTTTTAGCCTTCAACGGTAGTTGTGTTGTGAAGTATCTTTCTATTCCTGTCCTTATTGTGCTGGCACTGTTGTCGATATCTATCGGTGTTGCTCACGTTTCTTTGGATAGCTTATGGGCAGGCGATCCAGAAGCCTGGACCATTTTTACCACCAGCCGTATTCCGCGCCTACTGGCGATTTGTTTAGCCGGTGCTGGGCTGAGTGTGGCTGGGCTCATCATGCAGCAGATCTGTCAAAATCGCTTTGCATCGCCGGATACCACAGGCACCATTGATTGTGCGTTGCTTGGCTATGTGGTCACCCTCGTGATTTTTAGCGGCGCAAACCAATGGCTTGATCTCACCGTGATTGTGGGCACCGCGATGGCAGGTACCTGGCTATTCGTGCGTTTTTTACAGCGTCTTAAATTTAAAAATACCGTGCTCGTACCTTTGATAGGGATTATGTACGGCAACGTGGTCTCTTCTCTGACGCAATTTTTGGCTTACAAATACGATTTGATTCAAACCTTACAAGCGTGGACGGTGGCCAATTTTTCATCGGTATTGGCCGGGAACTATGAAGTCTTATTCGTTGCCATGCCCGTCTGTGCCATCGCCTATGCCTACGCGAGCCAATTTAGTGCCGCCAGTATTGGTGAAAGCTTTGCCAAAAATATTGGTTTGGATTATCAAAAGGTCGTGCTATTTGGCGTCATGGTGGTTGCCCTGTTGTCATCGGCGGTGGTGATGATCGTCGGTGTTATCCCTTTTCTTGGCCTGATTGTGCCCAACGTAGTCTCACTGTTTATGGGCGACAATATTAAGCGAAATTTACCCTGGACCGCTTTTTGGGGCGTGGTGCTGGTCTTAAGTTGCGATATTTTAGGCCGTGTGATCATCTTCCCTTACGAAGTGCCTATCGCCATGATCATTTCAATTTTGGGTGGTGTGGTCTTTATCTACTTAATCATGAGGGATAAAGCCAATGCGTGATGGACTCAAACTCTCCCTTGTCGCGTTAGGCGTCTTGCTGGTGGCTGGCTACTTCTTAGGACATGGTTTAACCGCGGACAATTATGCTTACTTCCTCTCTAGACGCACGCCGAAAGTATTGGCGATTGCGCTGGCGGCGATCGCAATATCGGCATCCTCATTAGTGTTTCAAACTATCACCAATAATCGAATATTGACCCCGTCGATTTTAGGGTTTGATAGCTTGTATGTGCTATTGCAAACGACGCTGCTGGTAGCCTTTGGCTCGACCAGTGCCTTGCTCGTGAACCCCTATTTAAACTTCGCGGTGAGTGTGCTGTTGATGGCAGTGATGGCGAGTGTGTTGTTTACGCTCTATTTTCGTCGACATCGCGCAACATTTATACTTTGCTGTTAATTGGGATCGTGCTCGGGAGTGTGTTTGGTAGTATTAGCCAGTTCTTCACCTTACTGGTTGATCCGAGCGAATTTGCGGTGCTTCAAGATGCCATGTTTGCCAGTTTTAACAATGCGAATCGCGATTTGGTGTACATCAGTGTGCCAGTGTTGGCGCTGTGTTTGTTGGCGCTTTACCGTTTTGCCAACCAGCTAGATGTCTGCTTGCTCGGAGAAGACAATGCCACCAGCTTAGGGATCGATACACGTGGGTTAACACTGAAAGTCATGATGATTATTGCGGTGATGATTGCGGTATCGACGGCTTTGGTCGGGCCCGTGCTTTTCTTTGGCTTAATAGTCGTCAGCCTCGCTCGGCAGATGTTTGTGAGCTTCCAGCACCGTTTTTTGATTCTCGCGACCAGCGTATTGGCGGTTTTCTTGTTGTTAACGGGTCAGTATGTTGTTGAACAGTGGTTTGGGTTTGAAACCACGGTGAGTGTGATTATTAACTTTGTTGGCGGAAGCTACTTCTTGTACCTGCTAACGAAAAATAAGTTTTAATTATTATGATTGAATTAATTGGATTGTCGAAAGCCTACGGGCAAACTCAGGTGGTGAATCAAGCGAGTGCGTTGTTTCCACCTGGCAAAGTGACCGCGATTATTGGTCCAAACGGCGCGGGAAAAAGTACGTTGCTTTCGATGGCGAGTCGGCTCACGGACAGTGATGCGGGCGAAGTCTTGATTGGCGATAAACCTCTGAGTGAATGGAGCAACGAGGCGCTCGCGAAAAGGTTAGCGGTATTGCGGCAGGCAAATAACGTTAATATGCGCTTTCGGGTACGTGAGCTCGTGGCATTTGGTCGTTTCCCCCATTCTAAAGGACGACTCACCGCAGATGACGACGTTGTGATTGATGAGGCATTAGCACAGTTAGGGTTAACGGAGCTACAAGACCGCTTTATTGATCAGTTAAGTGGTGGTCAACGGCAGATGGCATTTATTGCAATGGTGGTGGCGCAAAACACCGACTATATCTTTCTCGATGAGCCGCTCAACAACCTCGACATTCGTCATTCTGTGGCGATCATGAAGACGGTAAGAGACTTGGCACACCGACACAATAAGGCGGTGGTGGTCGTGATGCACGATATTAACTTTAGCGCCTGTTATGCTGACAATATGGTCGCGATGAAAGATGGCGAAGTGGTCTCCAGCGGTCGAGTCGATGAAGTGGTGACCAAACCAGTGATGGAGCGAATTTACGAGATTGAGTTTGAGGTTGAGCAAATCAATGGTCAGCGGATCTGTCTCTATTATGGGGCGTCGACGCCATCAATAGTGTCTGCGTAAACAGCCAATGAATATGGTTTTGTACATCCTTTGGACTTAGTAAAACAGTCAATAATGGTTAGAAAGGACACCTCATTCTATGTTAAAGACGTCTGGGCTCTTTGTTTTGACAGCGATTGCAGAAATTGTAGGATGCTTTTTACCGTATTTGTGGTTACGTAAAGAGGGACCCGTCTGGTTATTGTTCCCTGCGATCATTAGCCTTGCTTTATTTGTCTGGTTATTAACATTGCACCCCGCAGCCAGCGGGCGCGTTTACGCGGCGTACGGCGGTGTCTATGTGGCGACGGCATTAGTTTGGCTCCGAATAGTCGATGGCATTAAGTTGTCGACCACGGATTGGCTCGGTGCTGGCGTCGCCCTCTTGGGGATGGCGATTATTGTGTTTGGGTGGAATCAACATGGTTGACGTAAGCTTGGCGCTTGTTGGTGCTTCTATTACGGGATAAAACCAGTCGCCACTATGTGATTTTGCGTTGATATCTCGCAGCGAGCAACGTATCAAGCGGTGTTGGGTAATCAATGAGAAATCCTTGCACGTAATGAATGCCGATCTCTTGCACAAGCGCGAGTTTCTCTTCGTCAGAGACCCACTCTGCGACGGTTTTGTACCCCATGGTGTCGCAGATACTGACGATAGACTCGAGGATCACACGATCAATTTCGTTTCTATTGTCGGTTAAGTTTGCGACAAATTGGCCATCCACTTTCACAACATCCACGTTAAACAGCTTCAAATAGTGGAAAGAGCATAAACCAGCGCCAAAATCATCGAGTGCGACATGCGCACCATAGGCACGTAACTCATCCACAAATGAGACGGCGGTATTTAAGTGGCTGATCAAGGCAGATTCTGTGATCTCAAAACATAACCGCTCGGCGGGCAGCGCTGAAGAAGCCAGCAGCGCTTTCAAGTTGGTTTGGAACTTAGGATCGCTGATCGAGTGCGCAGAAAGGTTGAGGTTAAATTTAAGGCCAGAGTCAGCCAGCTCTCGGGCGCGGGTGTTGAGCACATAGTTCGCCACCCACGCATCAATGTCACGAATGTAACCAAAGGCTTCAGCCGCAGGAATAAACTGCCCTGGGCTCAGGATGCTGCCGTCGGTGTCGATCATGCGCACTAATAGCTCATACCAGTGTTCAATGGTCGGCCCTTTCGCGGGCGCCACTTGTTGGCCATACAGCGTGAATCGGTCTTCAGCTAATGCAAGGGTGATTTTTCCGACCATTTGCATATCGCTGTGGCGACCCTGAGCCATGCTTGATATATCGTGATAGTCAACAATTTGCCCACGGCCAGCTGACTTGGCTTCATACATGGCGATATCAGCACGGCTCATCAAATCAGAGAGGGTCAAGGCATCATCGTCGACATTCACTAAGCCGACACTGGCACTGATGGCGAAAATCCGTTCCTCGTAGGAGAAAGACAGGCTCTCAAGGCGACTGATCAAATCGACCATGGTGTGTATTGCGTCACGCATATTGCAGTGCGTGAGTAGGACTGCAAATTCGTCACCGCCGAGTCGCGCGACGGTGTCATCACTACGCACGTTATCCGCCAATGTTTGTGAAACTTGGCAGAGGACATCGTCTCCTGCATGGTGTCCGACAGAATCGTTGATGATTTTGAAAAGATCGAGATCGACGAAGGCGAGTACTGACGGGATATGATCATGGCGTTGAGCAAGATGCTTTTCCATGATGGTTTCAAACGCTCGACGGTTGGGTAAATGGGTGAGTGGGTCGTGATTGGCGTTGTAATCGAGTTGCGCCATTAACGCATGCTCGTCAGACACATCACGTAAGATATACACATAGCCTTGATGACTGGTTAACGGTGATACCGCGACGGAGACATATACGCGCTCCCCGTTTGCTAAAACGAGCTGGTAGGCATCTTTTATTTGTGTTTCAAAGAAGGTCGCCGTTTGGTTGTGACTTAAACGCGAGAGCAGAACCCGCTTTTGCTGATGATAAAGCTGAAAAATATCATCGACAGGTTGTCCGAGGGGCAGGGGATGTCCATTGATGGTCAGTCGCTGCGCTGTGTGATTGAGATAGGCCAAATAACCTTGGCTGTCGGTGGTGACCACCGCGTCGTTAATGGAGTTCATCACCACGTCTAATTGCTCACGTTCCTGGGCAAGAGTCTGGTTGAGTTCATTAATTTCAGTGTTGTCCCAGTTGGCACCAATCAGCCGTACGGTGTTGCCGTTATCATCGCTTTGTACGCTGGCAAGGGCACGTAGATAACGCGTTCGACCGTGAGTATCGATAATGCGGTATTGGGTATCGATTCGCTGTTGATATTTTAGGGCTTTGCCGAGTATATGGTTAACCGTTTCAACGTCCTCTGGATGGAGACGATGTTGCCACATCGCGAGTGTTTCTTGGCCATCAGATGCTGGTATGTCGTAAAGCACATACATTTGCGAGTCCCATTCGAGCCTATCTGCTTCGAGGTTGTACTCCCAAATACCAATATTGGCAGCTTTGGTTGCGGCCTCAAGGCGGCGGCGTAAGGTATCGGTTTGTTGGTTGGTCAAGTACTGCTCTGTGACATCGATTACCGTACTTAACACGGTTTCGGTTTCTTCACCCGTTTGTCGCGCGGACGCTTGTCGTAGGTACCGGTAGTCCCCTTGGTCATTTTGAAAGCGAAACACTTCGATCATGCGTTCGGTACGCCCCTCAACCAGCAGGCGCATGGTTTGCTCCCAGGCTTCTAAATCGTCCGGATGGATTCGAGCGGTCCAGGCTTGGTAGGTTTGGATGCTTTTTGAACTGATCCCCAATAACGGCGCGGACCAACCTGAAAATAGAATAACGCCAGTATGGACATTCAGTTCAAACACCGCGAGTTTGTTGATATCGAGAGCAAAACGCCAACGCTCCAGCCAGCGTTTTTGCTCTCTTTGTGCCGCTTTCAGCGCATTAATATCTTCGACTTGACTGATTAGGTGAGTAACATGCCCCGCGTGTTTATCACGGACTGCAGTGACTGATAATCGTCCCCACACTTGCTCTCCATCCGCCCGTAAAAAGCGCTTTTCAAGCCATTTATTGTCGGTATGGCCCATGAGCAGTTCATTAAAATAGTCTTTTAATGCCGCTTGATCTTGCTCGCGGGTAAAAATAGAAACATGGGATCCAAGCAATGCACGAGGATCGCAGGCAAAAAAACGAGCTAGGCTGGCGTTGGCCTCCTGAACGATACCGCGAGGATCGAGTATGGCCATACCAATGAGGGAATTGTGCATCGCCTGAGTCAGTAAGGCCTGTTGCTCCAGGTGATGCTTTTGGTGACGGCGATAGCTATATGCTAGTTGTGTCATCATCACCCCGGTCATCATGGCCGCGGCAGCCATCGCCATACGAGATAGTGAGGCTTTTTGGTCGGCTTCAACTTGAAATGTCAGGGCGCCTAACGCGGACAACACATCAAAGCTCAAGAGTGTTAATGCGATGCAGCCTAAACCTATCAGGCGGTTTTGTAGTGTCGCCGCTAACACAAATAGAGTGGTCAGTGCTAAAAACGGATGAGGAGAAAGGTACAATAATAGGCTAATCGCACCGAGTGCGGCCGCGCATAAGGTGAGCAATGAGGCCCAAAATCTGCTCGGTTTAGCGAGTCGCTCATCAGGTCGTTGGCCGAGATTCTCTTTGATGACCAACAATAAAGGAAATAAGGCAACAAAACCGACAAACTCACTAATAAACCAACGCAGGAGCAAGTAATCGAAAGGTTGATTGGTTCCAATTGACTGAACACTGGCCCCCAGTGTCGCACCGAATAAGGGACTCATAACCAGCGTTGGGGCCAGACCTCGAATAAAAGGCCACATGCTCTCGAGGGGGTTGCCGTAACGCTTGCGCATTAATCGGTAGGTCGCGCAACCTAATCCAGCGGTTGCCGTGTTGACAACAGCCATACTGGCACTGAGAGACGCAGAAATTCCCATCACGGTGTCGGCATAATAGACACCGGTGAAAAAGCCCGCCGCGGCGAAAAGCCTCACGTAGCGTGAAAAGCAGCTAAACGCGAATGCACCGGCAGCTGATACGTACCAGATCACGGCGAATTGTTCGCTTTCTGGCAGCACCGCTAATGAAAACCACACCAGCGAAAAGCTCATCGTGACTAGAATAAAAAAGGCCTGGACCGATTGGCGGACTCGTCGATGGGGGATCATGATTCTCTCATTAATAACAATAATCTAGGGAGAGCTTAGCGCATTTTGGATAGGATTTAATCACATTTGTCCGTGGATGATGCGCAAGATATCACCGCTAACGACACTAAACGCTGATTTGGTGACCGTACAGGTAGGCGTCATGGGCCACATACTGATACCATGCGGCTGCAAACCTATAAGCGCGGTACTGGTGGGATAATGCATGATCGTTCTGCCCCGCTCTTTGTTGTCGGTAAACATTGGGTAGCAGGTAAACATTGGGGCGCAGTGAAAATGCGGTATTATCTACCGGTATCAGCAGAATGAGCGAAAAGGAGTAGCAATGAATCCAGTTGCGATTGTAACCGGGGCAAGTGGCGGCATTGGTCGTGAGACGGCGAAGTTATTGGCACAGCGTGGTTATGCCATTTGCATCAACTATTTGAGCAACAGTGAATCTGCTTTTGCGCTTGTTGATGAACTTCAAGCGATTGGTGTTAATGCGATCTCCGTTCAGGCCGATGTATCGACCGAAGAAGGTGTAAAGCGGTTATTCAGTGAAGCGGACAACCGTTTGGGGAACATCACGGCATTGGTGAACAATGCCGGCATTATGTTACCGCAATCCTCCGTGAGTAGTATGGATGCAGAGCGGATCAATGCCATGTTCCAGGCCAATGTGACCAGTGCCTTTTTGTGCTGCCGCGAGGCGGTGCATCGCATGGCACAGTCTCGTGGTGGAAACGGTGGCGCTATTGTCAATGTTTCCTCCGCCGCGGTTAAAACGGGATCACCCAATGAATACGTTGATTATGCCGCGACCAAAGCCGCGTTAGATACATTAACAATGGGACTGGCGAAAGAAGTGGGCCGTGAGGGGATTCGAGTCAACGCGGTGCGTCCGGGCCCAATTGATACCAACATGCATGCGGCAGGAGGAGAACCTGATCGTGTGGCGCGTGTGGCTGATAACATTCCTCTCGGTCGCGGGGGATCGACGCTGGAGGTGGCAGAAATGATTGCTTGGTTACTGTCAGATAACGCGTCATATTCGACGGGTAGCCTATTTGATGTCGCAGGTGGCATGTAGTGTTGCGATGATATCACCGCGCCGTCAGCGGCGCGGTAGATTCGCATCGTTAGTTAAAAGCCAATACTGGTGCCGACACTGACTGAGCTTGTTTCGGCATCGCCGCGATCAGCATAGGTGAGCTCAAAGTTCATTTTAGGTCCGACGGTGGGTTGTAATTCAAACCCGACTGTCCCGCTCGCGCCCCAACCGATGTCTTTATCCGTACCAAATTCGGTTTGATAGTAGTTACCACCGCCACGCAGGTAGACACTACCGATCGTCATGGGGAAGTTGACTTGTACACCAACCGGGATATATGTCGAGGTTAATTTTGTTTCGACACCATTGGCGTTATCAAAGTCGGCACTGGTTTCACCATAACCCGTATATAGGCTGGTATAATCCGTCAGCCGCCACGTACCATTCACTTCCCAGGTGTGGCCTGTCTCCGTTTGAGAACCGTATCTTACATCGGTAACACTGGCGCTGGCACCGACACTGAGTGGCGACGTTTGGGCCTGTGCTGTGGTGGCGAGTAATATGCCCGCACAAAGCGTGGCAAGCGATAAACGTTTGGTCATAATAACAATCCTTTTGGCCGAGAGTGCGCCTGACGTGTTCACTCATTATAAAACGATAACGGCGAGGAGGCACCAAGCTTGAGCGATATTTGCGCTGTCACGCTAGGTCGTATCAAAGAAATTACTGGGTCGTATTAAAGAATCCGCGCAATCGATTTTAACTCCCCGCCAGCAGTGCTATTGTATTGCCCCTTGTGTACCAGCATGACGCCATGCGTGTTTGTTTCTCAAAGGGCTTTAAACATGAAATTTGCAGTTCTCGATCAAGCGACTTACGACCACCTTTACCGTGATATTGAAGCCTTTCGAATCACGTTTGACTTGCCTTGTAACGATCCAAGCTCATTAGATGATAAAGCGGATGATCTTCACACCGCGCTCGCGGTCGAGGAGATGACTGAGCTTGCTGAAGCAGACTCGCTTGTTGAGCAAGTTGATGCCATTGTCGACAGTGTTTATGTCCTGATGGGCCGCGCCGTACAGATGGGATCGCGTGGATACCGTGATCAACTTGAAGTTAGTTATATGATTGATATTTTGCTACAAATTGCCAATCGACTCGGGATCGATTTCATCACCTGTTGGGATGAAGTGCATAGCAGTAATATGAGTAAAGTTTGCCGCAATGCGCAGGCGTTCACTGACACCCAAGCCTACTATGCGAAAAAAGGCATTGAGGTGGTCGCAAGCCTCAAAGAAGATGGGATTATTGCCAAATGTGCCTCGGATGTGACGGTAGACGGTAAATTGATTCGTGAAGGCAAGGTGATGAAGTCGGTGTACTACCGTCCAGCGGATCTTGCGAAATGCGTGATGGCCGAACTGGCTTAGATTCACATCACTCACGCTAGGATAACGCCGCCTTACAATAGGGCGGCGTTTTTGCATTATGACCTCAGTGGCCATCCCTCCTCCTCATTTTTATTGAGTAAAAGCTCTTCATTTGGCCGAGCCAGCACCCTTGTCATTAAAGTTTTGCAAAATTGTCTTGTTTTCTTACAAAGATTGTCGTTTATTTTCTTCTACAATTTTGTCCTTAGTCCTGATTTGGGTCTAAGGTAAAGGCTTGTGAGTGGTTTAGAGTAGACGACACCTTTTTTAGTGTAATCACTCAATGTGAGCCGTTGAATCAGTCGTTCGGGCCACATTTTCGTAACAAATCTAGGGGGAACACCGTGGAACATCCTTTCTCGCTTGAAGGTAAAGTCGGCATCGTGGCAGGCCTTGCGAATGAAAACAGTATTGCTTTTGGCTGTGCTCAAGCATTACGGCAAGCCGGTGCGGACGTACTGGTGACCTATGGCTCACCCAAAGCTGAATGTTTTGTCACGCCTCTGAAGCCGTCCATGGGGGATCCTGAACTGATGCTTTGCGATGTGCAAGATGACCAACAATTGGATGCGTTATTTGCACGTGCCAAAGAAAAATGGGGGCGGGTTGATTTTGTGGTTCACTCGATTGCGTTTGCGCCGTTAGATGATTTACACGGTCGAGTAGTGGATTGTTCCCGTGAAGGCTTTTCGCTTGCGATGGATATTTCCTGCCATTCGTTTATTCGTATGGCTAGGCGGGCAGAGCCTCTGATGTCATCCGGAGGGACACTCTTTAACATGTCTTATTACGGTGCGGAAAAAGCGGTGGACAATTACAACTTGATGGGGCCGGTTAAAGCCGCCCTCGAATCGACCACACGCTATCTCGCTGCTGAGCTTGGGCCTCAAGGCATCCGAGTGCATGCTATTTCTCCAGGCCCGATCCGCACGCGTGCCGCCTCCGGACTAAAAGAATTTGAAGCGTTAGCGGTAGACGGCGAAACGCGCTCGCCACTACGTCGGCTGGCAACGATACAAGATGTTGGCAATGCCGTTGTTTATCTTACCGCTGATGCAGGGCGTGTACTGACTGGCTTAACCCATTATGTCGATGCCGGTCATCATCTGCGTTTTTAAACTGGCTTATTTTTCGACGTAAATGACTATAGAGGAGTCCACTATGACAGGGACGTATAACGAGGCGGTCATCGAGAATAAGACGTACGATGAAATTTCAATCGGTGATGAGGCATTTTTAGAAAAACGCTTAACCATGCAGGACATCAAGCTCTTTGCGATCATGTCCGGCGATGTTAATCCTGCCCATGTGGATGATGACTTTGCGAAAAGCAGCCGTTTCCAAGAGATTATCGCCCACGGTATGTGGGGCGGCGCACTGATATCAACCGTGCTCGGTACACAGTTACCAGGACCGGGTACGGTTTATTTAGGCCAAACGCTCGCCTTTAAAGCGCCGGTCATGCTTGGTGATGTGCTTCGGGTGATCGTACGTGTCGACCAAATGGATGATAAACGTCATCACATTGTTTTTGCTTGCCGCTGTGAAAACCAACGTGGCGATACCGTCATTGAGGGCGAAGCGCGCGTGCTAGCCCCCACTAAAAAAGTGAGCCGTCAACGGACAGTGATGCCAGAAGTCCGCTTGTCTGAACGAGGGCAGCTACACGCCATTCTCAACGCCGCAGATCACCCCGATCCGATGCATACGGCTGTTGTCCATCCGGTGGATGACAGTTCTATTCGTGGCGCGGTTGCGTCGGCAAAACAGCAGCTCATCATTCCAACGCTGGTGGGGCCAAGAGACAAAATTCTCGCCGCCGCGGACACCGCTGAAGTCGATATTCAAGACTTCGAAATTGTCGATACCCCACATAGTCACGCAGCGGCAGAGCGCGCCGTACAAATGGCACGAGCGGGTCAAATCGAAGCGTTAATGAAAGGTCGYRCYGAGCCTGCATACTGACGAATTACTGCATGAGGTCGTCAAGCGTGAGGGAGGATTGCGGACTGAGCGTTGCCTGAGCCATGTGATGGCGTTTGATGTGCCAACCTATCCAAGGCCGTTATTTATTACTGATGCCGCGATCAATATCTACCCAGGACTCGCCCAAAAGCGCGACATCATTCAAAACGCGATTGAGCTGGCGCATGCGATCGGGAACACGCATCCGCGGATAGCCATATTGTCTGCCGTTGAGACCATTAATCCAAAGTTGAATGCGACGATTGATGCTGCCGCGTTGTGCAAAATGGCCGAGCGTGGTCAAATTACTGGAGGGATCCTCGATGGCCCTCTGGCGTTTGACAGTGCCGTTTCTGAGGACTCTCGCGCAACAAAAGGCATTGAGTCGCCCGTAGCCGGGCGCGCTGATATCTTGATGGCCCCTGATCTTGAAGCCGCCAATATGCTGATGAAACAACTCAGCTACTTGGCCGATGCCAAAGGCGCCGGGGTCGTGGTTGGCGCGAGAGTGCCGATTATGTTAACCAGTCGCGCGGATGATGCCTTAACGCGAATAGCGTCGAGTGCACTGGCCTTATTGCTGGCCGACTATCAACGCAAATCGCTCGATAAGTCGCGAATGTAGGTGACTATGCCACACATACTGGTGATCAATAGTGGCTCATCGAGCCTGAAATTTGCGTTATTCGATGTGGCAGCGATATCGAACAACGATAACCGGGATCAGAAAGCCTGCGTATTTCGAGGGCAATTTTCGGGACTGGGCACAGAGAGAACAGCGGTGGTTATGCTCACTGAGGAGCAAGCCTACTCTGCGGGACCCGATGAGGCCAATGATCATCAAGCCGCCATTGTGTCGTTGCTCGATTGGTTAGGACACCACAATGTGCTCAACCAGCTGGTTGCGGTGGGGCATCGCGTTGTTCATGGGGGAATGCATTTCGATCGGGCGACCCGCTTAGATCCGCATAAATTAACGTTACTCGGCGCACTGACCTCTTTAGCGCCGTTGCATCAACCTTATAGTCTTGCGCCGATTCGAGCGCTAGAAGAGCGATTGCCCGGTATGCCTCAAATTGCCTGCTTCGATACCGCTTTTCATGCGAAGCAGCCTTTAGAAGCTCGCCAATTCGCGTTGCCTTATGCAATGTATGATCGCGGCTTTCAGCGTTACGGGTTTCATGGGCTTTCTTATGATTATATTTGCCGTTGCTTACCGACAGTCATTCCAAATTATGATCCCCAAGCACGCGTGATTGTGGCCCATTTGGGCAACGGTGCCAGCTTGTGTGCGATTCAAGCAGGGCAGAGCATCGCTTCGACCATGGGATTTACGGCGTTAGAAGGATTACCTATGGGCACTCGCAGCGGCGCGATTGATGCGGGATTGGTCTTGCACCTCATCGGTGAAGAGGGAATGACAGTCGCCGAGGTAAGCAAGCTTCTGTACAAAGAGTCCGGCCTGTTGGGCCTGTCTGGGATCAGCAGTGATATGCAAACACTGTTACGTAGCGACAGACCCAGAGCTCAGCAAGCGATCCATCATTATTGTTATCGTATCGCACGAGAGATCGGTAGCTTAAGTGTCGCCTTGGGAGGGCTCGATCATGTGGTGTTTACCGCCGGCGTGGGTGAGCATGCGGCGCCAGTGCGAGACAGTGTTGTGCGCCAATGTGGTTGGTTGGGGGTTGCGTTAGACACCTCGGCGAATCAACGTAACCAAACCTGTATCTCAGCCTCTTACAGTGAGGTGGGCGTTTGGGTTATCCCGACCGATGAAGAACGCGTGATCGCGATGGATTGCGTTGAATCATTGCGTTGATCTTAGACTAATCACGGGCGCGTCTGGCGTTTAAGGATAGTGATAAAAATCCTTTAAAATGTGATATTCCATACAAAGTTATTTCTTTCAGTGCACGGCTGGGCGTCAAATGCGTATCCTTAGCGCGGACAAAGAATGCAAGGATAACATTATGATGCGCGGGTTTTGGGTGGGGTTATTGATACTCAGCCTAACAGGGTGTGCGCAAAAGCTAGGACGGCCGTTTGATATAAAAAWTTCGCGAAATCGGACATGGATTTGATTACCGATATCCATATCGCCGAAATCCGTCAGATCACTGAGCGGCTGTTGATCAAGCTCTATAAACGTAACCCCAGGGAGCTTAAAAAAGTACCCGGTATGACCATTGACCAACGTGTCAATCAGTTAATGGGAGCACAACGCCCCCAAAACGGGTTCCGAGAGCTTGGCGGCATGGATGGTATCGCTTTGCTGCCACTGGCGTTTTCTACCGAATTTGAGGGCGATCGTGTGTTTGCACTCATGGCCGGTGTCACTGGCATGATCAGTGCCAGCTATAACCATCAGACAGAGTTCTTCTTACTGGATGACATTGATCAGCAGAAGCTTTACAACTGCGCACGCAATCTCGAGAAAGTGGCGTGGCTGCTAAATAACCACCGTGATGTGCAGGGAAACCTGCTGCTACTCAGTAACGGGGTTAACCCAAACGGTGTCCCTAACTACAGTTACGAGCGCTTACTGAGTCAGATGATTTTGATCCAAGATATGATGGCACTGATGGTGGCGGACAGCACCAATCGCAATATTAATCAAGTGGTACACAGTATGGCTTCCATGACCTTTTTCCCTATTTGATCGCTACCGCTATGTATCTACCATTCAATGGTGTTGCCTTGATAATCAAAAAAGTGTCCGCTTTGGCTGTCGGTGAGCGTATCGAGGACTTGCTTGAGACCTTGCGCCGATATGTCGGTGGTGATCAGCGCATTGGAGCCGCCCATTTGGGTTTGTACCCAACCAGGATGTAACGCGACTGTACGAATCCCTTTCGGTCGCAAATCAATCGATAAGCTTTTGACCACTGCATTTAGGGCTGCCTTGGAGCTTCGATAGATATAACCGCCTCCTGATTAATTATCGCTCATACTGCCCACCTTCGATGAGATGAAGGCGAAAATGGGAGTGTGCCCGCTATTATTGGCAAGCGTGAGGTGTGGGGTAAAAGACTCAGCCATGACTAACGGCGCAATGGTATTGACCTCTAGCACCTCTCGCCATGCCTCAGTATCCGTTTCTCCTAGTTGATAGCCTTTGGGACCATATTGACCGGCATTATTGATCAGTAAGTGGACTGGCGTATCACTAAGTCGTGACGCGAGATCCTGTACCGCAGCATGGTCCGTGACATCCAAGGCGTGTGTCGTTAACGAGGTATAGCGGTTTTTCAGCGTCATTAAGTGAGGCGCAGAACCCGGAAAGCGGCAACATGCAATAACACGCCAGCCATGTTCAAGGTATCGCTCGGTAAGCGCCAAGCCGATCCCGCGATTCGCGCCAGTGATTAGAAGTGTTGGGGTCATGCGTCTCTCATTGTCGTGAATGCGTGTTATCCCATTATATGACTAATCCGCCATCGACTTTAAGTGTTTGACCTGTGATAAAGCTCGCGTTGTCGCTGGCAAGAAAACTGATCGCATTGGCGATGTCTTGCGCGGTACCCATTCGCCCCAATGGGGTTTTGCTTTTCATCATCTCAATCACTTTATCGGGCAAATTGGCGGTCATGGGGGTTTCGATAAACCCAGGTGCGACACAATTGGCGCGAATTTGAGCGCCATGACGGGCGAGCTCTTTTGACCAGGTTTTTGTCATTGCGATGACGCCCCCCTTTGATGCGGCATAATTGGTTTGGCCAATATTGCCATCGGTACCGACCACTGACGATAAACTGACAATCGCCCCTTGCGCTTGCGCGATCATCAGCGGTGCGATCGCCTGTGTCATGGTAAATACACCTTTTAGATTCACATCAATCACGGCATCCCAATCGTCTTCACTCATTTTGGTGAGCAAGTTATCCCGTGTGATCCCTGCGTTATTGACGAGCACATCGATCACTGCGTTGTCTTGGTGCAACGTCTGCACCCAGCTGGCGACAGCGTCTCTATGGCAGACATCGAGCGCCGCGGGTTTTATTACGGCATGGTCTTGCCAGTCTTGCATGTTGTCTAGATTCCGGTCCAGCGCGTAAACGGTGTGTGCGCCCTGCTTGACAAATGTCTCGACGATGGCTCGGCCAATACCTTGAGCCGCTCCCGTAATGACACAGTGTTTACCGGTCAGCATAGTCTTTCTCCTTATTGTATTCATCAATATGTTCTTGGGCGATTAGTCATCTAAGCCTTTGCTTCTTCTCGCGACGTTGCGCCACTAAGAGATCAACGTGCAACAAATGGGCCAAAGGTAATCGCCTTAAGCATACATCGGGATATCAATCTGTGGAGAAATAGACTAAAATTTAATCAAGATGTCACCTTGTTGAAGAGAGGATCTATGCCGACGTCAATCAACTCGCAACCTTTGGCGCAGCAATATATGCAGCGCCAGCGTGATCGTCAGGACGATCAGGTCAATGGTGGTCTCAATAACTCGATGAGTGTGCAAGAACGCGCTGAAGTCATTCGTAAAGAGCGAGAGGAGCAGAAAGAGGCGACCGCATCGAATGAACAGCGTGAGGATAAACGTGACTATCAGGCATTAATCGATCGTGTTGCTGAGCAAGAGGCGCAAAAAACAAAAGCGAATGCGTATAATCAGCAGCAACAGGCATTAATGGATCAAGTTCAGAAAACGGTCACACCTAACGCACAGCAAACCAGCTACAGCCTGAAAGTGTAAGAGCGGGGGGCAGTTGGTCGATATTCCACTGGGTGTGACGGGTCGAGATTAATTATCAAGCCGCGACAACCTTTATCTAACCACCTCATTTGGCCGTCGCTTTCCGAGGCGTCGGCTTGTTTCCCCAAAGGCTTTTTCTCCTGTCTTTGTTTGTTCAATGTAAACGAAGTGTGTGTTTATGCTCAGGTATCTTTACACGTGCCGTTTGTTTTATATATCTGTTTAAAAAGGTTTTATTGTTTTTTTGTTTGCCTGTTAAGTAAAGATTACAACATGAGTTAACATTTAAGTAACAGTG
Source organism: Salinivibrio socompensis S35 (assembly GCF_000513715.1). Classification (GTDB taxonomy): domain Bacteria; phylum Pseudomonadota; class Gammaproteobacteria; order Enterobacterales; family Vibrionaceae; genus Salinivibrio; species Salinivibrio socompensis. The sequence goes on from NZ_AQOD01000053.1 coordinate 32,456, forward strand.
TGTTGATGTTGGGTCACTAGTGCTTACTCCGGACTAATGCTATTCCTACTGCATTAACAAGGAGGAACTATTATGACGTCCACACTGCAAGCACAAGCGCCGGTCAAAACCATTAATCCATTAGGGACCGATGGGTTTGAATTTGTAGAATATACTGCCCCCGATCAAGCCGGTATTGATGCGTTGAAGCGCTTATTCTCATTGATGGGTTTTGCTGAAATTGCCAAGCACAAACACAAGCATGTTTGGCTGTATCGCCAAGGCGATACCAACTTTATTGTTAACGGCGAAATTGTTAACGGCGAACCCGAGTCTCAGGCACAAAGCTTTGCTAAGAATCATGGCGCGAGTGTGAATGCAATGGCATTTCGTGTTCAAGATGCGGTCCATGCGATTGCTTATGCGGCGAAACAAGGCGCTAAAGTGGTTGAGCCTAATGTGGGGCCGATGGAGCTCAGTATTCCGGCGGTGTATGGCATTGGTGATTCGCTGCTCTATTTTGTTGACCGTTATGGTGATCAGAGCATTTACGAAGTTGATTTCGACTTTTATCCCGATTGGCAAGCGCGCCTTAAAGAAGCCGATGCCGGATTGAAGATTATCGATCACCTGACGCACAATGTCGATATTGGCAATATGGATGTTTGGGCTGATTTTTATGATCGTATTGCTAACTTTAAAGAAATCCGATTTTTTGATATCGAGGGCAAAAAGACCGGTTTGAAATCACGCGCACTCACCGCGCCCTGTGGAAAAATCCGTATTCCAATTAACGAATCTAGCGATGATAAGTCTCAAATTGCCGAGTATCTCAAAGAGTATAACGGTGAAGGCATTCAGCATATTGCGATGACGACTGATAATATCTACCAGACAGTACGCACATTACGGGAGCGGGGTATGGCGTTTATGGATACGCCAGAGACCTACTACGAACAAGTCAATCAGCGCGTCAACGGTCACGAGGAGAATATTGATGAACTTCGTGATACACGGGTTTTGATTGATGGTGACGCAGAGAGTGGTATTTTGCTTCAGATTTTCACCAATACAGTCATTGGTCCTGTGTTCTTTGAAATTATTCAGCGTAAAGGGAATCAAGGCTTTGGTGAGGGTAACTTTAAAGCCTTGTTCGAATCGATTGAACTTGATCAAATGCGTCGTGGCGTATTGGATTAACTCGGCGAGCAATGCCTTGAATGACGACCTGTCTTGAGTCGTCATTCACCCACCCACACTTGATAGTGCTATGACTGAGAGCACTCTCTCCCTAGCGCTCTTTAATCGGAGCGCTTTTTTGTCTACTTTTCTTTATATTGCCGGATATTTTTCGCCCAAATGAAGAACAGACTCTATGCTTATAGGGTAGGCTCTCTTATTTAACAGGTGATTATGAAAGTAGGCAAATCCATGGTACGCCATTCCCTTTCTGTATCGTTAATGACGAAGCTGGCGCTATGCTGGGTAATACTCATCGCCCTATTCGCCTCACTATTACTGTTTGCCGATTATCAAGCCCAGAAGTCGCAGGTTCAGCGCGTGTTACAAGATGTGGGTAATCGCGATGTCTTCGCCATCAAAGATTCCCTGTGGCGATTAGAAACACAAGCGTTTGAACAACAAATCGAACAGCTTATCGCACAGCCAGAAATCGATTATATACATGTCTACGACGCCGATAGCACACCAATCGAACGTGGTGTCGAGCCGGCTCAACAATCGATACGGATGACTTGGCCATTGATTGCTAAAAAGGAAGGCAATGAATATATGCTTGGCCAGCTTGAAGTGGCGTCTAACTATACCGCATTACAAGCCTATCTCGGGGAGAGTATTAGGTGGGTATTTCTAGGATGGTTGGGCGTTTCAGGCTTGGGTGTGATGGTGTCAACGTGGATAGTGCGACGATATATTACTGCGCCCCTATCCGCTCTACATCAGCAGGTGAATCAGTGGGACAACGGCCTACCCAAGCAAATCAATGCCCCATTACAATATCGCGGCTGGTACGGCTTTGAGGCGAGTTACAATGCCATGGTCACTCAATGTCGCCAAACGCTATCGCGGGTTGAGAATGAGAAGCAGGATGCAGAGCAGGCCAGCCATAAAAAAAGTGCGTTTTTGGCCAATATGAGCCATGAAATCCGCACACCAATGAACGGTATTATCGGGATGGCATCGTTGCTGAAAAGTACGCGTTTGAATGACGAACAACAAGAGTTCGTCGAGATGCTTGAGACCTCATCTATGTCGTTACTGGATGTGATTAACGATATTTTGGATTTCTCTAAAATTGAGGCAGGTAAGTTAGAGTTAGAACCATTAGAGCTCAATGTATTTGAGCTGGGTAAAGACTTGGAAAATCTATTCACGTTACGGGCGAAAGAGAAACATTTACAGTTTGGCTGTGAGATTGACCCAGAAATATCGCCGTTACTGATTGGTGATACGCCGCGATTACGCCAAGTGATGATCAACTTAGTCGGGAATGCCCTTAAGTTTACTGAGCAAGGCGAAGTCGCCGTTTCGATCACCAAAGTCCTCGATGAGGGAAACGCTTGTGTGCTCCGTTTTCAAGTTAAAGATACGGGACCGGTGTGCCGATTGAGTCGCAAAATCGTATTTTCGGTAAGTTTGAACAAGGCGATTCATCAGCAGCAACGGCGGGCGGTACTGGGCTGGGCCTCGCGATCTCTCAGCAAATTGTCAATTTGATGGGGGGGCGGATTACCCTAGAAAGTGAAGTGGATGTGGGTAGCCTATTCTCGTTTTCGGCGCGCTTCGAATGTGCCGATGTGCCGCTTGCGACACCGGTAGAAGCTATTTATTCGCGGGAGCGCCAATGCTCTTGGTCGATGATAGTCGCCTCAATATGCGTATTACGACCGCGCAGCTGAGCAATCTCGGCTGTCAAATCACCTGTTGTATGCACCCCGATGATGCGGTGCCTTTAATTAAAGAGCGTTTTGATGGCCAATATCCATTCAAAGTTGTCTTGTTGGATAAGATCATGCCAAAAATAGATGGTTTTAGTCTCGCCGAGCAGATTGTGGCTGAGTTTGGCGATAAAAGCCCAGCCATTATCATGCTGACGGCGGCGCCCGATGCTCTGGATAGGCCGCGCATCGAGCAATCTGGCATTGAGGGATACCTTGGGCGCCCCTACCAATTTAATGATTTAAAAGCCTACTTAGTCAGAATACTCCAGCAAAGACAGCCAACGCTGGGCGTTGTGCGTTCAACAGGAAAGGGGATCTCACTGGCAGGGCTACATGTGCTTGTGGTTGAGGATTCAAAGGTCAACCAACGTGTTACGGAAGCCATGCTAACGCAGTTAGGTATCCATGTGCGCTCGGCGGATAATGGCGAGCAGGCGCTAGCACTTTGGAGTAGTCAGCCTTTTGACGCTATTTTTATGGACTGTCAAATGCCGGTTATGGACGGCTATCAGGCGGCACAGCAGATCAGGGAGAAAGCATCTCGCGCGGACCGGATCCCTATTATTGCATTAACCGCCAACGCAACGGCGGAAGATAAAGAAGCGTGCCTGGCGGCGGGCATGGATGATTATATTGCTAAACCCGTTCGACAACACGAACTGGCAACCATGCTAAGAAAACACACCTTCACCACAGACACACAACTGCTGACCAAAGAGTAACCCAAGACAGTGAACACTGTTACGCAAGTGTGATCTTAGTTACAAAGCTATCAGAAAATACGAAGTATTCGTCGTGTTTTTCAACCTCTTTTCGTTAGGGTTCTAATCTTTTGATGGGCTTGACCCGAAAAATAAAGCAAAACGCGAAGAGGATGTATGAACAAAAAAAATATGCTCTCAGCAGCTGCAGCGCTGTTGTTGAGTTTAAGCGCGCACGCCGGTGAACTTAACGTGATGGCGTATAACATCATGCAGTTGAGCAACCTGCAAGACTGGGATCAAGCAGAACGTGCGGCGCGCTTACCGGATGCGATTGCCGACATGAAGACCCAACCTGATGTCATTTTGATCAGCGAGGCCTTTAACGCCGAAGCAGAGCAAGCAATGAATCAGCTTGCTAACTTATACCCGTATCAAACGCCCAATGTAGGGCAAGATTGCAGCGGTGAAGGCTGGGATGCGCTGACAGGCGATTGCTCTAATTCCCTTTTTGTAGTGCGCGGTGGTGTCACCATTCTTTCCAAGTATCCGATTTTAACTCAGCAAGCGCATATTTATGAAAACAGTTTGAAAGGTAGTTGGGATTACCAAGCTAATAAGGGGTTTGCGTACGCTAAGATCGATAAAAATGGTGAGATCGTCCATCTAATTGGCACACACCTACAAGCGACTCACGATGGCATGTCTGATGAAGAACATCAGGTTCGATTAGGGCAACTCGGCGAGATAAAATATTTTATCGACAATGCTCCCATTCCTGCTGATGAGCCTGTCATTGTAGGCGGGGATATGAATGTGGAATGGAGCCGTCAAGATGAAATTAAGGACATGAAAGCGGCACTTAATGGTGCATTGCGCTTCTCTGAACCTGAAGTGACCTCTTTCCCCGCTAAACATAATTGGTTTACCAAAGCGAACGCGTATCACTTTGAGTATGATCTTAATTACAACACCACGTTAGATTATATCTTATGGAGCCGAGATCACGCTGCCCCTGTCAACCAGCCAGATATGCAGGTTGTGCCATTAAAAGCGAAGGAGAGTTGGTACTGGGATTATTTAGAAGGCGAGTGGCCCCAAGAGGCTGGACAAACTTATCATGATGGTTACTACAATGAGTTGTCTGATCATTATCCCGTCATGGTTCAATTTGAATATGAATAACCTTGTTCAGTAATCCAACGCAAGGTTTGATGAGCACAGTGAGCCGATTAAGGCTCACTGTTTTTTTGGGATCTTAAGATGCCGATTAGCACCAGGGTTGCAAGACTCACGCAAGTGATGAGGGGAAGAGGAGGATAATTAAGTGTCAGCGTCGCTAACAGTGACGCTAACCCATAGCCGAGTGTATGCGCCATGGCGATATAGCCACTCACTTTGCCCGGTGCACTGTCGAGCTGTTGCATCGCTTGGCTGGTATAGGCAGGAATAAGCAACGCACTGGCGCCAGAGATCACTAACATCGCAACCACTAAGGCGGTGAGGTTAGGCAGTAACAACAAGCCGTAGCCTGCGACCAAACTCAGTGCGCCGACGCTCAGCATGCGTTCGGTGCTCAGACGCTGTTTTTTTACTACCAACACCTGTACCACCAAGGTGGCAGTGCCGCTTAACGTCAGTAAATACCCCATGGTCTGGCTGACTTTATCCGCTGACCATCCAGTGCTCGTATTGAGCATCGGTGTGAGGTTGTATTGCAACAGGCAATCGCCGCACACACGGCGAGGCCATACCCCATGTAGGGCCAAATGGTTTTGGGCGCTAGCCACTGACTGATAGGCGAGCTTGATGCATCCTTCTTGCCCTCACGGTAAGGCATGAGGCTGATAACCAATGCGGCTAATGTTGCAGTCCCAGCATCAGCACAAGCGAGGCATACGGGCTAACGATTAAAACCGCTGAGGCGATTAACGGGCCGGCCAAGCGACCAAGACTTAAACCAATGCTGATTGAGGTAATCGCTTGCATGCGGCGTGCCTCGCCAGCGAGTAACACCGCCCAATGCTGATTCGCAGGGACCATGCCCGCCACGGTTAAACCATAAATTACCCGTGCCAGCAGCGCGAGTGCTAACCAAGGCCATTGGCTGAGGCTATTTTGTGCACCTAATGTAGCGGTCAGTAGCAGCGCAAAGCTCATTGCCATACCGATCAAGGCTTGAAGGACAACAAACTTGGGACCATATTGGTCGCTGATACGTCCCCAAAAGGGCGCGGCAGGAAGAAAGAGCACGCTCCCCACGGCAATAATCACTGCCCATGTCGATAGTGAAAACCCGCCCTGTGCCACTAACAATGGTAGCGAGACTAAGAGTCCGTTCTGGCCTATGCCCATCAAAGCGGCAATAAACGTCAAGGTGACCGATTGCCACCTTGCGGTTTGTGTCGTGGGTTGTGTTTGCGCGTGCGCCATTACCAGCCTGCCACTTTTTGCATCTTAGGCGTGGAGGCCGCGGATTCCGTCAGCGTCCAGTCTAGCAAACCGTGGTGATGCGCAATGTCGTATATCGGTGTGCCGCTAATCGCGTTAATGATCGTTGCTGCCCGCCATGCCGCGAGACTCAGTTGAGGCTCAATAATGCCGTGACAATGGGTGCCGACGTTCACCATATACAAAGCCTGTGAGCAGCCTTCACGCATTTCTACTCGGTAGTGAGCGTTCACATTTGGCCGTCCTTTGTCATCAAGGGCGAGATGACCGCGCAAGGTATCAAGCATTGAGGAAGAGCCCGAGAAAAACCGGTACACACGATAACCACCTCTGCGTCGAGTGTTGTGGTTTCACTGGTCAAGGTGGCCGTTGTCGCTAAGTGATAACCTGCTTGGTGCGATTGCATGCCAGTCAGCGTTTGCCCGGGAAGCAGTCGCCACCATGACGGGGATCGGCGCACATATTTGTCGTGATACAGGCGTTGATAGAGCCTTTCAAGCAATCTTCGGTGATCCCATCACTAGCAAGCTTTTGTTGCGCAAGCTGAGTGTGTTTGACGTTTGGCTCGAGGCCGTGAAACTGCGCCGCATAGTCGGGCATAAAATACTGATCAGTAAAAGGATTCTCATCCAATCCTTGTAGGTTAGGGCGGCGAGAGATCCAATCAATATGCGCGACTTTACCAAATTCACCGTCAAAGACATGCTGAAAGACATCGGCACCGGTTTGGCCACCACCGACAATGGCGACTTTTTTATCCCTCAAATCAGGTTGTCTTAGCGCGAGTTCGCTGGCATGAAACACCGCCTCACCCACGAAGGGAGTGGCACAGTCAGGCATAAACGGTTGTGTGCCTGTGCCCACAATTAAATGATCGCAGGTCAACTGACCATGTGGCGTATTCACGGCGAAGCCTGAATCGCGCGGAGTGATGTTAAGCACCGGCGTATCGAACTGAGTGTTGGGGAGCTGGTGAGCGACCCATGCCATATAATCAGAAAATTCTAATCGCGAAACCGTCTGTTCGCCTCGCGCGGTAAAGGGATAAAATTTCTTGGTTTTAACTAGGTAATTAATAAAGGTGTAAGGCTTGTCGGATCGACAGCCGTTACCATATCTTTTAAATACGAGGTTTGCATTTTCGCATCATCCAACAACAAGCCGGGGTGCCAAGCAAAGCGAGGCTTTTGCTCAACAAACAAGCTTGAGATTGACTGGCTGTGGGGGGCGAGTAGCGCCGCAGCACTGAGATTAAAGGGACCAAGCCCTACACCTAAAACAGAATAATGCTTTGTCATAACTGCATCCTTATTGCGCATAGTGCGCGAAAAAGTCGTTACGCTCACATTGCATCAGTGCGGCGCGTTTATGGGGAAAGTCGAATTCTTTTTGTTTTTTCATTCCCATCCCCGCGGGCCCGGATCCTAGCTACGCGCCAGTTTTGCCGCGTTGGGTTCACCCATCACGTTTGGCGTGCGCTCATCGGCCAAAAAGCAGTAGTGGATCACCGATTGCGCCCAAGTATTAAAGTATTGGCGGCCCAAAAAGTCGGAATTGCCGACCAGCATATGCATGCCGCGATCGAATGCATCGACATCGTAGTAAGGCCCCAATCTGTCTTCCGCCACCCAATAAATCTCAAAGTAGCCAAAAGGCTGACCATCAAATTCGCCAATAACTGGGATCAAGTGCGCATCGTGATGGGCCTTGTGTAAATATTGACGGTGGAAGTCGAGCGAGCCTTCTAACTCCCAAATTGGGGCAATATCCGGATGGTTATGCCAGGCGTGAAAGCAAGCGAGATCGCGTTCTGTTTCCGCCGGACGTAGCGTCAGCGTGCGTCCGAGGTGATAAAAGTAGCGACGGTAGAACACACCTTGCGGTTTTTCGGGCCGAGTTGGATGCATTAAACCATTATCTGCGGTTTGGTATTCGTCATTGGTCGGCGCTTGGGACTGGTGCCAAATGGGGCAATGCTGTTTAAACTGCGAAAGTGTTAGCGGTTTGCCTGGCGCAACCACCGTTTGCAGTGTATGGGGGTAATCACTCGCATGTAGTGTTTGGCATTGGTGTTGATAAAACACATGCTCAACCGCCGACCACCAGAGTGATTTATCACTACAGTAGCGCGTGGTCAGTGTTGCCGAGTGGTTGCTATCTTCCGGTTTGTTCAGCAAGAAGGTCGCTTTGGCCTGACCATGTTCCATCACATCAATCAAGTAATGAGAGGCGTCTAATGGATGGCTACGAAGCCCAACGGTGCGATGGATATCAGCCGGTTTGAATACCCATGAGCCAATTGCACTATCCCCATAAAACGGATTATCGATATCAGTGTAAATGTGGCTCGGATCAGCCAATGTCGCTTCATTATGATCAACAAGAAAGGTATTAACGTTCCGTTTCCAGTGCAGTGTCGGAGAGTCCAGCAGGTAGTCATATAAGCGGCTATCGACCGGATGGCTTGCCCGCCACGTCGCAAAGGCTTGACGCAGATCTGCCACAAACGCTGTTCGCTGGCACCGGTGGCTTCGCTGATCGCTGAAAGCGTATTGATCAGCGTATTACCAATCAGATAGTAGCTCAGATACGGATCGACCTTATCAGCGGCACATAACAACTTGGTAAACCGTCACTGAATGCGTCCGGGAATAACTCAGGCGCAGGGTCGG
>NZ_AQOD01000054.1 GCF_000513715.1 Salinivibrio socompensis S35
TTTATTTATAAATGCGGCCAGTGTTCTTCATTACTTTGAAGTAGCTTTTGCCACCGCTTATCAGTTAGCATGAGTCTCGGCATGGTATGGCGTTACAGTTTGTTTTTGGCGAAAGAGATTATAACGCCTTATCATGCCGTTCAAAAAACAATCACGAAAGATCAACACGCCCTAGCAAATTGCGCTGGATCAAAATGTGACAAGCCAATGGCGTGTTACAAGGTGGCATCAAAAGGGGAAAGCACTTTCTGCTAAATCCTCTGTTACCCCTACAAAAGGAGTCAAAGATCATGTCGAGCACTTTCTTTATCCCAGCCGTCAACCTGATGGGTGCAGGATGTCTTTCAGAAGCCGCAGACGCCATTCAATCTCATGGATTTAAAAAAGCCTTAATTGTTACCGATAAGGTGCTTAACGAAATTGGTGTGGTTAAACAAGTCGCGGCGTTACTGGACAGTCGTCAGGTTGACTGTGTGGTATATGATGGCACTCAGCCCAACCCTACCACGCAAAACGTGGCGCAAGGCCTTGAGCTTTTGCACGCGAACCAATGTGATTGTGTGATTTCTTTGGGTGGCGGATCGCCGCATGACTGTGCGAAAGGCATTGCCTTGGTCGCTGCGAATGGCGGTCACATCGGAGATTATGAAGGCGTCGATCAATCAGCGAAACCTCAATTGCCCCTGATTGCGATTAATACAACGGCAGGCACGGCGTCTGAGATGACGCGCTTTTGTATTATTACGGATGAGGCGCGTCATATTAAGATGGCGATTGTCGATAAGCACACCACGCCAATTATCTCGGTGAATGATCCGGAGCTTATGCTCGCGAAGCCCGCTTCACTGACAGCAGCGACTGGTATGGATGCGTTAACTCACGCCGTTGAAGCGTATGTGTCAACTGCAGCAACACCGATCACTGATGCCGTGGCACTCAAAGCAATGACCTTGATTCAAGACCACCTCCGTACCGCGGTCGCTGATGGTCAGAATCTTGAAGCTCGTGAACAAATGGCGTATGCGCAGTTCATGGCCGGTATGGCGTTCAATAATGCGTCACTGGGCTATGTACACGCTATGGCGCACCAGCTCGGTGGGTTCTATGATCTCCCTCATGGTGTGTGTAACGCGGTATTGCTCCCACATGTTCAGCGCTACAACGCGCAAGTCTGTGCGGGCCGTCTACGCGATGTGGCAACCGCGATGGGCGTTGATACCGAAAACATGACCGAGGATGAAGGCGCGAAAGCCGCAATCAAAGCGATTCAATCACTGTCGACCGATGTGGGCATTCCAGCAGGCCTCAATGAATTGGGCGTTAAACAAGCAGATATTGATGTGTTAACGGAAAATGCGCTGAAAGATGCTTGCGGGTTTACTAATCCGAAGCAAGCAACCCATGAGGAAATTGCCAAGATTTTCATGGAAGCTATGTAATTTGCCGCTAACCTAATAGTGAAGAACAAAAGGCCTGAGTGATCAGGCCTTTTTTAATGAGTATTAATCGCTTCTGTCTTCCACTTCGACGATTTGGTTTTGGCAAGGTTGGCCATCCAGCACGGACTGAATGTTCACCAATGTGGTTTCGGCAATGTTGTGCAGTGCTTCTTTAGTTAAGAAGGCTTGATGACCGGTAATCAATACATTGTGGCAGGCTGAAAGTCGACGGAATACATCATCGACAATCACATCATTCGACTTATCTTGGAAAAAAAGATCGCGTTCATTGTCGTAGACATCTAAGCCTAATGAACCAATCCGTCCTTGCTTGAGTGCCTCAATGGCCGCAACGGAATCAAGAAGCTCGCCACGGCTGGTGTTTATTACCATTACACCGTCTTTCATTTTCTCGAATGCGTCGGCACTGAGTAAATGGTAGTTCTCTTTAGACATCGGGCAATGCAAAGAAACGACATCACTTTGCGCATAAAGCGTTTCTTTTGATACATATTCTGCCCCTAGTTCAAGAGCCTGTGGGTTTTGATACGGATCGTGACAGAGTAGGCGCATGCCTAGGCCGTTAAGGATACGCATGGTCGCAATACCAATTTTACCCGTGCCAATAATTCCAGCCGTTTTGCCATGGAAGTTGAAGCCCACTAAACCCTCGAGCTCAAAATTTGCGTCGCGGGTACGTTGGTACGCTTTATGGAAACGACGATTAAGACACATCATCATGCCGACCGTGTGCTCGGCGACCGATTCAGGCGAGTACGCAGGCACGCGCACAACCGTGATCCCTAGTGACTTGGCCGCGTCAAGATCGACACGGTCGTATCCAGCGCAACGTAAGGCAACGAGAGAAGTCCCTGCCTTTGCAAGAATTTCAAGTACGGGGCGAGACAGATCGTCGTTCACAAACGCACAAACCGCCTCGGCACCTTGCGCCATTTTGGCCGTTTTGTCGGTGAGTTGAAAATCGTGAAACTCAAACGTGTACTCAAAGGCGTCGTTGACATGGGCAAAGGCGGCCTTGTCATAAGATTTCGCGCTAAATACGGCAATGGTCGTCATTAAATAGCCTCCGGTTTAATCGGGGGGAGGAGAATGTTCTCTATCAATAACGTGATTTGGATCGAAAATAAACCCTTAAATTTATCAGGATATTCGTGCCAGCTATGCATGAAGGGACAAAGCCGAACGTGTGTTCGGCTTAGATAATATCGTGCCCCCCTAGCTTGGCTAGAAATTCATCGTGGCATTAATACGCACATCTCGGCCAGCGGCTGGCACGCCGGCAGACAGATAGGGCGTATAATATTGATCGGTTAGGTTTGTGATGGTAGCGCGTAGCACAAAATCATCGCTGGGCTTCCACTCACCATACAGGTTTTGGAAAAAGTAGGCGTCACTGGCAACGTTTGCCGTGTGCAAAGAAGGTGCGTTTGGAACACGATCTTGTTCGTCCCAATATTGTCCTTGCCAAGCGACTTGAATAGTCTCCGTCAGTTGGCGTCCAATCCCAAACATTGCACTTAGTGGCGGGTTTTCATACCAGTACTCGTCATCGCCTGTACTATCGCGCAATGAGCCTTTATGTTTCCCTCTAACCATAGAGACAGATGCATCGGTAAACCAATCGTTGAGGCGATATTGTAATTGTGCATCGAAGCCATAGGTATATAGCCCATCCAGATTGGTGTAATAGCCTTCTTTTTGTTTTGTTGCATTCACGCCACGGCGCTGGGCAACGTCATCGATGATATCGTTCCAAAATAGCGTGACCTCTGTGGCTAGATGATCGCTGTCTGTTAACATATGTTGACGTTTATCAGATAGACCCAATAGATACGCATTGACGCGAGTTACAGAAAGATCGCGACTTGATGATGCCCGTTTAGACGCCCTTGCATACTGCACCGTATACAATTCGTCAATCGTTGGTGCTTTCAACCCATAGGCATAAGCGGCTTTGATTTGTGTTGATGAATTGACATCGTAGGTCAATGCAATACGCGGCTCCCAGCCTTGATGGGTGATAGCGCTGTAATCATGACCGACAGAGGGATCGTTATAATCAGGTGCCGGGTTTGGCACACCTTGTGAGCGAATATGGTTATAGCGTAGCGAGGCGGTTAGTTCGAGATCCGGAGTAATAAAGTATCTATCTTGCACAAACACACTTTGCGTTTTCTGCTCGCCAGATGGTTCAAAGTTTGGCGTATAGTAGCCGTAGTTTTTCGCTAGCTTTTTGCGATAGGTATGGTTGTAAACGTGCGAATTTCGGTTTTGGTCTTGATATTGAGCGCCGATCATGACTTCGTGATCACCCACGTGACTCGTATTCGTCAGCTCTGCAAACCAACGCTCATACGATAACCACACCTGATGCCCGTATTGACCCGAAGTAATATAGGATTGATAGGTGCTATCAGGTCTTTCCCAGTAACGATGATTTTGTGAGTGCGCGATCACGACATTGGTGTCGATATAGTTGTTAAAGGGCTGGTAGTGATAATTCAGCGTACTGGTATATTCGCGATAATGATTGTCTACTGATGTGGCAAATAATGCCGCTTCGTAGCTACCATATTTCTTGATTTTATAATCACTGATCGAAGGCATGGCGCCGCGCCGGTTCGCCCATGGCTTTCTTCCCTGATCGTCATATCGGGTGTGGCTAAACATTAAATTGTGTGCGTCAGATTGATAATTGATTTTACCGAGCAGGCTATGTTGCGCATAGCCTGAGAAATCAAATGTCTCTCCGTTGCCTAGCTCAATATCATCGGCATCACGCCGTGATCCATGAAGCAATATTGACCAGCCAGAGTCAGATTTGCCAAAGGTCGTGATACTGCGTTTCCATTGTTGGTTTACGCTATTAAATCCTACCTGAGCTGTGGTACCAATTGCCTCATTCGCATCAAGAAAGTCAGCAGCTTCTTTTGTTTCCATGATAAAACTGCCGCCAAAAGCGCCCACACTGGCGCGAACATTGTGATCGCCTCTTACCACACGTACAGATCGTAGCAACTGAGGGTCAAGGAAAAAGCTGCCATAGCGATACTGTTGAAACCCGACGGGGGCACCATCTACACGGACAGACAGTGCTGATGGGTGAGAAAATCCCCACACATTGATACGTTCACTGCCAGGGCGTGCGCCGGCATCAAGCGAGACGCCGGGCATTTTCATCACCAACTCTCCGATATTATGAGCCTGTTCGCGTTGAATATCGTCCAGCTCTAAAGCCGATTCTCCCGGGGCGATGAGGGTAATAGGATGGTTTAATTGCTCACCTTGTATCTTAATGGTTTCAATGCTGTCGGGAGAGCGATTTGTGTTAGCACTGGCGGTATGAGCGCTAACGGCGAAGGCTGCCAAAATGGCAAAGCGTAAAGGAGGATACGGCATACTCATCATGTCTTACTGGCATATAAAAGTGCGCACTATACGCTGACCCGGAATGACTAGCAATGCTAATGAGATTGATTATCAGTCATATGGAGTGGTGATTTTTATTGTCAAGCAGTATGATGATGGGAAACTCTCAATAGGAATGGACATGTTTACCGGAATTATTCAAGCGGTGGCAAACATTGATGTTTGTCGTGATCACCAAGGCATTCGCACGTTCGATATCCGTTTCCCAGATGGTTTTTGTGAGGGGCTAGAAATTGGTGCCAGTGTCGCGATTGATGGCGTATGTTTGACGGTCACTGAGCGGTTAGACGCCAATCTTGTGCGCTTTGATGTGATGCTACAAAGCTTAGCGATAACGACGTTGCGATCGTTTAACACTGGCGATAGCGTTAACGCGGAGCGAGCGGCGAAAGATGGCGCGGAAATCGGCGGACATCCGTTATCGGGGCATGTGGATTGCTGTGCTTTAGTACATGACGTGTTGTTTCAAGAAGAAAATTGTCGATTGCGATTTTCCTTAGCAACGTCATGGATGCGCTATATCTTTGCCAAAGGGTATATCGCCATTAATGGCGCAAGCTTGACCATTGCCGACGTGAACAAGGATGAGGGTTGGTTTGACGTTTGGTTGATCCCAGAGACGCGGCGAATGACAACGTTCGAGCGAAAGGCTGTCGGTGACTCCGTTAATATAGAAATCGAGCGACAAACCCAAGTGATGGTGGATACCGTGCGTGATACGTTGAGCGAAAAGCTTGGCCCCTTGCTTCCGGTGCTCGAATCGCTTGCGAAAGAGCAAGGAATCGATCTTGATACACTCGGAGTCTCAACGCCAACTTTTCGATAACAATGACGTAACAATAAAGCGCGCCCCTCAACGATCACTGTATAGATATGAAGGGCGCCAAGCCTTGCCATTCCTGCCTTTCTAGTCATCCTCCTATGTTTGCGCATTTTGTGCGCGAACTTGCTCAAATAACGATGTGGTTAACAAAAATGTCAGTATTAAGTGATAAAAATATGCTCGAACGCTCATTTTTGTTGTGAGTTTGTTTTCGAGATGCTGTGATTATGCAAAATGGTAGTGTGGCTTTGAACGTGTAACCCCTACTAACAGTGACAAGGATAACCATCATGGAAAAAGCATCGTCGACGCTATTAGGCGAGTGCGTGTCCGAGTTTATCGGCACGGGCTTACTTATTTTTTTTGGTGCGGGCTGTGTCGCCGCGCTTGTGTTGACCGGCGCGGAGTTTGGTCAATGGGAAATCAGTATCATTTGGGGCTTTGGTGTGGCAGTTGCTATTTACTGCACCGCGGGTGTCTCTGGCGCGCACATCAACCCTGCCGTTACCATCGCTCTCGCAGCTTTTCATGGCTTTAATAAGAGTAAAGTGGTTCCTTACATTATTGCTCAAATGCTCGGCGCGTTTGCGTCAGCGGCGCTTGTTTACAGTCTTTATAGTAACCTTTTCGTCGAGTGGGAAGTCGCAAACAATGTCGTGCGGAGTAGCCCTGAGGCTCTGGCAACCGCAGGTATCTTCTCCACCTATCCGCATCAAGCCCTGTCTTTCATGGGCGCGATGGCGGTTGAGTTTGTGATCACGGCGGTGTTGATGTTTGGCATTTTAGCCTTGGGTGATGAAAACAATGGCGCTGCACGTGGCCCGATGAGCCCATTACTTATCGGTATTTTGATTGCGGTTATCGGTGGTTCGTTCGGTCCATTGACGGGGTTTGCAATGAACCCAGCGCGTGACTTTGGTCCTAAATTGTTCGCCTTCTTTGCCGGGTGGGATTATGCCCTGACAGGCGCACGCGATATTCCTTACTTTATTGTGCCCATTGTCGCACCCATTTTAGGGGCCTGCTTCGGTGGTTGGCTGTATCCAAAAGTGATCGCCCCATACCTGCCTCAAGAGGGCCACGGTTGCACCATTCCGAATCAGTGTGATGATGAAGAATTGGAGCTGGCTGACACCGAGACGCAAAAAGTAAACGCATAAGCATAAGTAGCAGGCGCGTATAAGTGCGCCATAACGACTAAAATATAAGAGATAGAAGGAAACCCAATTATGTCTACGCCCAAATATATCGTTGCGCTCGACCAAGGTACGACCAGCTCACGCGCCATCGTCATGGATCATGACGCGAACATTGTCGGTGTGTCTCAGCGCGAATTTACGCAAATTTATCCTCAAGCCGGTTGGGTCGAACATGATCCCATGGAGATTTACGCGACACAAAGCTCAACACTGGTTGAAGTGTTGGGTAAAACCGGTATCCGCAGTGATGAGATTGCTGGCCTTGGTATTACCAACCAGCGTGAAACCACGATTGTCTGGAATAAAGAAACCGGAAAACCCGTATACAACGCGATTGTGTGGCAATGTCGTCGTACCGCTGATATCTGTGATGACTTGCGGGCGCGTGGTTTAACCTCATATGTTCGCGACAACACAGGGCTTGTACTTGATCCGTATTTCTCTGGCACAAAAGTGAAGTGGATTTTGGACAACGTCGAAGGCGCGCGAGAAGACGCAGAAGCGGGTAAGCTGCTGTTTGGTACCGTGGATACTTGGCTGGTCTGGAAGATGACCCAAGGGCGCGTTCACGTGACGGATTATACCAATGCGTCTCGAACTATGTTGTTTAATATCAACGACATGTGCTGGGATCAAAAAATGCTCGATGAGCTTGGCATCCCTGCGTCAATGTTACCTGAAGTGCGCCGATCTTCTGAAGTCTATGGGCAAACGAATATCGGCGGTAAAGGGGGTACACGTATTCCCATTGCTGGGATTGCGGGTGATCAACAGGCTGCACTATTTGGTCAAATGTGTGTCGAAGCTGGACAGGCGAAAAACACCTACGGCACAGGGTGCTTCTTGCTGATGAACACAGGCCAAGAGAAAGTTACGTCTTCACATGGTCTGCTGACAACTATCGGCTGTGGTACACAGGGTGAGCCCTCTTATGCGCTTGAAGGTGCGGTATTTATGGGCGGTGCCTCTATTCAGTGGCTTCGTGATGAGCTAAAAGTGCTCGAAGACGCGCATGATTCTGAGTATTTTGCCACTAAAGTAGACACGTCTAACGGTGTTTATGTGGTGCCTGCCTTCACGGGATTAGGCGCGCCATACTGGGATGCTTACGCCCGCGGCACCATTGTTGGCTTAACGCGCGGTGTGAATTCAAACCATATTATTCGAGCGACATTGGAAGGGATTGCTTACCAAACTCGTGACGTATTGGATGCGATGCAAGCCGATTCATCACCGACCAGCTAGGTACCCCGTCGACATTCGAATCGAATGGTAACAGGCCTTACGTAACGGTCTGAAGCCATTCGATCCCGAAAGGG
>NZ_AQOD01000055.1 GCF_000513715.1 Salinivibrio socompensis S35
TACAGGAAAAAAGAGTGTAGAATACTGGCTATGATTCAGTTGGTGGTTGGCGCTTTTTGTGTTGTAGTGACCCATAATCGCCGATTATCATGGATCTGACTACCTTTTTTATCCTATCTCACTGATTATTCTATGTAAGAAGTGGGGAGCCATCAGGATTGGACTATTCTTGGTGGCGCGGTTGATGCGCCAAATGAGGGGGAAGCTCTTGATTAAACGCCATCCCACCTGTTGTATATTGGAGTTACCTCAATGAGTCATTTGCTATTGGTCGAGGATGATACCTTGCTGGGTGAGGGACTGCGCCAGTTTTTCGAAAGCCACGGTTTCCAATGTACTTGGCTGACAGAGAGTCATAAGGTAGAGAAGCACTGGTTTCATGCTGATCTCGTTATCTTAGATCGGCAACTTGCCGACGGTGATAGTTTGACTCAGCTTCCTCACTGGCTTTCCCTAAAAGCGCTACCGGTTATTGTACTGACCGCGAAAATCGACGTAGAGCAGCGGGTCGAGGGATTAATGGCAGGGGCAAAAGACTACGTGGTTAAACCCTTTTCACATCAAGAGTTACTCGCGCGAATTTATGCTCAGCTTCGGCCTTTAGGCGAAAGCCAGCTCTTGTATGGGCCTATCAAGGTTGAACCGGGATCGCGGAATGTTTATTGGCAGAATGAAACCGTGATGTTGAAACCAAAAGAATTTGACCTGTTATTATTGTTATTACAAAACCAAGGGCGTGTTTTTCATCGCGAAGAGCTTCTTAACAAGATATGGGGCTATCAAGCGTTTCCTACCACACGCACTGTGGATAATCATGTGTTGCGGTTACGACAAAAACTGCCCGACTTGGCGATTGAAACGCACCGGGGTGTGGGCTATCGATTGGTGGCGTTGTGAAGATGTGTGGTTATCGTTTACTGGTGATAGTATGCATGCTACTCAGCGTTAATGTCCGCGCTGAACAAGCGTGGATTCCTAAAACACCGATGCAAGAAACCTATCAAGCATTGTTGGCCGACAGGCCCACTGTTGCTTGGCAGGAGCTTATTTTTGCGTTGTCTCAGCAGCCAATACCGACTGAACACTGGGCTAAGATAAAGCACGCGATTATCAATCAAACAGATTGTGGCCAGCAGTTGACTGAGCCCAACGGTAAGGATATCCCGCAAGGACTCACGGTTTCTTTTGTGCGACGCGCGGGCGCATCAAGCCTGGGTTATGAGATCAAGCTATCGGCTGAACATGTCTCACGTTCAACCTTGGTGACGCTCACCGATCCCAAGGGTCAGACGGTGATTAGTGAAATATTAGGCGCCCAAACTGGATTTCAAGAACTTGAATCAGGACAACTTTTTACGCAAGTGGATCCAGGCGTCTACGAACTGCGTTTAGGTGGGCAACACTACAGCTTGATCGTTTACGGATTACCGCGGCGCCCTTGGGTGAAACTTATCGGGCATCCCGATCAACAATTAACGGTTGATTTGCCGAACACGCCAACCAGCTGTGCACCGGCAGCCGCTTATTGGCTATGTGTAGATGATGCGTACCGCTGGATCGAGCAAACGCCAATTTATGTGACAAGTAGCGAGGAAAACACGCCGAGCCCGATGAAGGTCTCGCTCCCCGTTAAACGTCCCGCTAAATCGGAACACTTAAGCGCGATCGTGACGCATTTTGAGTACCAAGGCGCTATCAAAGTGAATTATGTCGAACGGCTAGCCTTGCCTTTACCGGAGGCGCATAAAAAATAGCCCGACAAAGCGGGCTATTTTTACGTTATCGAACAGGTAATTAGTTCAGGTACGCGTTGAACATCCAAAGCAGTTTTTCTTGTTCGCGGATGTAATCGCTCATCAGTGCAGATGTACCTTCATCGCCCGCATCACCGGCAAGACCCATAATGTCACGTTGTAGGCTAATCAATACACTAAATCCGTCAACAATGGCGCGTAGACCAGCTTGGCCGTTCGCCTCTGGTGCGTGTTCTTTGATTTCACTGATTTTCAAATACTCACTGAAGCGGTGCTCTGCGGTACCACCAATGGTTAGAATACGCTCAGCTACTTCATCGATTTTGGTTTGAAGATCCGTGTAGATCTCTTCAAATTTAACATGCAGCTCGAAGAAGTCGCCGCCTTTGATGTTCCAGTGAAAACCACGCACATTGGTGTACAGCACTTGGTAGTTTGCTAATAGCGTATCTAGGCGTGCTGCTAGATCGGCGGCCTTGGTGCTGTCTAACCCGATCAATGTTGATTGTTTACTCATCTAATGCCTCCTTTGTGGCAAAATCAATGTGTTCAATCGTCGCGTTATCGCGAGAATCGAATACTGAAAACCGTGTTGTCCAATCTGATATAGATAGAATAACCTACCGATATAAAAAAGGAAAATGGAGTTAACCGATATGCCTGATAGGGTGAACCTATGGAGTGGTCGATGTACCGTAATACAAAACTAGGTAGAAAGAGGAATGATACCCACCGCCATGGTTGGAAGGTGGGCAGCTAGATTAACTATGCGAGCCTATTTTCGTCTCGAGTGGTGAAAGCCAGTGGAGTTGTTAAAGCGTCAAGTGACCCACCGTGTTCGAGACTTCTTCTGCCCCTGCATGGATATCACTCATGACAGTGTCGGCGGCGGTGACTTTTTCCTGTCCGAGCGAGGATTGTTCAGTGACTCTTTCCATCGCGTCGCTTACCCCTTTGATGAGTTGCAGGTTCTCATCGACCACATCGGCGATTTCAGTGGTGGATTTACTGGTGCGCTGAGACAGGCCTCGTACTTCATCCGCCACAACCGCAAACCCACGTCCTTGCTCTCCCGCGCGCGCCGCTTCTATCGCGGCATTGAGTGCGAGCAAGTTAGTTTGTTCAGCGATTTGTTTGATGGTGGTGACGATATTTTCAATGCTCTGTGCATGCTCACTGAGCTGATTAACCTGATTGGAGGCTTCAACGGCTTGGTCGGTGACGTTTTGTGAGAGCTGAACGGCTTCTTGTAATAGCGCACTGCCATTTTCGCTATGTTTGAGCGTTTGCTCTGATGATGCTTGAGCAAGCTCTGCTGCTTGATTAACGGCTTGATTTTTTTTCACTGTATCGGTAACTGCTGTCGCGAACTTGATCACGCGATAAACGTTTCCTTGTGTATCAAAAACAGGGTTATACGTGGCTTCTAGCCAAACTTCATTGCCATATTTATCACGGCGCAAGTATTGGCCAGACGTGAATTGGCCGCTCGCTAGCGATGCCCAGAAGTTTGGATTATCTTCGTAAAACGCATGATCACAAAATATCTCATGATGCTGGCCTGCAATTTCTCGTGCTTGATAGCCCACTGCGGCGAGGAAATTATCGTTGGCACGCACAATGGTTCCGTCAGGTTCAAATTCAATCACCGCCAATGAACGATCGATAGCAGCCAGAATAGATTGTTGTCGCAAACTTTCTTTGTGTTGTTTGGTGACATCAGCTGCCAATTTGCGAACGCTAACCACTTTGCCGCTGCTATCTGTGATGGGCACATAAGTCGCTTCCATCCAGATTTCCTGTCCTTGCTGATGGCGGCGACGAAATACGCCTTTTCGTGGCTTACCTTGCGCCAGTGATTGCCAAAATTGTCGATAACTTGGGTCATTAACGGTGTCGTCGAAACAAACCGCGCGGTGATGCTGGCCGATAACCTCATCATGGCTGTAACCAATAATACTGAGGAATTTATCGTTTACGCTGGTAATGATGCCGTCAGGTGTAAAGGTGATGGTCGCAATATGTGTATTAATGGCATCGAGCTCCGCTTGGAGCGCGGCTTTTTCCGCTTGGCAGGTGTCCAATTCTCGCTGCGTCTTTTTGAACATGACAGCAAACTTCCTTTTGTCCATTGCTCAGAGGTGAGCGTATTCAACGTGTTGTGTAAAAGGTTGACGCACATAGATTTAGTGACGCACATAGACTTAGTATAGAGTGCAACGTTTTTTGAGTTTGATTTTTTCCTTCATGTCACCATGGAATCTAGCGTAGCCTGCGGTTTTTGCTGCTTTGGGTGATGGTTAAAAACATAATAATTGTGTGTCTGTATGTGTCATCTTACTTTCTTTACCCAGAGTTATTACGTATTCTTTGTGATTGAGATCATGTTAACAGGACTTCTTGTGTAACATTTTCATAAAGCATCCTCACAGCTTGTAACCAAAGCCCTTTTCTATTTTCAATAATTTCTGAAAATTCCAAATTTTCATTGATCCCACACAAAGAAACTCCGTATTATCCCTCAGACGCACTGTGAGGGAGATCAAAAATGGAGTTGTCACAAGAATTACGCAACGTCGTAATGCACTTTGGTGAGATGGGAAGCCGTTGGGGCTTTAATCGCTCAGTCGGTGAAATGCTAGCGCTGATTGTGCTAAGCGAACATCCCTTAAGTGCTGACGACATTGTGTCTGCACTCAACATATCTCGAGGCAACGTCAGTATGGCAACCAAAGAGTTGCAAGGCTGGAATTTGATCCGTTCACAGCGTACCCCCGGAGATAGAAAGGATTACTTCGTGCCCAATGGCACTATCTGGGAGTTGGCGCAGCAGGTGCTTGCTGAAAGGAAAAAGCGAGAAGTCGACCCCACCTTATCCATGTTGCGTTCACATTTTATGCGAAGCGAAGACGACGCAGACAGTCACGCGGTGACGCAGTTACATGAGATCCACGATCTTTTGGAGCTGTTCAACCATTGGTTTGATGATGTGCAGCAAATGAAACCTGAGCATCTGAAAAATTTGATGAAGCTGGGTAGCAGCGTCGGTCGACTTCTTGAGCTGTCGGGCAAATTGTTTCACAGCAAGTCCAACGAAGAATCGGGTAAGTAACGTCCTGAGGGTAATGTCATGTTAGATACATTAATGTTGTCGCGAATGCAGTTTGCGGCCAACATCAGCTTCCATATCCTTTTTCCCACCATCACGATTGCACTCGGATGGATGCTGGTGTTTTTCAAATTCAGACACAATCGCACGGGTGAGCAAATTTGGCTCGACACCTATTATTTCTGGGTCAAGGTGTTTGCGCTGACCTTTGCACTTGGGGTGGTCTCGGGTATCACCATGAGTTTCCAGTTTGGCACTAATTGGCCGGGCTTTATGGAAAAAGTGGGGAACATCGCCGGTCCTTTATTAGGCTACGAGGTGATGACGGCTTTCTTCATGGAAGCAACCTTCCTCGGTGTGATGTTATTCGGTAAAAACCGCGTCCCTAACTGGGTGCATACGCTGGCGACCTTACTGGTGGCGATTGGTACCACGATTTCCGCTTTCTGGATTCTGGTGCTGAATAGCTGGATGCACACACCAACCGGCTTCGAGATCATTGAAGGAGTGGTTCACCCAACCAGCTGGTTTGAGGTCATTTTTAACCCATCCATGCCATATCGCTTAAGTCATATGTTGCTGGCCTCTGGTTTGACCGCATCTTTCTTGATTGCCGGTATTTCCGCCTATCAGAAATTGAAATCACCGGCATCCGGTGTGTCAGACAAGCCATTGAAAGTGGGGATTACGGCGGCCGCTATCTTGATCCCATTGCAAATCTTTATCGGCGATATGCACGGGCTGAACACCCTAGAGCATCAACCACAAAAAATTGCCGCGATGGAAGGGGTGTGGGAAACCGAACAAGGCGCGCCATTACTGCTTTTCGCGGTACCTAACGAAGAAACACGCTCAAACGACTATGAAGTCGGGGTTCCAAACTTGGCGAGCCTAATTCTTACCCACAAACTCGATGGAGAGATTAAAGGGCTGGACAGCTTTGATTATCATCCACCGGTCAAACCACTCTTCTTTGGTTTCCGAATCATGGTGGGCGTGGGTATGCTGATGTTGTTGGTGAGCTGGTACACCACCTATCGTGTGTGGCGAAACCAGCCGATGCCTAAATGGCACCTGATGGGTCTCGTGGCGATGACCTTCTCGGGATGGGTAGCCACGTTGTCGGGGTGGTATGTCACTGAGATTGGTCGTCAGCCCTGGCTCGTGCAAGGGGTATTGAAGACGGCGGATGCGGTGACGACAGTCGCCAGTGCCAATGTGGGGATTTCATTAACCATCTATCTCACGCTCTATGCCGTGTTGATGGTGGCCTATATTCGTACCTTGTTCTTCTTGGCGAAAAAACGTTTGCCAGAGTATCAATCTGACGACGCAAACACCGCGCAGTCAACTAAAGAGGTGAACGTATGATTATCACGCCGCATTTACCTGAAATATATCTATTGCTCTTTGGCTTTACGGTCTTTATGTATGCCGTATTAGATGGCTACGACCTCGGGGTTGGCATGTTGCTCCCGAGCTGTAATCAGGCACAGCGCGATCGCATGATCGCATCGATTGGTCCTTTCTGGGATGCTAACGAGACTTGGCTAGTGCTGGCGGTTGGTATTTTGTTGATTGCATTCCCGAGTGCGCATAGCTTGATTTTGACTGAGTTATATTTGCCGACCTCAGTGATGTTAGCGGGGTTAATCTTGCGTGGGGTCTCCTTTGATTTCCGCGCCAAGGTGCGGCCCGAGCGTAAGGATTTATGGGATCGTTGCTTTAAAGCCGGTTCCTTCATTGCCGCCATGACCCAAGGCTATATGATTGGTCGTTATGTGTTGGCATTTGATGAGAGCATTGGGTCTTATTTGTTTGCCCTATTAAGCGGCCTGTGTGTGACCGCGGCTTACATCTATATTGGCGGCACTTGGCTGGTGATGAAAACCGAGGGCGACTTGCAAAAGCGGGCGGCCAAATGGTCACGTCGCGGTGGTTGGTTAGCGGCATTGGGGGTATTAGCAATCAGCATTGTCAACCCACTGGTAAGTGAAACGGTTGCCGCGCGTTGGTTTGGTTTTCCTGAGATCTTGCTACTCGCGCCTGTCCCGTTAGTGTGTCTGGCGATTATGGTGTTGGTAGACCGGTATTTACGTCATGTGCCGGTTGAAAATGATGTGGGGTATCAATTCCCTTTCATTGGCGCGATATTTCTGTTCGCACTGAGCTTTTTTGGCTTAGCCTATAGTTTCTTCCCGGACATCGTGCCTGGGGTCATGACAGCACAAGAGGCAGCGAGTGCACCAGGCACCTTATTGATTGTGGGCTACGGTGCCATGTTTGTGTTGCCGATGATCTTCTTGTACACCGTGTTTGTCTATCGCGTGTTCTCCGGTAAAGCGACGGATCTCAACTACGAGTAACCTCTTTATTGCTAACCGTCTTTTATGAGCACCCAGACCATCACAAGATGGGCTGGGTGCTTTTTTATGTAATTGGCCTATCTCCATGTGCTTGCGATAAGCCCAGAAAAAGGTTGTTACCCTAAACATTCTTTGCATTAAATATTACATCTCGTTGAATTGCGTCTTCAGCCTATCCAGGCAAAGCCGCATTTTTCTTTTGTTCATGAAATAAGGTTTAGGTAGTCCAAACCACTTTTGTTGTTATTTTTTGTTTAAAATCGGCGAAAAAAGCCTTTTTTGTCGACATTAGGGGCTTTTAAGGTGTTTCAATGGTGGAGTCCGTGCCGATTCCTGAGGCTTAATCATTTGTCCTTTTCTTGTTTATGGCCCTTAACACTTGTCATGGATAGCGATATTTTAGGTGTCTTTTTGCTCGATCCGGTTATAAATACTACTATCAGTACAAACGATTAGGTGCCGTTCGAGCATGGCTAAAATTGACTTAAATCATTGTTTTTACTTTATCTGACTGTTTTTTCGTAGGGTGGGGTGTAGCAAATTGGTTAAAAATAATGTTTGAGATCTAATGATTAGCGTGTAAGATTATATTTAACTAATCGTTCAATTAAAAAAACGAATGGAGACGTAATGCCTAAGGTAGGGATGCCGGAAGTACGGAAACCGCAGCTGGTTAAAGCCACCATGACGGTCATTGGTCGAGTGGGGCTGCATGCGGCCACGATTTCTTTGATTAGTAAAGAAGCCGGCGTATCAACAGGCATTATTAACCACTATTTTGGTGGTAAGCATGGCTTGCTAGAAGAAACCATGCGCGTGGTATTACGTGAGCTGTCAGCAACGGTGATTGGCGCATTGCGTGAAATCCCACGTTATCACCATCAGGCGCGCATCAACGCGATCATTAACGCCAACTTTGAAGGGTTTCAGGCCAAGTCTGATGTGGTTAAAACTTGGTTAGCGTTCTGGTCGTATGCCATGCATGACAATGAGTTATACCGTTTACAACGGGTGAACGAAAAGCGCCTGCTGTCGCATTTGCGCATTGAACTGCGCGCACTACTGCCGCTTGAGCAGGCGGCGATGGTCGCTCAGGGGATTGCGGCGTTGATCGATGGTATTTGGTTGCGTGGTGCATTGAACCCTAAAGGTATTGATGCCAACAACGCTCGGACCATTATCAATGATTATTTAGATAAGCAACTGACCTTTTATGGTCGTCCTCAGAGCTAAGGCGCAAAAGAGCTAAGGCCGAAAAACGCCTGACATATACACTCGAACACAAAAGAATTCAGGATTAAATATGAACGCGAAAACGCTTTTTATTAATGGCCAACTTACCACCGCTACCAGTGGCGAGCACTTTGCCACCGTCAACCCAGCAACGGGTGAGACGATCGCGCAGATCGATCAAGCTTCGGCAGACGATGTACAAGCTGCGGTCGATGCTGCAAAGCAAGGCTTTGCCGTATGGTCGCGTATGACGGCGATGGAGCGTAGCCGCATCCTACTTAAAGCGGTTGCACTGTTGCGTGAACGTAACGATGAGCTTGCCATGCTGGAAGTGCTCGATACGGGTAAACCGCTACAAGAAGCGGTCGAAGTGGATGTAGTGACCGGTGCGGATGCGATTGAGTACTTTGCCAACTTGGTACCTTCTATGCAGGGTGAGCAGCAACCGCTCTCGGAAAACCAATTCTTCTACACCCGCCGTGAACCTCTGGGCGTGTGTGCGGGCATCGGCGCTTGGAACTATCCGATCCAAATTGCGATGTGGAAGTCAGCGCCAGCATTGGCTGCGGGTAACGCGATGGTATTTAAGCCGTCTGAGGAAACACCGTTAACAGCGCTTAAACTGGCAGAAATCTTTGCCGAAGCGGGTATGCCTGCTGGCGTATTTAACGTGGTGCAAGGTGATTATCGCGTCGGTCAAATGCTGACTGCACATCCAGAGATTGCCAAAGTCTCGTTTACCGGTGAAGTTGGGACAGGCAAAACCGTGATGGGTGATGCAGCTAAAACGCTGAAGTCAGTCACCATGGAGCTAGGTGGTAAATCACCTTGTATCGTGTTTGATGATGCGGATCTGGATAATGCGGTATCGGCAGCCATGGTCGCTAACTTCTATACCCAAGGCGAAGTGTGTACGCACGGCACTCGTGTATTTGTTCACGATAGTATTTATGACGCCTTCGTTGAGCAACTGAAAGCGCGGACAGACAAGCTCGTTATCGGTGATCCAACCGATATGAACACCCAAGTTGGTGCGCTGATCTCGACCGAACACCTTAATAAGGTGATGACGGCGATTGAAACAGCGAAAGCAAGCGGCGCAACCTTGCTGACCGGTGGTTACCGCGTCACTGAAAATGGCCTGGATAAGGGGAACTTTGTGGCGCCAACCATCTTTACTGACTGTGATGACAGCATGGCGCACGTTCGTGAAGAAATCTTTGGCCCCGTGATGTCGGTATTGCGTTTCTCTAATGAGGAAGAAGTCGTTGCCCGTGCTAATAACACACACTATGGCCTAGCGGCAGGTATCTTTACCCAAAACCTATCGCGTGCTCACCGCATTATTCATCAGCTTGAAGCGGGTATTTGCTGGGTTAACACCTGGGGTGATTCACCAGCAGAAATGCCAGTCGGTGGCTACAAGCAATCAGGCGTCGGTCGTGAGAATGGTGTCGAAACCCTCACACACTATACCCAAACTAAAAGCGTCCTGATTGAGCTTGGCGATTTCGCCAGCCTTACGCCTAATTTCTAACGGAGCGACCAATATGTCACAACGCTACGATTATATTATCGTCGGCGCGGGTTCGGCCGGCTGCGCATTGGCCGATCGGCTGACCGAATCTGGCCAACATCAAGTGCTACTGCTTGAAGCGGGCGGTACCGATAAGAGTATTTTTATCCAAATGCCGACCGCTTTGTCGATTCCTATGAACACCAAGCGTTATGCCTGGCAGTTCGAATCATTGCCGGAACCAGGCCTTGATGGACGTGAACTTCATTGCCCTCGCGGTAAAGTGCTCGGTGGCAGCTCATCGATTAATGGCATGGTCTATGTCCGCGGTCACGCTTGTGACTATGAAGAATGGGTTGAACAGGGTGCTAATGGCTGGGATTACGCGAGCTGCTTGCCCTACTTTAAGCGTGCAGAAACCTGGTCTGGCGGCGCAGATACCTACCGTGGGGGTAACGGCCCTGTCGGCACTTGCAACGGCAACGACATAGAAACTTAAACCGCTGTATCAAGCCTTTATTGATGCAGGGGTAGAAGCTGGCTATCCAGAAACTAAAGATTACAACGGGTATCAGCAAGAAGGCTTTGGCCCAATGCACATGACCGTCGACAAGGGTGTACGAGCTTCAACCTCGAACGCGTATCTACGTCGTGCATTAAAGCGTGACAATCTGACCTTGAAAAAGGGCGTAGTGACCCGTCGCATCTTATTAGAAGGTAAACGTGCTGTCGGCGTGGAGTTTGAAAAGGGTGGCAACATTGAACACGCCATGGCGGATAAAGAAGTTATCTCCAGTGCGGGTTCTGTCGGCTCTCCTCAGCTACTGCAGCTCTCAGGGATTGGTTCACGTGAGGTGCTTGAAAGCGCAGGTGTTGATGTTCAGCACGAACTACCAGGCGTGGGTGAAAACTTACAGGACCACCTCGAGGTATATTTCCAGTTCCACTGTAAGCAACCGATCACGCTTAACAGCAAGCTGGACCTTATCAGCAAAGGCATGATTGGCACTGAGTGGATCCTTACTCGCAAAGGCTTAGGCGCAACAAACCACTTTGAATCGTGCGCCTTTATTCGCTCACGCGAAGGATTGAAGTGGCCAAACGTGCAATATCACTTTTTGCCTGCGGCGATGCGCTATGACGGCAAAGCCGCGTTTGATGGCCATGGTTTCCAGGTGCATGTTGGACCGAATAAGCCGGAAAGTCGCGGTTACGTTCGGATTAAATCTGCCGATCCACATGCTAAGCCGGCGATCTTGTTTAACTACATTACCACTGAGCAAGACCGCCAAGATTGGCGTGACACCATTCGCTTGACGCGTGAAATCATGGATCAAAACGCGATGGATACATTCCGAGGCGATGAGATCCAGCCGGGTAAAGATGTTCAGTCGGATGAAGCGATTGATCGTTGGGTGAAAGAGAACGTGGAAAGCGCTTATCACCCATCGTGCACCTGCAAAATGGGTGCGGAAGACGACGCGATGGCGGTGCTCGATGAGCAGTGCCGTGTGCGTGGCATTCAAGGGTTGCGCGTGGTGGACTCCTCGGTTTTTCCGACGATCCTTAACGGCAACCTGAATGCTCCAACCATCATGGTAGCGGAGCGCGCCGCTGACATGATTCTTGAAAAGTCACTCTTGCCTGCCGAGCAGGTGCCAGTATGGATTGCGGCTGAGTGGCAAGACAAGCAACGCAATCAAAACGCGCAGAGTGATGATGTCACCCAAGGGTGAGCACGCACTAGAAACTAATCAGTAAGCATTACAAGGAAACTAAGATGTCAATGAATAAACGTAAAACCACCAAAACGCTGATGACTGCGGTTGGCCTGAGCTCAATGATGGCATTCGGCGCTGCAGCGAATCAGTGCGAAACCGTGCGTTTCTCGGATATCGGTTGGACAGACGTCACCTCAACGACGGCTATCACCACGGAAGTGCTGAAAGGTATGGGCTACACCACAGAGACAGATTTACTGTCACTGCCTGTGACCTTCTCTTCAATGGCGTCGGGCGACATCGACGTATTCCTCGGTAACTGGATGCCAACACAGACAGGCGACATCAAGAAGTATCTTGATAATGGCACCGTCGATAGCGTTCGCGCTAACCTGACGGGGGCGAAATATACCTTGGCTGTGCCTAAATATGTGTACGATGCCGGTGTGAAGAGTGTCGCAGATATCGCGGAATATGCTGACAAGTTTGACTCACGCATTTATGGCATTGAGCCCGGTAACGATGGCAACACGCAAATTCAAAAAATGATCGACACGGACGATTTTGATCTGGGTGATTTCCGCCTGATTGAGTCCAGTGAAGCGGGCATGATTTCGCAAGTCTCACGTGCCGTTCGTCGTGACAAATGGGTTGCCTTCCTCGGCTGGGCCCCGCACCCAATGAACAGCAATTTCGATATGAAGTATCTGTCTGGCGCCGATGAGTATTTCGGCCCGAACTATGGCGGCGCAACCGTGCATACCAATGTACGTAGTGGTTACGTAGAACAGTGTGCGAACGTGGGTCAAATGCTCGAGAATCTTGAGTTTAGCCTCAAGATGGAAAACGAAATGATGGGCAAAATCCTTAACGACGGTGAGAAGCCACAAATGGCGGCACGTGAGTGGCTACGTAACAACCCTAGTGTGTTGAAAAAGTGGCTAGACGGTGTCACCACTGTTGACGGTAAAGACGCCGTTGAAGCGGTCACTGAATATCTAAAAAAGACTGAAGCGTAACCATAAAAAGTGTAGAGGAGAGGGCGGTGTGAACGCCGCCCCTAAGGTTTTATTGTGAATATTATTACAGATAACAAAATCCCACTCGGTCAATGGATGGAGAACGGTGTTGATTGGTTGACCATGAACGCCGCGGGTTTTTTGATGCGATTTCAATCAGCTTAGATACCATCATTACGCTACTGGTCGACATTTTTAAATGGATGCCAGCCGCTGGCCCGATACTCATGACCGCAGCCCTTGCTTGGTATCTGCAACGTCGAATTTCTATCGTTATCTTTGTTGTGAGTGCGCTCTTGTTGATCCTCAACCTGGGCTACTGGCAAGAGATGCTGGAAACCTTTGTTCTGGTTTTTGCCGCGACAACGATTTCCGTATTAATTGGCATACCGCTGGGGATCATGGCGGCGCACCGGCCTTTGGTATATACCTTTATGCGGCCATTGCTCGATTTAATGCAAACCGTGCCACCGTTTGTGTATCTCATCCCAAC
The DNA here is from genome assembly GCF_000513715.1 of Salinivibrio socompensis S35. GTDB lineage: Bacteria > Pseudomonadota > Gammaproteobacteria > Enterobacterales > Vibrionaceae > Salinivibrio > Salinivibrio socompensis. The sequence continues at coordinate 13,212 of NZ_AQOD01000055.1, forward strand.
GCTAGTGTTGTTTGGGTTAGGGATTGTACCGGGGCTTATTTCGACCATTATCTTTGCCATCGCATCGCCAATCCGCCTGACGTATCTCGGGATCACGCGTGTGCCTGAAGAGTTGGTCGAGGCGGGGCGTGCATTTGGTGCCACTCGCATGAAGTTGTTGTTTAAGGTGGAACTCCCGGCGGCATTGCCAAGCATTATGACCGGTGTGACTCAGTGTATTATGTTGTCGCTGTCGATGGTGGTTATCGCTGCGCTGGTGGGGGCTGATGGTCTGGGTAAACCGGTTGTCCGTGCACTCAATACAGTGAACATTTCTCAAGGGTTTGAAGCGGGTCTCGCGATTGTATTGGTCGCCATCATTCTTGACCGCTTGTGTAAAGCACCTAACCAAGGCAATGAATAAGGGGGAACCATGGACGCAATCGCAATTAAAAATTTAGATGTGGTGTTTGGCGATAACGTACAGCCAGCACTTGATCTGTTGGATAAAGGCCTTTCTCGGTCAGAAATCATTGAGCAAACCGGACAAGTTGTCGGTGTCGACAACGTCTCTCTCAACGTCAAGGAAGGCGAGATTTGTGTACTTATGGGCTTATCAGGCTCAGGTAAATCAAGTTTACTCCGTGCAGTCAACGGCTTAAACCCTATCAGCGTGGTAGCCTCGAAGTCCGTGACGGTGACCAAATGGTCGATATGGCGAACGTTGATTCGCAAACATTGCGTCACTTGCGTACAAATCGAGCTTCTATGGTGTTTCAAAAGTTCGCCTTAATGCCCTGGATGACGGTTGTCGACAATGTGGCGTTTGGCTTGGAAATGAAAGGGTTCAGCAAAAAAGAACGCCGCAAGCAAGCGCTTGAAAAACTGGAATTAGTTAGCTTGGGTGAGTGGGCAAACCAGTATCCCCATGAGCTCTCTGGTGGTATGCAACAGCGTGTTGGTTTAGCGCGCGCTTTTGCCATGGACAGCGATATACTGCTGATGGATGAGCCTTTCTCGGCGCTTGATCCGCTGATCCGTGCTCAATTACAAGATGAGCTGTTAGAAATCCAGAAAAAGTTGAATAAAACCATTTTATTCGTCAGTCACGACTTGGATGAAGCGCTTAAAATTGGTAACAACATTGCGATCATGGAATCTGGCCAATTGATCCAGCATGGTAAGCCGGAAGATATTGTGTTGCGTCCAGAAACTGACTACGTCCGTGACTTTGTGGCCCATACTAACCCATTGAATGTCCTGAAAGGGCGCTCAATGATGAAGACGGTTGATAACTTAACGCACGTTGAGAATCGGTGGAAAATCTGTGATCGTCGTGAAATCTGGGTTACAGCTGAGCAAGATGGTACGTTCTCTGCGACCGCGGGCAATGAACCATTGCGTGTGGCGGAATGGAAGAAAGATATTCTGGACTTCTCACAAGTTGGTGATAATACCATTGTGGTGGCCTCTCCTGATATTGAGATGCGTGACGCGATTGAAATTCGCTATAACACCAATACGCCTGTATTGCTGGTCGAAAATGGCGAGTTGCTCGGGACGCTTTCTGATCATGATTTTTATCATGCCTTACTGGGCAAGTTTCAGAAAAAAGACGCAGACGAAGCGGCATAACTCACCACGAGTCAGCCCCATATCTAGCCATACAAAAAGGCCTGCTCTCGAGCAGGCTTTTTTCTTATCACAGTGGTATTTGTTAATAACCGAATCAATATTACGGCATGATCACGGTATCGATCACGTGAATGACGCCATTGGAGGCCATGATATCGGGTTTGACCACGGTCGCATTGTCCACTTTCACATCACCGTAAGAGACTTTGATCATCACGTCGCTACCTTGCACCGTGGTTGCCGACGACATACCCATGACTTGCTCGGCTGTGACCTTGCCTGGGACAACATGATAAGTGAGAATATCTGTTAACTTGTCTTTATTTTCTGGCTTCAGTAGGGTTTCTACGGTGCCGTTTGGGAGCTTATCAAAGGCAGCATTGGTCGGCGCAAATACGGTAAAGGGGCCATCACCTTTCAATGTACCAACCAGATCCGCGGATTTTACTGCTGCGACTAATGTTGAAAAGTCATCATTTTTCATCGCAGTGTCAACAATATCATGTTCACCTTTGTGGTGAGCAGCGACCGCGGAGCCCATACCTGCGAGGAATGTGGCAATGACTGCAAATGTGGTCATCGTGTGCTTTAACATCATTATTCTCCCTTTCATTTTGTTCCCCACCATAACGGCGATGCAGCATTGCAAACGCTTGGTGACTCCCCGGGAATGATTAACTTACTGCCTTGTAGAAAACGAAGGGAAAGATGAAGCCGATCACAACGCCCAAGACATTTTTGGCCACGATTCCCTCTTTTACGCCTGATTGCGCTGATATTCATGTGAAATTTTTCGAACAACTCATTCGTATAATTGTGATTGTCCGCACACTTTTGTCGGCGTAATCTCATGTTTGTTCTAACGCAGCAACGCGAACACGCTGTCGATAGGTTGAAAGTATGATGGCTGAGCAAAGAAATCTGTTTTCAAAATAGAGACAGTGAGGTGACAAATCATCCGCGATGTTGGCGTTTAATAGCAGCCAACCCGATACGAAAGAGGAAATAACCATGAAAAAACTTGCAGCAATCTTCGCCCTAACGTTCGCCTCAACCTCTGTAATGGCTGGTGGTTTAAACCTCGATGTCACCCCAGCTGAAGGTGGTGCTTGGGTCTCCGTCACCGAGCAAGGTCAAGCGGTTCAAGGTGCAAAAGTGACAAGCGAATCTGGTATGGATGCGAAAGTCACTGACGAATCTGGTCGTGTATTTATTCACGCACAAAATCAGAACAGCCGCTCAGTCAACTATGTGGCCAGCACAGACCAAGGCCAGCACGCTGAAAAAGCAGCCTTTGTACGTGGCGATCACAGCTAAGCATTGTTCATGATCCATTATGGATAATACTGACCATGAATCATAGAGCACAAAAAAGAGAGCATAGCGCTCTCTTTTTTTATGCCTTTTAGGTCAACTACGTTTTTAGGTCAATCACGTTTTTGGATCAACCATGCTTTTAGATCAAAGAGCGACCCAACTTGATGGGTTGGTGTAATGCCTTCTGGTACCGGGGTGTTATCGGTATTAAGCCAGCATGTATCAATCCCGGCACGCATGCCACCCAGCACATCAGAATGTGGATTGTCACCCACCATTAAGATTTTCTCCTTGGGGGGATTACCCATCTTTTCAAAGGCATGTTCAAAGATCCGAGGATCCGGTTTGGCGATCCCCACTTGCTCCGATATCACCAAGGTTGAAATCGCAGGCTTCAATCCGGTTTTTTCTAAGCGGATATCTTGAAGAGCGGTAAATCCGTTAGTAATGATACCAATATGTGCATGGGGCTTTATCGCACTAATGAGATCGTGCGCACCCGAAAGCGGCTGACAAATATCGGCCATCGCCTCTAAGAAACCTTGGTTCAATGTGGCAGGGGCGACGTTAAGACGCTGTCCCCAACGCGTGAAACGTTCGGTTTGTAGCGTGTGCGCGTCAATCTCGCCATCTTGATATTTCACCCATAACGGCTGATTATAGGCCGAGTATTCAGCAAAGGCGTGACGATCAAAGTCGACATCGTAATGAGAGAAAAGTCGCTGAAGACCCGCATATGCATCGAAGTGGAAGAGGGTTTCATCTGCATCAAAAAGCACCCAAGGATATCGCATCTATCTAACTCTCTTAATGTGGAGTAAAAAGAGTGTAACAGAATTAGCGGCTTGCCATCGAGCGTTCATCAGAGACTCCCCGTCCATGGCGAGAAACAATCACGAAACAGTAACGCGACGTTAAAGAGAAAGGTATAGTCCAGCCAAGGTCGCGCTCATCAGGTTAGCCAGTGTCGCCGCCAGAATAGCACGCATTCCCAAGGTCGCAATATCACCGCGACGCTCAGGCACAATCCCCCCTAAGCCGCCCATTAACATCGCTATCGAGGTCAAATTGGCAAAGCCACATAGAGCAAAGGTGACAATGGCTTGGCTATGCGCTGATAAGTGCGCTTTCATCTCCATAAAGTCAGCAAATGCAACAAACTCATTGACTGCGATCTTTTTACCAATCAAGGTACCGGCTGTCATGGCTTCCTGCCATGGGGATACCAATGAGCCATGCGATAGGGGCGAAAAGATAACCAAAAATCCATTCTAAGCTCAGTTGCGGCATGTCGAGCAACCCCTCCAGTTTGGCGAGTCCACCATTGATAAGCGCGATCATACTGATCACAGCCAATAAGCTGGCACCTACTGCCATCGCAATCTGTAAACCGCTTAAGGCGCCCTGCGTGCCTGCATCAATCAAGTTAACGGGTTTGTCCTGATCCTCTTCTAGCGCTTGCGTTTGTGCATGACTCATTGGCGTTTCGGTTTGCGGTACCATAATTTTCGCCATCATCAATCCTGCCGGGGCAGACATAAAGGCAGCGGCGATCAAATATTTCATTTCTACCCCTAAGCCGGCGTAGCCAACCATGGTACCGCCGGCAACAGAGGCTAAACCCCCCACCATAACGGCGAACAACTCAGAGCGTGTCATGGTGGCTAAAAAAGGCCTCACAACCAGCGGGGCTTCGACAGAGCCGACAAAGATATTGGCAGTAGCAGACATAGATTCGGTACGAGAGGTGCCAAGCATGCGGCGAAGTGCTCCACCAATCAATCGGATCACCCAAGTCATAATACCGAGGTGGTAGAGCACGGCGATTAATGCGGAGAAAAAGACAATCGTCGGTAATACATTAAAAGCAAATATAAAGCCCAGCTTGAACTTAGCGAGATCACCAAACAAAAATTCGGCACCGATATCACCGTAACTGATGATAGAAGAGACGACCCCAGATGCTGAGGCGAGTAGCTGTTGACCCACCGGGACAGAGATAATAAAGCCAGCGAAGACAAGCTGAATGAGAAAGGCACCGCCAACGGTCCGCCAATTAATCGCTTGGCGATTTTCCGAAAAGACAACCGCGATAAGGAAGAGGACACTAATCCCCAAAAGGCCAATGCCTAACTGCATGGTAAGCTCCGCAAACGTTAAACTTAGGATGGAAAACGATTGCGGCGGTATTGTACGCGGTTTTTATAATGTGACAAGAGTCACTTTTTGTGCTTTTTGTTTTCACTTTATTGCAATCGTATCAATCTTGATAACCAACGTGTTATGGCACGTAAAAAATGCGTGACGGCTCAGTAAAAAATGTGTCGTGGCCCATGCTTTCTTTTTGAATTTGTGAGCGAAGATTGCGTTACATCAAAAGTATTTATGGTCAGTGTGTCTATTTTTCATGGGCATCCCGGATAAAATCCGACTATGATTTGCATAAAGTTATTGATGACGCTATTTCCTTAATGACACGATTGTTTATAGTTCTGAAATAAAGAGTTCAAATAACTCGCTGAGCAAGTAAAAACGCCGGATTCGGGGAAGTTTTTTCTTAGTGGGTGGTCACAAAATAAACATTTGGTTAGGCCCCTAATTAAATTTTTTTCGAGATGTGTTAATGTAGCGGACTGTGTGGTGATGACTGGTCTTTTATTGATGTTAAAGATGGCTTAAACATCAATAAATAATGGGCTCACCACCAACACTCACAGGCTTCCGAATAAACGGACTAAGGAGTTAACTCGTGAGCGATAAAAGCCATGAAGATATGATGACACCAGACGGGAAGGTTAACCCGATCGATACTGACTATCAGGTCGGTCAGGATAACGTAGCGCTAAAACTCGGCCCGTTTGGTTTTGATATTCACAACCGAGTATTTATGATTTCTGGGCTGGCAATTTTGGCCTTTATTTTTGTCACCCTGGCATTTCAAAACCAAATCGGTCCTGTTTTTGGGGATCTACGTGGATGGCTAACCTCTAACCTAGACTGGTTCTTCCTTTCTGCGGGTAATATTTTTGTTGTTGCCTGTCTAGTATTAGTGGTGTCACCACTGGGTAAAGTGCGGCTCGGCGGGACTGAGGCCAAACCGGATTACGGCTATGCTGGCTGGTTCGCGATGCTTTTTGCGGCCGGTATGGGCATTGGCTTGATGTTCTATGGCGTGTCTGAGCCCTTGACGCACTTTCAAACTGCGTTAGGTGGCACGGCAACCGGTGCCGATGGTATTCGTACCGATTGGGCGCCTTTGGGTGCGGCAGCAGGGGATGCTGAAGCGGCTCGTCGCCTGGGTATGTCTGCCACTATTTTCCACTGGGGCCTGCACCCATGGGCTATTTACGCGGTACTCGCACTGGGTTTGGCCTTGTTTGCCTATAACAAAGGCTTGCCACTGACAATGCGTTCGGTCTTCTATCCGATCTTCGGTGAGCGCATTTGGGGCTGGACCGGTCACGTCATTGATATTCTTGCTATCATTGCCACCTTGTTTGGTCTTGCCACCTCTCTGGGGCTAGGGGCATCACAGGCGTCTGCCGGTCTACACTTCCTATTTGACACGCCTTTGGGTGATACCACCGAAGTCCTGTTGGTCATGGGCATTACCGCCGCAGCGATCTTATCGGTTGTTGCAGGGGTGGACAAAGGGGTGAAGCGCCTGTCTGAAATCAACATGATTTTGGCACTGTTGCTACTGGTGTTTGTGATTGCCGTGGGACCCACGATTGCCATCTTAACCGGCTTCTTTGGTAACCTCGGTACCTATCTGCAGAACCTCCCAGCGCTGTCTATGCCGTTTGGCCGTGAAGATGCGAACTTTACCCAGGCTGGACATCCTTCTACTGGGCATGGTGGATTTCTTGGTCCCCATTTGTGGGTATGTTTATTGCGCGTGTTTCACGTGGTCGTACCGTCCGTGAGTTCATCACCTGTGTGTTGATTATCCCTTCAGCCGCCTGTGTGCTCTGGATGACCGCCTTTGGTGGCACCGCGATTAGTCAGTTCCTTAACGACTATACAGCTGTTGCCGATGCAGAGCTATCGCTCCAGCTGTTTGCGATGCTGGATGGTTTACCCTTGGCTGCAATCACGTCATTTATCGGTATTATCCTGGTGATGGTCTTCTTTGTGACCTCGTCTGACTCGGGTTCACTGGTTATCGATACCATTTCCGCGGGTGGTAAAGTGAATGTCCCTGTGCCACAGCGTGTTTTCTGGGCGTCTTTCGAGGGCTTGGTTGCCGTTGCGCTCATTCTCGGCGGTGGTTTGGTGGCCTTGCAAGCGATGGCCGTGTCGACAGGCTTCCCGTTCACGATTGTGCTGTTGGTCGCGACTGTCTCCTTGTTTAAAGGTTTGATGTCAGAGCCGCGTGGCTAATTAGCGAAACACCGTTAACGTAGTCGATGATGAGAGGCAGCGCACCACGCGTTGCCTCTTTTTTTATTGCCCTCTTTTTTCAGCACCTTTTGTCGCCAATGTCCGTCCCCCGAGGCGAAGATGTATGGTGTGGTTAAACATTGACCAAGCTCGCCCTGTTCTCATTCACCTATTCATCTTGTGTGGTACTCTTACTGACTTTTCTGTCATTGCTCCCTTTCGCGCATTTAATTTCACCTCAATATCGAGTGTTACCAAGACGGCGCCCAGCAACAATGACAGGTTTCCGAGTAGACGGATTAAGGAGTTCACGTGTGAGCGATAAAAGCCATGAAGATATGATGACACCTGACGGGAAGGTGAACCCGATCGACACTGATTATCAGGTCGGTCAGGATAACGTTGCCCTCAAATTTGGCCCGTTTGGCTTTGATATTCATAACCGCGTATTTATGGTGGCGGGGTTGGTAATTATGGCTTTCGTATTTGTGACGTTGGCTTTCCAAGACCAAATGGCCCCATTTTCGAGCAAATGCGTGCTTGGTTGACGGGTAATCTAGATTGGTTCTTTCTTTTAACCGGTAACGTATTCGTCATCGCCTGCTTAGTGCTGATTGTCTCACCACTCGGCAAGGTGCGGCTGGGTGGTACTGAGGCCAAACCGGATTACGGTTACGCTGGCTGGTTTGCGATGCTGTTTGCCGCCGGGATGGGCATTGGCTTGATGTTCTATGGTGTGTCTGAGCCGTTAAC
>NZ_AQOD01000056.1 GCF_000513715.1 Salinivibrio socompensis S35
TCGGTCTCGGTCTCGGTCTCGGTCTCGGTCTCGGTCTCGGTCTCGGTCTCGGTCTCGGTCTCGGTCTCGGTCTCGGACGCAGTCTCTACCTCAGGCACAGACTCGTCCACCGTAATAGTGTCCTTTTCTTCTAGGCCCCAATCGGCCATGGTGTAACTGTCGACCGCTTGATCAGACGCTTCCTCAACCAAGGGCTCTATTAATTCCGTCGCGGTGTCTTGGACTTGCTCAGTTTCCGTTGAGGTTTTCGATTGTGCGTCTAGCTCTGCTTCTTCGTCCACTCTAAGTTGGGCTAACAAACGTTCAACTTCCGCTAAGTCGCGCTCTGGCTCAGCGTAAGCAACCGAATCGGCTTTCAACGGCGCAGCACTCGGTTGAAGCTTCGGCTGCAACCGCGATTGTACTGAAGACTCATCTTCGATCAGCGAAGCAGACGATACCCGCGTCGATCCCAAGTCGGGCATGACGGATTGCGCATCGCTTTCCGTGCTGTCACCTAAATCATCCAGTAGGGCTTCAAAATAATCATCGAGCGCCTGACCACTGGAGAGGGCGTTATGCTTGTTCATCCTGTTCCAGTCGCTCCAAATAGGTTAATAGCGTTTTATAAGCAAAGACACCGCGGCAGTTTTTCGCATAAAAAGACGCTGGCATATGTTTAAGACTCGCATCTCGAAACTTGGTATCGATGGGGACGCTGACGCCCATACCTGATCACTGTAGCGAATTTTCAACTCTTGTAATGTCTCTAACGAGGCGCGTGTTCGCTTATCGTACATGGTGGGAATGATAGTTACATTAAAGTTGGAACGTCGAGATTTTTGCATGATCTGTAACGTCCGCATCATTCGCTCTAGCCCTTTCATCGCCAAAAATTCGGTTTGTACCGGGATCAAGATCCGATGACTCGCCGCTAACGCGTTGACCATCATTACGCCTAAAATGGGCGGACAATCAATCAATACATAGTCATAGTCATCCGAGAGCGCATTCAGGGCTTTTTTTAATACCAGCCCCATACCGCCGCGGTTACCCATGACGCGGTCCAGGGTCGCCAGCGACATGTGGGCTGGGATTAAGTCTATATTTTCAAACTGGGTCTTCACAATAAGTGGCGAGACCGTTTCCTTATTGACGGTTTGTAACTGGAACAAATCAAACAAACTGGCCGGAAGCTGCTCCGAGTCAAAATTCAAGTACGTGGATAGAGAAGCGTGCGGATCCGTATCCACCAGCAGGACACGTTTTTTACGCTCACTAATCAATCCTGCTAATGTCACCGTGGTTGTTGTCTTACCAACACCGCCTTTTTGGTTGGCGATACTCCAGACTATCAAGCCCCGCTCCTTATTTTAAATTCAGCTCAACCAGTATGCGCTCGGCAACCCGGTCAAGCGGCAAGTCTTCCGATGATATGCCCGCTTTGGCTACTGCTTGCGGCATGCCATAGACAACACAACTGTCCTCGTCTTGCGCCCAGATCGTCGACCCCGCATTTTGGAGCATACGCGCACCTTCTCGACCATCAGCCCCCATCCCAGTCAAAACTACTGAGAGGACTTTATCTGAGAATATTTTTGCAGCCGACCCGAAAGTGACATCGGCACAAGGTTTGTAATTCATCCGCTCACCGCCATCAAGAATTTTCAGACGCGCCGTACCGGGGCGGCCATCAAGCATCATTTGCATGCCTCCCGGTGCCAAATAAGCATGTCCTGGTTTCAATACATCCCCATCTTGCGCTTCAGAAACCGTAATTTGACATAAACCATTAAGGCGTTGAGCAAACGCAGCGGTAAATGTGGCTGGCATGTGCTGAACCAAGATAATGGGTAGCGGAAAGTTCGCTGGCAGCTTAGTTAGGACCTTTTGTAGGGCGACAGGACCGCCCGTTGAGGTTCCAATTGCCATTAATTGGTAGCGCTTGCCTGTTGCGGTAAATCGTGCAGGCGCTTTTTTCGTTGCGCCTGCGCCAGTCGTTGGTTTAGGCGTTGGACGCGCAGGGGTTCTCGCTCCACTATTCGGTGGCGCAGTTTGTTCAGAACTAGAGGTAGGTGACGGACGTGTAGCACGACGCATGACCGGACGCTTACGTGCAATTTGCACAACACGCTGTTGGAGCAAACTAGTGGCTTCGTCACGGTTACGGGCGATATCCTCAAATTTTTTGGGAAGGAAATCTAATGCGCCGGCTTCGAGTGCATCTAACGTCGCTTTTGCGCCGTCGTGTGTCAGTGATGAGAACATCAAAATAGGGGTTGGGGTTTGCGCCATAATCTGGCGTACCGCTGAAATCCCGTCTAACACCGGCATTTCGACATCCATCGTGATGACATCTGGCTTAAGTTGCGCCGTCTTTTCAACCGCTTCTTTGCCATTCACCGCACTATCAATCACCTCCATCCTCGGGTCAGCGTTGATTATTTCACTCACACGGCGACGAAAGAAACTAGAATCATCTACCACTAATACTTTTACGGCCATGGGCGTCCTTATACTCTCATTAACCTGCGTAGTGTTTCAGCAGGTTGGGCACATCCAGAATCAAGGCGATATGTCCATCACTCGTGATGGTTGCACCTGCCATACCCGGTGTACCTTGCAGCAATTCATCAAGCGGTTTAATCACCACTTCCTCTTGCCCAAATAGGGTATCCACAACAAAGGCAATCCGTTGGTGAGCAATTTGTACAATCACCACATGCCCTTTGGTTTTATCGATCTCCGTTGCACGTTTACACAGCCAATCTTGTAAGAAGAAAATAGGGATTGCTTTATCCCGAACAATGAGTGTGAGCTGCCCATCAACTGTGTTCGTCCGAGACATATCTAAACTGATTATCTCACTCACGTTGGACAGTGGGAAAGCAAACGGATTCTCACCCACACCCACCATCAAGGTCGGTAGTATGGCGAGGGTCAGTGGTACCTTGATTTCTAAAACGGTACCGCGTCCCAGCTCTGAGTCGATATTAATCGAGCCATTGAGCTTGGTGATGCCCGTTTTCACCACATCCATCCCCACGCCACGGCCGGAGATATCGGACACTTCTGTTTTGGTCGAAAAGCCTGGGGCAAAAATAAGATTATACGCTTCACTGTTGCTCAGGCGAGCGGCAGCTTCAGCATCCATAACCCCGCGATTAACCGCGATGCTTTTCAGTTTTTCTGCATCCATACCGCCACCGTCATCAGCGATAGTGAGAAGGATATGATCCCCTTCCTGCGATGCTTTTAAGGTAATGGTACCGACACGCGGCTTGCCTGCTTTTTCACGCTCATCGGGCATTTCAATGCCATGGTCAACCGAGTTACGCACCAAGTGGACCATAGGATCCGCCAGCGCTTCGACAAGGTTTTTATCGAGATCGGTCTCTTCGCCCTGCATTTCCAAGACAATTTCTTTTTTCAATGTACGCGAAAGATCGCGTACAACACGAGGAAAGCGACCAAAGACCTTTTTGATCGGTTGCATCCGCGTTTTCATCACCGCGCCTTGCAGATCCGCTGTCACCACATCCAGGTTAGTAACGGCTTTCGCCATGCTCTCATCATTGCTGCTTTGACCAAGGCTGACGAGTCGGTTACGCACCAATACAAGTTCGCCAACCATGTTCATGATGCCGTCAAGCGTTGATGTATTAACCCGAACGGTTTGCTCTTGCTGTGGTGCAGCAGGCGGTTTTTTCTCAGGCGCTTTTTCTGCGGCAGCAGGCGCTTTTGCTCCAGCCCCCGCGCTTTTAGGTGCGCTTTCTTTGGCCGGTTCTGGCTTGCTCGCTTTTTTTGCGGGCGCAGGGTCAGGTTTTGGCTGTGGTTTGGGTTCAGCCTTGGCATCGACTTTATCGGCATCGGCTTTCGCTCTTTCCGCATCAGCCGCTGGTCCCTTCCCTTTTCCATGCAAATCATCGAGCAGCTTTTCGAATTCATCATCATCAATAAACGCATCACCACCTGATGAAGCACTTCCTACGCTCGCTGATGCTTGCTGGCTAGAGGATGATGCACTGGTTTCAGCCGCATCATTTTCTGGCTGTGACGCGGCGGGACCTTTGCCAGAACCATGCAAATCATCAAGCAATTTTTCGAATTCATCATCAGTGATATCACCACTATCAGCCTTTGTGCTTTCTACCACTTCTGGTTCAGCTGACGATGATTCATCTGAAGGCGTCGGTGCTTTGCCTTCTCCGTGGAGCTGATCAAGCAATTTATCGAATTCATCTTGCGTAATTTCATCCACTGAATCACCGCCTATCGCTCCTGCATCTTGTGATGCTGGCGTATCGTTTCGCGGTTCGGATTCAGCCGTCGGTTCAGGCTCTGGCTCTGGCTCTGGCTCTGGCTCTGCTGAGACTTCCTCGTCTTCACTTGCCGGTTTAGCATAACGATGAAGCGCCTCCAACAGAGCAGCATCGGCAATAACAGGATCTTCCCGATTTTGCACGGCAGCAAATTGTTCATTTACGGTATCCAATGCCTGCAAAATGGTATCCATCACATCGGACGTCACCTCACGTCCGTGATTACGCAAATTATCAAAAACGTTTTCAGCACCATGACACGTGTCAACTAGGGCATTAAGGCCGAGAAAGCCTGCCCCGCCCTTTACGGTATGGAACCCACGAAAGATACTGTTCAATAAGTCTGCGTCGTCAGGGGCACGCTCCAAATCGACCAATTGCTCAGACATCTGCTCGAGGATCTCTCCCGCTTCAATCAAAAAGTCCTGAAGGATTTCGTCATCCATCTCAAAGCTCATAGCGCACCTCTAAAAACCCAAACTCGATAATAAGTCGTCAACATCATCTTGGTTGTGAACCACGTCATCACGCTCTTCGGGATGAATCACAGGACCCTCAGGGGCTGATTTACTGGTGGTGTCATCTGCTTGTGTTGTCGATGCTGCTTCGATCGCAGCGCTATCCATGCCAAACGCAGTCAGTATTTCAACCAGTTGTTGTTCTACTTCCTGCACTAACTCAATAACACGTCGAATTACCTGGCCCGTTAAGTCCTGAAAATCTTGTGCCATTAAAATATCAGTCAGGTGGGCATGAAGTTCTGTTGCGCCCCCTTCAACCTGAGTCAAAAGCTCATCGATGTTGTGGCACAATGGCTTAAACTCATCCAAGGCAATTTCGCCTCGCATCAAGCTGTTCCAATTAGGTCGCACCGCTTGCAAATTTTCTTGTAATGCACTGGCTATCGGCATGGTTCGTTCGACCGAGTCCATGGTCTTATTCGCCGCTAATTCAGTTTTCTCCATCACATAAGTGAGCCGGTCGCGCGCATCAGGTATGTCGACGTTCGCCAAATCACTTACTCGAGGATCCAAACGAAAGTCAGTAATAGAATCGTGTAATTGGCGGGTCAATTTACCCACTTCGTTAAACAGTGGGTCACGCGCTTCTTTCGCTATTTCAGTCAAAAGCGTGTTGGCGTGATCTTGTTCTCCATTTTCAAGATACGCGACCAATTGTTTCGCTTGGTCCAGGTTGATCATGGCAGTTCCTTTTTACTGTGCGCGTTGCTGATTACATGCGCTCGAAGATCTTATCAAGCTTCTCTTTCAAAGTAGCGGCAGTAAAAGGCTTTACAATGTAACCGTTCACACCAGCTTGCGCGGCTTCTACGATCTGCTCACGTTTCGCTTCGGCGGTGATCATTAAGATAGGAAGGTGCTTAAGTTCATCGTCTTTGCGGATCTCTTTAAGCAGATCAATCCCTTGCATGCCCGGCATATTCCAATCGGTCACGACAAAATCAATACCGCCTTTTTTAAGGATTGGCAGCGCGGTTAAGCCATCATCCGCTTCAACGGTATTGTTGAAACCTAAGTCACGAAGAAGATTCTTTACGATACGGCGCATTGTTGAAAAATCATCAACAACGAGAATTTTCATGTTTTTATCCAAGGTTGCCTCCGGTGAGGTCTCGTTTTATTGTCGAAACATTTACTTACTCACTATGCCAAGCGGTTAGCTTGGCTCTCAAACGTTGCGTAGCCTGACTTTGAATCTGACAGACCCGGGATTCACTGACCCCTATCACTGCACCTATCTCTTTGAGGTTTAATTCCTCATCATAATAGAGAGATAGCACCAGTGCCTCTCTTTCAGGAAGACTTTTTATCGCCCCCGCTAATGCGGCCTTGAAATTATCTTCTGCAACACCCTGAAAGGGAGTATTATCGTTACGGCGACTCTCTGTTGTGAATGCATCTTCAGAGACACCAAGATCGTCCATACCGATTAAACGCCCACAGCTTACGTCGTTAAGCGCCTGATGGTATTGATCCAAGCTCATTTCAAGCTTTTCTGCCACCTCCACATCGGTTGGGTCTCGTCCCAAGGTTTTTTCTAACGATGCAATGGCATCACTGATCGTTCGACTCGCCTTGTGAACAGACCGTGGAACCCAATCACCGCGGCGCATATCATCCAGCATAGCACCGCGAATACGAATACCAGCATAAGTTTCAAAACTTGCGCCCTTTGACGGGTCATAATTTTGCTGCGCCTCAAGAAGACCCACCATGCCAGCTTGGATTAAATCCTCTACTTGAACGCTCGGTGGTAAGCGCCCCATCAAGTGATGCGCGATGCGCTTAACCAAACTCGAATAACGCTCAAATACCGCTTGGCGATCTGCCCCTGTGCGGCTATACGTGAGCGCTTTATTCACGAACTAACTCTCCTGCGTCATCATTTTTGATAAGCAATCGCTCAACAAAAAACTCCAGATGCCCTCCCGGATTGCGTGGTACCGGCCATGTCAGCGCTTTATTCGCAAGCGCATTCATAGCTAATGATGCGGGGGAACGAGGAAATGCGTCAATGACAACTTTTTGTTTTCTCACGGCCTGCCTCACCCTTTCGTCCACGGGAACACATGCTACTAATTCTAGATTAGCATTGAGAAACCGTTCAGTGACTCGCGTTAATTTTGTGAACAAATCTCGCCCTTCGCGGTAGCTTCTGACCATATTTGCAACGACTTTGAAGCGTGTCACACCGTGTTCGCGGCTTAGCACTTTAATCAACGCATACGCATCGGTAATCGATGTGGGTTCATCACAGACCACAATAACGACATCTTGTGCCGCTCGTGAAAAGCTCAATACCATATCAGAAATACCCGCCGCCGTATCCACTAAGAGTACATCAACCTCTTCTTCGAGTGTACCAAATGCACGAATTAAACCAGCATGTTGCGTGGGTGTCAGCTCTGTCATGCCTTGCAGACCCGACGAGGCAGGGACGATTTTCATACCATGCGGCCCTTCTAGAATAATATCTTTAAGGTCACAGGCACCTTGAAGGACATGAGACAGATTTTTACCCGCCCGCAATCCGAGTAATACATCCACATTGGCGAGGCCAAGGTCGGCGTCAAGCACCATCACTTTTTTGCCCTGGCGAGCCATAGAGGCAGCCATCCCTAGCGTGACATTGGTTTTTCCTACGCCACCTTTGCCCCCGGTTACGGTAATAACCTTGGTGCGTGACGGATTGGTTAAACGGCGAAGGCCGCTTGCTTGATCTTGCATGGTTGTCTCAATCATAAAAGTCCGCCCCATTCGACTCTGGGACATCACTGCTCCAGAAGTGACTGTGCTGATCCGTGCCTGACTCCAACATTTCACTGGCTTTGACAACCAGAAATTGTCCCGTGGCTTGACGGATATCTTCCGGCACACGTTGCCCGTCGGCTAAGTAGGCCACAGGCAGGGCATTTTCGATGGTGACACACAATAATTCACCGAGGCTGAGCGATTCATCCAGCTTGGTCAGTACACATCCCGATAAGGGAATACGACGAAAGTGTTCGATGGTTTCTTGCAATACGCGGCGCTGCGATGTAGCAGGCAACACCAACAAGCTACGAATATGTGAGCCACTGCTCTGCATTAAGGTATCCAGCTGCTCCGACAACCGAAGATCTCGCTGTCCCATTCCCGCGGTATCTAGCAATATCAAGCGTCTATGACGAAGTTGATAGAGAATATCGGCAAGATCATCCGCATCTTTAGCAACTTTGACGGGACAGCCAAGGATACGGCCATAGGTGGCGAGCTGCTCATGGGCACCAATGCGGAAGGTATCCGTCGTCACCAAGGCAATATCTTCGGGGCCAAATTCCATTGCGGCGCGCGCGGCTAACTTCGCAATGGTGGTCGTTTTGCCCACCCCTGTCGGGCCAAGCAAGGCAATCACTCCCCCGGTTTCCAGCATGTTTTCATTAACGGTAATCACTTGATCCGCCACCAAGTCTAACAACGCTTGCCACGCTTCATTGGGCGGCGTTTCTTCTGGGATATAACACGCCAGTTGGTCGGCCAACTCAGAAGACAATCCCATCCGCTCTAGGCGCTTTATTAACATGGCGCGTAATGGCTCTCGACGCTCTACTTCTTGCCACATCAATCCCGATAACTGGTGCTCAAGTAAGCTACGAATAGACGCCATTTCTTGGCGCATAGCATCAATTTCCTGATCCGAGGCTCGTGATTGACGTCCTTCAAACCGAGACGGATCAAGTTGCGGTTTAGCAGGCGCTGACGACCGAGGCGCCGGGGATGCATCCTGCCAGCCTGAACGACCATTGCTCTTTAACTGACGACGAGGTTCATAGCCACGACCTAGTGCCGACTGACGCCCATCAGAGGGAGGCTGTGAGCGCGACCCGCTTCCGGGCGACCCGCTTCTTGACTGCTTTTGCTGACGCTGTAACAACGCGGTCAGCGAGTCAGCTTCGGTTTCCGGTTCAGGCTGCTGAGATTGTTCTCGATATTCATCAAGCATCGCAGAGAAGCGAGGTGGTCGCTTGGTCTGTCCATTCTGGCGTGAATGGCTTTGCTGGCGTTGGCGCAATTGAACTTGATCATCAGCAAGTTGCCGATGTGCCTGAGCATAGGCGTTGGCCGACTGCTGTTGCGCCTTGGGAGCAGGTTTATCCGGCATCGGTTCCGTGTCTGCATCCACAGCCGCGACAATCTCTACGCCACCTGTCACTTTTTTGTTAGACATGATCACCGCATCCGCACCAAGCTCTTCTTTCACTTGGCTCAATGCTGCTCTCATGTCTTTTGCAAAAAAACGTTTTATTTTCAAAGCACGGCCCTACTCATAAACGATGTTAATTGTTGCCAACCGCATTAACGATACGAATTTGTTTTTCATCCGGCACTTCCTGGTAAGACAACACGCGTAACGTCGGTATGGTGTTTTTGACGAATTTCGCGAGCGTCGCTCTCAGCACGCCAGAGGTCAGCAATACCGCAGGTTCGCCTTGTAGCTCTTGCTGTTGAGTCGCTTCAGCCAGAGAAGACTGCAGTCGCTCAGCAAGGCCAGGCTCAATGCCTGTTGACTCGCCACCGGACGCCTGCATTGTTTTATGCAACATCTGTTCCAGTTCAGGAACAAGAGTAATAACCGGTAGCTCAGGCGCGCTGCCATTGATTTCTTGGACGATCAAACGACGCAGAGCAATCCGCACCGCTGCCGTTAAAATGTCGGGATCTTGACTCTTTCCGGTGTACTCCGCCATGGTTTGTACAATGGTACGGATATCACGGATAGGAATCGCTTCGCTAAGTAAGTTCTGCAGCACTTTTACCAACACACTCAGTGGGATCTGATCGGGAATAAGTCCTTCCACCAAACGCGGCACTTTTTTGCCCAGCATATCAATTAGGTTCTGCGCTTCCTCGTGACCCAGCAGTCGTTCGGCATTATTGGTGAGCATCTGGCTTAGGTGAGTGGCCAGTACAGTTGCCGAATCGACCACTGTGTAACCTAAGGCTTGAGCGTGTTCACGTTGACTCGGCTCTATCCAAACCGCCTCTAAACCAAAGGCAGGATCTTGAGTCGGCTCACCGTCAACCGGCCCAAACACTTGGCCGGGTTAATGGCAAGCTCATGTTGGGGGTGCACTTCCGCCTCACCGACAGCGACCCCCATTAAGGTAATGCGGTAATTATGCGGTGGTAGCTCAAGGTTATCGCGGATATGCACCGGCGGGATCAAAAAGCCAAAATCTTGCGAGAGTTTTACGCACCCCTTGCAACGATCTAACAACTCGCCGCCTTGGTCTCGGTCAACCATGGCATGAGGCGATAGCCACTTCAAGGCCAATAACGTCAACCGGTTGCACATCATCCCA
>NZ_AQOD01000057.1 GCF_000513715.1 Salinivibrio socompensis S35
GCATCTTTATACATGCCTGACTTGATCATGCCGACGGTGTCGATAATGCTGGAGATGAGTTTTAATTGGTCGCGTATATTTTCAAATTCATCTTGCACGTCACGCGTATGTAAGAAGTTGCTATTTTCGTACGTTAACCCCGTGCCAAACTTCGTTTCCGTGCTGCCTTCTTTGATCGAGAGACTTCCCTCCAGCGAAAATTTCTCTTTAATTTCATGCTTGGGGATCTCGGTGCGATGATGCGTTTCCGCGCCGCCGTTTCTGAGATATTCCTCGTACCGCGCGGTGCGCTCGTCATAACGCTCTTCATCCGATTTTTCTTCTGTCTCTTTTTTGTAGGACAGCGTTAGTTCACTTTTTAGTACGACTTTGGGATAAACCTTAAAAGACAGGCTGTCATTCGATAGTACACCGACGATGGCTTTGGCAATGCTACCAATCAAGGGTATGTCATAGATAAGGTGGGTTTCTTCTTGTGGCTGGCCATCACATTGCGTCACACACACCTGATAGGTTTTATGAGGCAGCACATTTTGTGCGTCTTCCGCCAGCATCAACATTAAGGCATCCCACAACGTATGCGCCTCGGTATCTGGGCCATGCACGGTGATCTCGCTGTTTTGTCCCACGGCCAGGTCTTTCGCAAAGACGTCATTGTCGGTCACATAGCCGTTCGGACAGGTCGGTTTTGCGTCTTGGCAACTGCCCTCAATGGTGATATCAATCTCGGCGCCCTCGCCTTCATCAATCACCACAACTGGCTCGCCTATCACTTCGCCACCACGATATTGTTGTGTGCTATCGCCCGCGGTCACCGCATAACCAATCAGGCAAGAGCTCGGTACGATTGCAATGACACGCCTCGCCGGGGGGATGATTACAGCTCATGTTGGCCTCCTAATTTAGCTACCAATGTTTTCACGCGGTAGCTGCCAGGTAGTTGGGAATGAGAGAGCTCGGCATGCCATGTGGCGGGCAAGGCCTCCCAATCTGAAACATTGTGTGAGACACACAAGGACGCGATGGTTTTGATATCGGTCACGACGGTGACGCCCCATTGGGTTAATTGCGTCACTAGGGTATCGGCGAATACGCCTCTGTCTGGGTCACCGTCTGAGGCAGGTGTGGGCAGCGCCTGTAATATCTCTTGTACATCTTGCTTGAGGTTAACCAAGCACTGGTCGAGCACTGCTTGATATTGCTTGTCAGATAAGACCAACTCGGTCAGCGGACGATGTACTTTAATGGGCGTGAGCGCCATCTCACGCGCCTGTGGGTACCAAGTCCGTATTGCTTTTATCGGCCCAAACACATAGTACTGCTGCGGCACCTTGCACGCATCTAACAGCGCCCAAATGATCCGCGGATCGTAGTAGCGACAGAAAGTGGGGGTCGGATTGCCTTCTTTGTACACCGAGAGCAAGGCTCTTAGGTGGTTGAGCACAACCTTCGCTGGTTGCTCGGTGGTAAAGGCAAATCCCCATGGCTCACGGCGCGCTTGCAGGTGGTCCTCAAGCGCTGGGGATAGCTCGACCAAATAAGGGGCAACCTGGGCAAAAGCATCATCCACTGGAGGCAGAAAGACACACCAAGCGTCCGCATCGTGCTCTTCGGCCAAGGTGAGGATGTGGGTCACCACCGCACGGTCAACCACCGCATAGCGATACTCATTCATGGCTTAGCCCTCACTCGGTGGACAATTGGCAACAAACGCACTGCCCTCGGCTGCCGCGGCACTGAGGGTTGCCGGACTGGAAGGTAGAGGAATGCCACCCGGTGAGCCGCCTGACTTTAGCAAGATTTGCGCTCCATCAATGGCCACACCACTGCTATCAATCACCACAAAGCTGCCCCCCACTTGCAGGGTGATTTTGGCGCCGCTTTTAATAGTGATATCGCCGTCGGCATTAAAGCCAATCGCACTCGCCACGTTTGCCGCCCAGTCGCCATCGACTTGTTGGTGCTTATCACCGTTGATCTCACTCACGTGGTTGCCTTTCGTGGCATGCGATTGCGCCCCTTCAACGGTTAACGTTCTATCGTTGGCGACCACGTGGTTTTCATCATGGCCAATATCGAGCTTATGGTCATAATTAACGCGAATATGCTGTGAATTCCCCACCTCGACTTGATTGTCTTTTTGTGCTTTTAGGTACACACGCTCACTGTCGGCTTGGTCTTCAAAACTCAGCTCGTTGTAGCCTTCCCCTTGATGGCTGTCACTGCGCCACACGGTTTTGGTTTTATGCTGAGGCAGTGGATACGGCGGCGTATTGGTAGCGTGGTAAGTACGCCCGGTAATGATGGGCTGGTCAGGATCGCCGTTTAAGAACGACACAATCACTTCATGGCCAATACGCGGGATGGCCATAAAGCCATACTGCGCGCCGGCCCAGCCTTGCGACACGCGCACCCAGCACGAGCTGTGCTCATCCTTTTCTGATTCTCTATCCCAAGGGAAGTGGACCTTCACCCGCCCATGCTCATCACAGAAGATTTCTTCACCTTCAGGGCCCACTACCGTGGCCATCATTGGCCCATCAACCTGAGGTTTAGGCTGTGGCGTCGCCCGCCAAGGCGTGGAGACAGGCACGACTTTAAATTGGTTAGAATAGGTGGTTTGCCCTGTGCTGCCAGCTTCTTCTAGCGCTTGGGGTTGCTCGCCTTTGCGCGTGATAGAGACCACCAACCAATCGGCGTTCATTTCAGCCGCTAAGTGCTCACTGAGTGTGAACTTAGTACCTGCACGCAGCAACGGTTGATTGCTTTGCCCGGTTGCTAGACGCGCATCGCGGCGTAAATAATCGAGCCTTGCTTGGCTGTATGCGCGACCATTGGCATCATCTTTATAGCGGCCTGGCGCATCAAAATGCTGATACGTTTGCCGTTGGTAGGCCATATCATCACCGACCTGTTGTTGCAWTAAGCTGTAGGCGGGTTTTTTGAAGCTATAGTCTGTGAGGTACACATCAGACACCGCGGTTTGGGTTTGCTTGGTGAAAGACCAAACATAGGGCGTATCGGCTTCACCACCCGCGGTGTTGTTATAAATGATCGGGGCTTCGAGGGCGGTCAGTGCGCTGTTGTCATCACAAAAGATGAGCATGTGCTTGTCTTGGCGGTGTTCAAAAGCATAAATCAAGCCTTCTTCGGCGGCGAGACGCTCGATAAAGGCTAAATCCGTTTCCCGGTACTGGACACAGAACTCTCGCTCTTCGAGTTTTCGAGACAGTGAAAACCGGTGGTCTTCAACGCCCATTTCCAGCAATAGCTCAGTAATGATGTCCTCTACCGTTTTATGCTGAAAAATACGGCTGTTATGACGAAGTGCAAGTCGCTCGAGAGCAGGCACAATGGTGAGCGAGTAAAAGGTATGGTGATGACCAATATCGCCTTGAGTGAAGCGCTTTACAACACCCTGGCAGCGCTGCGCCACCTCACCATTGCGGTAGAGGGTGAGTACTGCCGTTGCATCAATGACTTGCTCCGGTTTTAGGTCGGTATGTCGGCTTGCCAACTCAATATCGTAGCGAAAGCCATGGCAACCGACAGCAACGCGGTTATCATCAGAGAGGACCTCCTGGCCCTCAAAGCTTCTCACGACAAAGCAATCATCCGATAGGCCTTTGATACTGAGTGTATAGTGAAGTGTTGCCATCTTTGACCTTTCCTTTTTCTCAAGACAAGTCCATGCGCTTTATGGGCACAAAACTGAACGCGACACAGCCCGCCCAGTGGGCAGGCTGTTTTATCCTCATTAAACAATAAGGATTAGGCTTCGATAGGCTTGCGCCAGTCGTCTGAGCCAGAGGTACCCGCATTAACGTGCTCCCAGATAACTTTACGGTATGACATCGACACCGTGAGGTTCTGGGTAAAGTCAGACTTGGCAGGATCTTGGCAGTGTGGCATTTCACAGTGGATGTCCACGATAGAGGCGCTTTCCAGCTTGGTGGTAAAGAAGTTTTCTTGTTTACCTTCAATCGAAGTGCGATACCACTTCAGTTCGACGGTAGACATTTTCTCACCTGAAGACAGCGCGTTATAAAGCAGAGGCACCGCTTTGTTGAGCGCGACGGTGAATTTGAATGGCTTGTGAACGCGCTGGCCGGAGGGCTGGCCAGACTGTGGGTCAGTGGGAACCGTCACATTGTGGTTAAACTGCTGTACCAGCATTTCATCTTCGTGGCCTTCAACAAACGCATCACCAATTGAATCAGCGGTACACGCACCGGCAGTAATCAGTCCCTGGGTTTCACCTTCAATCGAGATATAACATGGCGTTGGCATAATCGCTCCTATAAACGTTTAATCATTAAGCACAGCCCATTTAACTGTGGCAATGCTTATAGTGCGAAAAGCGTGCCAATTATTATTTTCTTATTTTACAGGTTGTTAGCCATTAGCTTGGCAACTTTTTGCTCGCATCAAGCAAGAAGTTGCCAAAGCTGAGCAAAAAGTTGCTTGGGGAATAAAGACTCAAAGCGATTCGCAAAACGTTCACTTCATCACCTTTGGTATACAGCAAAACCAGCGCCAGACGCATTTGCTGAAAGGTAAAACTCGTCATTCGTCTATTTTATTTCAAATTGATAAAGCACATCGACCGCTTGATCAACTCCCGACACCGCTTCTAGGTAAAGATCTTTCATTAAACGATAGCGCACAGTAAACACCCCAATCGCATCAAAGATCCCTACCCCATATTTCACCTCCAAATCCGGTAAAATATAGCCTGACACTTCAACCTTTTGCTCATCGCCGGCGCCCGCGGTATCTAACGTGAGATCCTCAACACCAAAGGCCTGGCCGATTTCTCCTACCAATTTTCCGCTTTGCGCTAAACCAATACCAATCAGCATCGAGGTCATGTTGGCATCACCGGCGCCCGCATCCAAGGCGCGTCCACGTAACAGATAAGACAAAGCATTGGCCTGCGAACCGGCCGGATCCATAAATATATCCGCGACCGGATCATCGGCGGGGCCACTCAAGCGGATCCCTGCGACTATATCCCCCTCGATTCGCTCTGGATTACGGATCGCTTCCACTTGCAGATAGGGTTGGTCGGCGGGGCCATTAAACAATATTTCCCCTTTACGGATAATCAAGTCTTGTCCGAACGAGCGATACGTCCCGTCCAGTAAGCTGACATTCCCCACAATTAATACACCTTGCGGGTTGTTTTTGATATTCAGTTCACCGGACAAGCGCGATTTCAAACCAAAGGCCGCGAGGCTGACGTCATCCCCCAAGCTAACGTCACATCAGTTACCAGGTTAAACGGTATCGGCTCGTCTTGTTCCGCGCTTTCTGGCGTATAATTTTGGTTCAACAGCACGGTGTCGTCGGAAACCGTTACCGCCGACGCCGGTAAGTTTTCAACTTCTATCCGGCCCCAAGGTACATGAATATCACCACGAATCGCGACCTGATCCGGCGTCGCAGAAACGGTAAGATCAGGCGCCACATCGAGCCGCACCATCGGGGGAACATTAACGCGCAACGTGTCACCTGACACATTCAAACCAAACTGCCAATCATCAATACGGGGCCATTGGCCACTTCCCTTTAGGGCCAAGGATCCATCGGGCGTCACTAGCTCCCCGTTGAGTCGCCCTTGTTGCCCATCGAGGGTCAGTGCCAGTTTCCCGTTATCCACATCCACCGGTGACGATAACCCTTTCACCCTCAGTGCACTGACCGTGATGCCACCATACACTTGCGGCAACGTCAGCGGACCTTCAATGCGCAAATTCGCATTCACTTCACCGTTCATATCCGCTTGTTTATCGTTCCCGAGCAACGGCTCAAGCTTGGCTAATTGCACGGCCGTCACGGTAAGGTCGCCAGTGATTGCTCGTGTCGGAGTCAGTAAGTCCGTTAAGGTAAAGCCAGACGCCAGGGTGCCGCCGTCCTCCAACGTCAATGCAAGCGCGCCTTGTAATTGATCATTCTGCCACCTTACATCGACGTTCGCGTGTTGCCAGTCAATCACCAGCGGCCTCTCTGCTTGCTGACTCATTGCACCGTCGGCGATATCAATCGAGGCGCGCACATCTGGCGAAGCGTCAGGCTGCCAGCGTGCATGAACCGCTGCATTGGCACGTGTTTCAACTTGCCATTCCGGCGGCATGAACGCCGCGATTTGCTTGGCGTCAAAACCTTCAATCTTGGCAACGACCTCCCCTTGCTCACCAATGTGTGCCGGTTGTGATAAGCACAAAGAAGTGGCTTGCCACTGCCAGCAATGCTCACCAACCTGGGTTTGCTTGTCGGCAAAAGTAAACGCTATGGGCGCCGCGGTTTGCTGCACAATGTCGCCAATGTCTTCGACACTCACTTGAGTATCGAGCAATTGCCCTCGCCACCCCGTCTCTCGCGCCAAGCACCTTGAATGCTCAACGCGCCAGAAGCTGGAGTGCCTTGCCAACGCAAATCCAGTTGATGCTCGGCTTCATCGCCGCGAACTGCCAGATCTAAGTGATCGAAACGCAGTGTTTGATAACGTCCGCCCAACACAGACACATTCAGATTGCCACCTAACGTATCCTTTAAAGCGAGCTCACCGTCCAAGGTGAGCTGAT
Organism: Salinivibrio socompensis S35; assembly: GCF_000513715.1. Classification (GTDB taxonomy): domain Bacteria; phylum Pseudomonadota; class Gammaproteobacteria; order Enterobacterales; family Vibrionaceae; genus Salinivibrio; species Salinivibrio socompensis. The sequence continues at coordinate 6,588 of NZ_AQOD01000057.1, forward strand.
TGATGTGGAGATCTTGCCAGCGCAACTGCTTGGCATGGATGGCCAGTTTAGCGTTGGGATGGGCAAACGGTCCGCCCAGACGCACATCGCCGCGAATTACACCGGTTAACATGGGTAATGATTGAGACAGGTCGGCAATATCGACTGACAGCCCCATTTGCCACTCGTCACGCACTTTTCCTTGTGCAGTAAGATGATTAGGGCCATGGGATAGCGTCAGGCCAGAGGTAGAAATGCTAGGCTGCCCATCGCCATCACGGTCATGCGCATTGAATGCGCCGGAAACTGAAAGCGGTAATTGCTGAAGCGCGCCATGGACAACCAAGGTGGGCATAGATACCTCCCAGCCACCTTGCGGTGTTAAACGACCACGATGCTCACCGCCCCCGTCCAGATCGCCATTAATATCAGGCCATTGCAACTGAGGCTGAATATGGGCAAACCCTAACTCGGCTTGCCAAAAAGGGACACCGGACCAATCAACGCTGGCGCGTCCTGCACGGTGCCACCGAGTGTTTTCGCCTCCAGCTGCGAAAGGTTAAGCGCCGAGAGGCTACCTTGCCCGGCAAGACTCAGCTGAGTTTTCGGGACTTCAGGACCGTCGACCTCACTTTGTAGTCCCAGCTGATAATCGGATAAACCGCCATTCGCGTTGAGTTGCAATCCGTGCAACGCCACGACTTGATCACCGGTTAGAGGCCATACCAGCTGGTCGCTATTGAGTTGCAACGAGAAAGGTAAATCCGCCGCCAGTATATTGGCCTTACCATCAAGCTGTGCATTCACTGGTCCATTTGCCTCGGCACGCAGCGACAAGGTCGCCAAACTCCCCGATGCCGATAGGAACAAAGCCTGCCCTTGGAGCGGCGCCAGAGTCTTGGTTAACTGCGCGTGTAAGGTTAGTGGGTACTCACCTTTAAGCGAAATGTCGCCAGAAAGACGAGCCGTGCCCTGCGGTGCGGCTACCGAGAAATCATCGATGGTTACCGCACTGCCTTTAATCGCTCCCGCAAAATCTAACGAAGAAACAGTTTGCACGGTGCCGGCCTCAATACGGGTATCGCGCAGACTAAGTTGCTCAACGTCGATATTTAGCGGCACGTGGATGGCGGGTAAATTGAGTCCTGAATAATGAAAGGGGGCACTCGACGCGTCGCTATCAGGTTTGCCAGCTGCATGGTCGGTCTTTGCTTGCTCATCCGCCCCCGAGGCAATCTTGACCACCAGCTGCTGCCATTCAGTGGGCGATAAGGTTAAGGTCTCTCCCTCAAAATGCACACCGCCTTCGAGTTGCTGCCAGTCAATTGTCTGCCCCGCCACCTTAATCGCCACATCATTGAATGCAAACGCGCTAACATGTATCGGTAACGGCGATTGGATCCTCGATGTGGACGACGCCTCGGAGGGATCGTCACCGCTTGGCGGAATATTAAGATCAAGCGTTACCCCTTCCGCCGCCAATTTATCAACACAGACCGACGGAGTAAGTAAGCACTTACCTTTAATCTTGAGCGCCAGCCTATTAGCCACCAGTTGGATTTGCTCATCATGATATTGAAGACCACGAAGCTCAAAGCCTGTCAGCAAACTGCCTTCGGCGTGTTCCAGTGATAGTGCGGGTAGCGCTTTCTGCGCGCCCCACACACCGACTTGTAATCCTATCGGCGTAAATAGGGTGGCCGACAGCAAGCCGACAAATACAAAAACCGTGATTAACACGATAAACGTCATTCTGACCAACCACCGGCTCATAATTCAGGCCCCAACGTCAGGTGAACACGGAAATCATCATCGTCATTATCAAACCCATGGGCGACATCAAGTCGAATAGGTCCGACCGGTGATGACCAACGAATGCCCATCCCGGCGGCGCGCTTCCATGATAAATGATTAGTCCAAGCATCCCCGCCGTCAGCAAATACCGCCCACCACCAATTGCCACCAAGTCGGTATTGGTACTCCAGGGTGCCTGTTAGCATATAACGAGCCCCGCTAAGCTGTCCGCTGTCATCTACTGGAGAGACAGTTTCATAGCCATAACCACGAATGCTGTTATCCCCCCCGGCAAAAAAGCGTAATGATGGCGGTGCTTCACTGAACTCCTCGGAAATTAATGCGCCACCATCGACCCGGAATAATCCGCGATGATTTTTATTTAAACTGCGGATCCAAGCACTACGGCCTTGAAGCCTAAGCAAGCTAATATCGGAAAGCCACGCAGGATCGGCCGCCTCCAGAGTCAACGACTGTTTGTCCCCCCAATGCGGCATCAATCCACCACGCGTACGTGTTCGAGTCACGTTAACCCCCGGAAGCACCACGCTGACGATGTCTTCATCTTGACCCTGCGTATAGTTTTCGTGCAGCCAACGCAGCGATATACTGCGCTGCCAGCCGGTGTCATAAAGCCAGTGCCGGGAGACAGAGGTCGTCGCTTCAAAACTGGCGGTATCACGCTGGTCTGTATTTTTTAACCCCAGCTGAACCTGATAATATTCCCGTGATACATCTTCAAGAGGTACTTTATAGGTAGAAGTAAGGGTTTGCTCTGGCTGAGAAATCGCCAGTGATGTGGTCAGGCTATGCCCTCTCGAATTATACCAAGGCTTGCGCCAGTTGAGCTTAAGCCGAGGACCAATATCGGTGGAATAACCGAGTCCGATTTTCAAATTTGTTCCGCGCTTCTGGGCTTAACGTGACCGTGATAGGCACTTCCGTGCCCTCAGCGTGTTCCATATCTGCCTGCACTAAGGCACTGGCAAACCAGCCCGTATTTGCCAACGCTTGGTTAAACTCCCCCAAGGCAGTAATTTGATAGAAATCCCCCGGGAAAAAGTCTCGCAGCGTATCAAGTCGCTGGCGTTGGATTTGAGAGCCTTGATATTGAATTGCGCCAAAATGATAACGCTTGCCACTAGCAAAGTGCAGACGAATAAAAGCTTGCTGGCGTGCAGGCGCCACTTCAAGCCGTGTTTGCGTAAAACGGCCATCAAAATAGCCTTTTTTCACGGCTAAGCTCTGGATCTGACTTTTGAGTGATTCATAGTCACTGTGGTTGAGCCGATGACCAGGTTGCGGCCCTTTTGCTTTGAGCGTATGAAAGTCATCATCCATCGCTGCTTCACCGGTAAAGACGACATCGACTTGTGCCACCTTAACGGGAGGACCAGGGTCAATAGACACGACAAGGGTGTCATCGTCTGAATCATTCAGGGTGATTTTAGGCTGGTAGTAACCCACTGCTTGGAGTGCTTGTCGGACATCGCGCTCGACACGCGCCTTAAACCGATACGAGCCATCGCGTTCTTCGGGCGCTATCGCCGCCAAATAGGTGTCTACATTTTGTTGCGCTTCCCCCTCTAGCCCTTGGATCTCAACATCGAGGTTAGCGCTTGCCCAACGAGGCAGCAGTAAAAAAGCGATCGCGATAAGGGAACGTCTACGTATCTTCATGCAATGAGAACCATTACTAGGGTGCCGCTCAACAAAATTGATGATATCTTGCCATATTACGCGTTGAACTGGGCTTGATGCTAGCGCCATTCACATCAGTCCACACCCAAAGCGGTTTCATACAACATATAACGCTTTAATCACAGCAGTAAAAGGATGCTTATGTCGATGCAATCTTCCTTCAACCAACCCGACAATGCGATTGCGGATCGTACTGACGCCATCACGCCCTCCGAGCCACACGCCGTGTTTGGGCAACCTATCACAACGACCCCAGCTAACGGTCAGAAGCAGGTCATTTTAGGCATGGGCTGTTTTTGGGGAGCAGAGCGCAAACTTTGGCAACAATCAGGTGTGGTCATGACCTCTGTCGGCTACTGCGGTGGGAGCACTCAGCACCCACGCTACCAAGACGTTTGCACTGGCCAAACAGGCACGCGGAAGTGGTCAATGTGATTTTTGACCCTAGCGTTACCAGCCTAGACGCTTTATTGACGACATTTTGGGAAAACCACGATCCAACCCAAGGGCTGCGCCAAGGTAATGACGTGGGCCCACAATATCGCTCAGCGATTTATTATTGCGATCCGGCGGATCAAGCAACGGTAGAAGCCAGCCTTGCCGCCTATCAAACCGCCTTGAAAAAAGCGGGTAAGTCGGATGCAGTCACTACAGAGATCGCTCCCGCAGGCTCTTACTTCTTAGCCGAAACTGACCACCAGCAGTACCTACACAAAAACCCGCAAGGCTATTGTGGACTCGGCGGCACCGGCGTGTGCTTCCCGCCACAATAATCTGGCGACGCGAAGCGCAGAGATACAGAGATAAAAAAACACGTCATTGGACGTGTTTTTTTTGACATCGCGCGTTTTTATGCAGTGATGGCCATGGCTTTAATTTCTTTATTCACCTCTGTCATCACCGAGAGCGCACGTTTATCACTGTGCCCTGGAGGCAGCAAACGCCCACCATCAAACTCAAACGCACCGACACCTTCAATATAAAGTCGGCCCTTAAAAAATCGTTTCACATACCGCGCAATCTGGGTTGGTCGATATTGACGAAAGATGCGAAGCATAGGGATCCCTTTTTTTTCTCTACGAGGTCTGATTAATAGACCGAAACAGTAACAACGCGCGTTCACCGTTCTCGGTAAATACAGTGTTACTACCATGGAGAGCAGACGATTATCTGGCAGTCTCCGCGTTATTAACTAAGCAAGCAAAGTGCCATCTCAATATAATGGCAATCACAGCATTAGAGCCTGCTTGCGAAAAGAAGTTCCCGGTTAAGACAAATGCGTTTTGAGGCGCGAGTTCGACCGACGAAGAAAAGTCTGATCTTGCGCACGGATTAACCTTTGACACTTGGCACAACTCACCGTCTGGCGTAACCATAGATGACTTGGCCGTTGCTGCCAAGTCACGACAACAAACATGGAAGATAGACAATGAAAAAAATCCCCCTACTTACGCTCTCCGTCGCGCTCTTAGCCAGCACCAGTTGGGCGCATACGATCCAAAATGGTGCACCTTTACCCACCGCAAGCGTCACCGAGCACGGTGAACTGACCCTAAAAGACAAGGATCTCGTGTATGCCAACTGGCAAACGGAGCAATTACCCGGCAAGGTGCGGGTGATCCAAGCGATTGCTGGACGCAGTAGCGCCAAAGAAATGAACGCGCCTCTTATGGACGCGATCACCGCTGCGGATTTTGACGATGCACGCTATCAAACCACCACCATCATCAATCAAGATGATGCCATGTGGGGCACTGGCGGCTTTGTGAAATCATCGGCCGAAGACAGTAAACGTGAATTCAGCTGGTCATCCATTGTGCTAGACGAAAACGGCAGTGTCGCAAAAGCATGGCGCTTAAAAGAGGAAAGCGCGTTGATTGCCGTGTTAGACGAAAAAGGTATGGTGCGTTTTGTTAAAGAAGGCAAGCTGAGCGAGGATGAAGTGAATCAAGTTTTCAGCTTGGTGGCAGAGCTGGTAAACCAATAATAAAGTCGCGGGCAAAGGCCCGCGATTTTATTTCAGACTTGGCGTTCACGCTCACAATTGTTATGTTATCACATTACTCAATAACCGCATGGATGTCTGGATGATTCGGCGAGTGCTCGTCAACCTGCTATTTGTATTGGTGATCAGCCAAGCCGGACTGTGGGCGCATCATCAAGTCGATGCCCTAGCCCCAACACATCACAGTGAGCACTGTGGTGTCTGCCACCTCGTCTTACCAGCCGTACTCGCGTCCAGTATCGCGACACCGACGCCCATCGATGTCGTCAACACCATCATCGCCTGGTCACCCCCCCAGCGAGCTTATCATGCCACCCTTTCCTTTTCGGCGCGCGCCCCACCGAGTGAGATAAATGCTTTCATTATTTAAACCATTTATTCACTAGGAGACTTCATGAAACCTCGTTTGTTACCCTGCGTTATCACCATGGCGGTCGCGACAGCGTCTGCGACGACACTCGCCGAAGAGGCGATCTACCAATCGTTCGATGCTCACGTTCATGGTGAAGTGACCGCAAGCCTTGCCCAAGACGGTGAGCGCGTATTGATTGAATTGACGGCCCCCGGGCATGATGTGGTCGGCTTTGAGCACCAACCCAAAACGCCGCTGATCACCAAGCGCTCGACGATGCCTACGTCCTGCTGCGTGATGGCGAAAAGCGATTCCAACTCGCCGCGGCGGCTCATTGCCACTTAGCTGATGTCAATATCACCAGTAGTTTTTCTGAGAACGATGATCACGAAGAACATCATGACCATGACGGGCATCATGATCACGACAAGCATCATGATCACGACGAGCATCATGACCACGACGAGCATCATGACCACGACGGGCATCATGACCACGACGAGCATCATGATCACGACAAGCATCATGATCACGACGGGCATCATGACCACGACGAGCATCATGATCACGACAAGCATCATGATCACGACAAGCATCATGATCACGACGAGCATCATGACCACGGTAACCACAATACCCTGTCCGCCAACTATCAATTCGTTTGCCAAAATCCACAGGCATTCACCGAATTGAAAACTGATTGGTTTAGTCTATTTCCCAACACAGACACCATCAAAATTCAGGCCTTTACTGATGATAAGGTCTGGGTAGAAACCTTGAACCGTGCCAAGTCGCACATCCAGTGGTAGTGAAAAAGGAGGCGGGGCGCATACAGCGCCCCTGTCAGGCATGATAACCATCGAACAACTCCGTTTTACTTGGCCAGGTCAGCCGCAACCGATCCTTGATATCGAGGCGTTTGCACTCAATGACGGCGAGCATGTCTTTTTAAAAGGCCCAAGTGGCAGTGGTAAATCAACCTTGCTGAGTCTGATTGCTGGCATTCATACGCCGCAATCAGGCGTACTTACCGTCAACCATCAAGCGCTGCCTCGACTTAACGCTCGTCAGCGCGATCAATTCCGCGCCAATCATATAGGTTATATTTTTCAGCAATTTAATCTACTGCCGTATTTGTCCGTGCTCAATAACGTCACCGTGCCGCTGCGTTTTTCTAACGTGCGACGTCAAGCACTCAATCAATCGCCTCATCAAGAGGCCGCCACCCTACTCGACCGCTTGGGCTTACCCGCAAACTGCTATCACCAGCCTGTCACCGCACTGAGCATCGGCCAGCAGCAGCGGGTGGCAGCAGCACGAGCTCTGATTGGCGCGCCGGCGTTAATCATTGCTGACGAACCCACTTCTGCGCTCGACGCCGACACCCGTAATGCCTTTATTCGATTGCTTCAAGGCCGGTGTCGCGAGAGCAATAGCAGCTTATTATTTGTCAGTCACGACAGTCAGTTAGCTCGATCTTTTGATCGTGATGTGTCGCTTCCCTCCCTCAATCGCGCCATGCATCACGAGGAGGCCAGCCAATGATTTCGCTATTCGGGCTCGCAGGACAAAGCCTTAAAAATCGCCGTGCCACCGCGCTGCTTTCCTTGCTAACTGTCACCATCGCCGTAGTGCTGCTGCTCGGCGTCGAAAAGGTGCGCACACAAGCGAAAGCCAGCTTTGCAAATACTATCTCCAACACAGATTTGATTGTGGGTGCCCGCTCCGGCTCTATCAATCTGCTGCTTTACTCGGTATTTCGTATTGGCAATGCCACCAACAATATCGGTTGGGATAGCTACCAGCGCCTGCGCGAGCACGCGGATGTGAATTGGGCTATTCCTATATCACTGGGCGACTCTCACCGTGGTTTTCGCGTCGTCGGTACGAGCAATGATTACTTTACCCACTATCAATATGGACAAAAGCAGCCACTTGCCTTTCGCCAAGGCGGCCAATTTGCGGGATTATTTGATACCGTGATTGGCGCCCAGGTCGCGAAAGCGTTGGGGTACAAGATGGGCGATAACCTGGTGATTGCCCATGGGCTTGCCGATAAAAGCTTTAACCAGCACGACAATTTACCTTTTACCGTCACCGGTATTTTGGCGCCAACCGGCACGCCGGTGGATCGCAGTGTGCATGTTTCACTCGAAGCGATTGAAGCAATTCATGTCGGCTGGGAAAGTGGCGCACGGCTCGGCCAAGGTCTCACGCAAGCGCAAGCACAGCAACGTGAGCTGCAGCCCGAGCAACTCACTGCAGTGATGGTCGGCCTAAACAGCAAAATCAAAACCTTTGCCGTACAACGCTGGGTCAACACTTATCCGCGTGAGCCATTGACCGCCATCATGCCCGGCATTGCTTTGCATGAGCTATGGGGAATGATGCGCGTGGGCGAGCAAGCCCTATTGGTGATCGCCGGGTTTGTCGCAGTGGCAGGATTATTAGGAATGCTCTCCAGCCTATTGACCAGCCTGAATGAACGACGTCGAGAAATGGCCATTTTGCGGGCGATGGGCGCGCGGCCTGTACATATTATTCTGCTGTTAGTCAGTGAGGCCGTCGCCATCACCGTCGCCGGCATTGTATTGGGTGTACTGGTGCTTTATGGCGGCCTCGCGCTCGCCCAGCCGTATATTATCAGTGAGTTTGGCTTATTCTTACCACTCGACTGGCCGTCTTATTATGAATGTATGTTAATGGTCGGCGTGTTGATCGCGGGTCTCGTGGTCGGCTTAATTCCCGCTTGGCGCGCGTATCAACAAACGCTGTCCGACGGCATGACAATGAAGGTGTAACCCATGAAAAAACGCATAACCCTTGGTCTGATTGCAATCATGACAGCCTTTGTTGGGCATGTTGCCATTGCGAACAACCAACCATTAACACTGGATTGGATAGATTTGGTCCCTGAGCACGAACGCGCCCAGTTTGATCGCCGCGGCATGCCCGACATCCGTCACGACGCAGAGAACCCGCAAAGCCTGGTGGGATCGGTACGCCCTGAACTCAATAATAGTCAGGTCAAAATTCCCGGCTTTGTGATCCCATTAGAAGGTGACGATAAAGTGGTGACCGAGTTTTTGCTGGTGCCCTTTCTCGGAGCCTGCATCCATGTTCCACCGCCGCCGCCTAATCAAATTATTTACGTAAAGTTTGCCGATGGCGCGCCGATTCAAGCACTATGGGATGTGGTTTATGTTGAAGGCACCCTCAACACAGAGCATGTGATTCATGACTTGGCAGAGGTGGGATATGTGCTAGAAGGCACCGCGCTGAGCGACTACGACGACGGATAAATGTCTATCAATCAGTGAGCCCGATCGGCGCCGACGATATTGTCAGACGATATAATGAGACAATATCGCCAGTGTGCCAATATAAACGGCGATCAGCAGTAAATTGATGGCGTTGGGTTTTTGCCTTCGCACACGCATCCCTACACTTGATAACTAATACCATAATATTAACAAATTTAATTATTAATTAACATATTCGCCAGCATTAAATTTTGCTGACAATTAGTGTGAGAACCGCATGGCAGAGCCAGATAAACCCGTGGTCGTCGACGCCCACCCAGAGAAATGGCAGCACCAAGATCACAGCTATAAAGAAGACGCCGACCTACGTGGCAGTAAAGGGCGACTAAAAGCGATTGCGAGCGAGTATCAAGTTGATGCCCGCCTACAAGACGTGGAGCAAGAGGATCTCGCCCACCGCAGCGCGAATCGTCAACGCCAAGTGATGCAAAAGCAACAAGCCAACCTCGAGGCGATCATTGCTCATACCTACGAAAGTTGCCACAGTGAAACGGCTCAAACGCCTGATCCAGACTGGCTGGTGCGCTTTTTCGACTTAGCACGCAATATTCACGGCCATGCGATGCAACAGCTTTGGGCCAAGATCCTAAAACAAGAGATGTTACGTCCAGGAAATACCTCGATCAAAGCGCTCACCCTTTTAGAGACCATGACCCAGCGCGAGGCTCAAGCGTTGCAACGCGCGTGTGCCCTCTCGAGTACCTTTGGCCAAGACAGCACCAAAAAGTTGGTGACTGGCTTTCGCCGCCGCCAAGGTTGGTGCAGCTGCTCCGCCCTGAGCCACCACACAAACTCTCACTCGGCCATTACCAGCTCTCTTATACCGACTTAATGTTACTGATGGACTTGGGCTGATCCTGCGCACCGAGCTAGAATCTGGGATCATTGAGATGCAGCCTGCGATGCCGTTTACACTGCAAGACACCCAATACATGCTCACCCCGTTACACAAAGGCATGCGCCTTTATTATTACCGCTTTAGCCCCACCGGCCATGAGCTGGCCAAACTGGTGGGTAAACGCGTGCACCCCGACTACCATCATGCTATTTGTGCGTTACTCGCCGAAGGCTTTGAGATGCACAGCGACGTGGGCGATACCGTCAACACTCATGCGTGACAGGTTTAGGTGCGCAGCACCCCCCTATCGCGCAACACGTCAAGACACGCCGCCACATGCGCATCAATGCTCTGATCGCCTTTTAAGTGAATAGCCGGTGTTTGCGGTGGCTCGTAGTCGGACGAAATCCCAGTAAACGCTGGGATCTCACCGGCACGTGCCTTTTTGTAGAGCCCTTTCGGATCGCGCTGCTCACACACTGCCAGCGGGGTATCGACAAAGACTTCAATAAACTGCCCCTCAGGCAAACGCTCGCGCACCATCTCTCGCTCCGCGCGAAACGGTGAGATAAAGGCACTGAGCACGATAAGACCGGCATCGGTCATCAATTTAGCCACTTCGCCAATCCGACGAATATTCTCGCTCTGTCCTGATCAGAAAAGCCTAAATCGCGACACAATCCGTGGCGAATATTATCGCCATCCAATAAATAGGTGTGGTGCCCTTCCGCCACCAAGGCCGCTTCCAATGTCCCGGCAATGGTAGACTTTCCCGACCCTGATAAGCCCGTAAACCACAGCACCACCGGCTGCTGCTGCTTT
>NZ_AQOD01000058.1 GCF_000513715.1 Salinivibrio socompensis S35
TACGAGCTGGGCCACGTCCAGTTTAGCTTTTTCCCAGGMGGGGGCGCCCCACATCCCGCCTTGGCACGTGCCGCGCGGTAGGACGGCGCAGTCAGATATCGACAGAGCACTTACTCGCCTCTTCCGCTATCCCATTTATGTTTCCAGCCTCCCGAATTGGCCATGACTTTTACGGGGATGGTGCTATCCACCAAATTGCACCTTTACGGCCGGCTGTAAAAATGGATGCGGAGCGCATTCTCATTTTAGATTTAACCACCGGGATCCGGCAGCCCACCCAAATGAACAATACAGCGCCTGGGCTAGCGATGCTCGGTGGCCACCTGATGAATGCCATTTTCGCCGATACACTGTCTGCCGATTTAGAGCACCTTCAACGGCTCAATCAAGTGGCCGATGCACTAACGCCATCAGGGCAACAGCAGCTAGGACTACGCCATATTGATGTTTTACACCTGCGTCCTTCAGAGCCTTTTGAGCCCATGGCCAAGCGCTTTTACCCACATATGCCGATAGCTTTGCGGAGTTTACTCAAGTTATTGGGCATCAATGCGGAACAAGATGCCACCCTAGCCAGTTATTTGTTATTTGAGCCGGCATACCTTCGCCAGTTGATTGACATTGGCTATCGCGATGCACACAATCATCAGTCCGATATTCTTTCCCTACTGACCGATTAACTATTTATAAACAATATCTTTGTTGGCTTCCATCTCCCATGATGATGACGGGTATAAAAGGCTGGCATGATTTCTGCTTTATCGTTCTAAACACACGTCACTGTAGAGTTGTTATCCCTTGATGAATGCCTCGCACATAAAGCAGTATACAAAGGCTGAATCCTCGCCGCGGATTATTCCGTTGGGCGCCGATCAGCGTTTGCTGTTGCTGCAAAAACTGCAAGGCCACCTTGATATAAAGGTGCTGTTCGAGGTCTATGCACGCCAATTAGAAAAACATATCGATATCGGTCGAATTATTTGGGAGCACGATGACATCTCCAATATCATTCGCCGCGGCGAGCAACATACCTTTCGTCAAACGTTTTCAATAAAATTCAATAGGCAGCCGCTTGGTGTGCTTCAGTATTCGACGCCTTATAAGCTCGACCGAGACGAAATTAGCTTATTGCATACCTATCACAAGTTATTAGCCGGCCCACTCAATAATGCCGTCGAGTATACACGCGTGAAAAATATGGCGTTACTCGATGGTTTAACAGGTCTACATAACCGCACGAGCTTTGATCAGGATCTAAAGCATGCGGTTGCGGTGTGCGAACGCGAAAATATCGGCCTTGTGATGGTGATGTTCGATATGGACAACTTTAAACAAGTGAACGATACCTATGGTCATTTAGACGGCGATAAGGTATTACGTCGTTTTTCATTGCTGGTGAGAGAAGCGGTGAGAGGGAGTGATCGTTGCTACCGGCTTGGCGGCGATGAGTTTGCCGTCATTTTACAGCCCGCGAGTCAAACGTCGGTCAAACGGGTCACAACACGCGTTAAGCAACTCGTTGCTCATGACCACCTGCTATCCAGCCATCAGATCAGTGCCTCGGTCGGGTTTTCTGAGTACCGACAAGGCGATAATAATCTCTCCCTTTACGAGCGTGCTGACCAGAGCATGTACCGCCAAAAGCGCGCACGTTAACACTTTCCTCCTGCCGGTGAGATTGGGTATAGTGATCCACATCATCACTTGAGGAGACAATCATGAAAGTTGCAGACTGCTGTGATCTTATTCGCCAACGCTATGCCGAAATAGGCAGTGGCGAACAAGGCTATATTCCCGCGGCGATCCACTGTGCGCTAAACACCCTAAACGACGTTGCACAAGATCCGTCGATTTCCCAGTCACGTCGCGACCAAGCTGCCTTTGCGGCGGCCAATTTGTTGATTAGCGATCACGAGGACTAAGATGGATTTAAACAATTACGCAAGCATGGATCCTGTGATGCTGATGAGCATCATCAATATGAAGTTGCGTGATGAGTTCGACAGCTTGGACGATTTGGTTCGTTATTACGAGATAGATAAAACTACGCTCTGTGCTCGGCTTAAAGAAGCGGGGTTTGATTACCTAGAAGCAACGAAGCAATTTCGGTAATCAGGACTAAAACGAGAAAAGCGGACCTCGCGTCCGCTTTTTTATCTCGACTCACCCTGTGTGCGTGCTCGCTTAACCCAATGAAACCCACAGCACAGTCGCCACTAAAATAGGACACACAAACTTCACATAGGCGGGCCAAATTTTCCAAAACAGGCTCTGTTCAATATCGTCATAACCCTCACGTAAGGCAGACAACTTGCGGTCACGCGCCCAGATCCAGCCACCAAATAAGCAAAACAATAAAGCAGCAAAAGGCTGGAAGTATTGAGTAGCCACTTTTGCCACTAACCCGAACAAAGTACCAAAGTGGAAAACAATTACCGCACTAAACGCGGCAATTAGGCCACCGAGCACCCAGCTGGTCAACTTACGGCTTGATCCTAACCGCTCGCTGGCAAGTGCAACCGGACACTCGAGCATAGAAATAGAAGACGTCAGTGCGGCAATTGTCATTAATAAGAAAAAGACCAAAGACACATAAGGGCCGGCGGCACCTAAACTCTCAAATAATAAGGGTAGCACTGTGAATACCAGGGTATCAGCACTCAACAAGCTACCATCTTGGCCATAAATCTCGACGCCTTGGTTCATCGCAACAAACATCGCCGGCAATACCACTAATCCCGCAACCACCGCCACGGCAGTATCCACCAAGGTCACACTTAAGGCCATCTTGGGCAGGTTTTCTTTCTGGCTAAGGTATGAGCCATAAATCAACATCGAGCACCCACCAATTGTCAGCGAAAAGAAGCCTTGCCCCATCGCCGCTAGCAACAAGTCTTTGTCCATGATCTTGCTAAAGTCTGGAATGAGGTAGTGCTTAAGCCCTTCTGTCGCCCCTGGTAATGTCATGATGTAGATAAACATGGCGGCGAACAATATAAATAGCGCGGGCATTAAACGCGTTGACCAGCGTTCGATCCCTTGCTTGACCCCAGCTTGGACAATAAAGATGGTCAAAATATAAAAAAGGATCGCGCCAAACAGGTTACGCGAGGCCGAAAAGCCTTTTAACCAAGCCGCTGCATCGGTAAATTGCAGGATCTCTGCGACCGCGGCGAGCAAAAATGACACTAACCAACCACCAACGATGCTATAAAACGCTAACACCATACACGGCACCGCTAGGCCAATAAGACCGACACCACTACCCAAGCGCTTCATTAACGGGTTGTCACTTAATGCGCGCATGCTGTCTAAGGGGTTGGCACGACCATGACGGCCAATCGCCATCTCAACCACCAGCATAGGAAACGCGACCAGCAGAATCATCAGTAGATAGACGAGCAGAAAAGCCCCTCCCCCATTACTGGCGGCTTGGGTCGGAAACCCCCAAATATTACCGAGCCCAACCGCAGCCCCTGCTGCAGCGAGAATAAAGCCAATCCTAGTACCGAACAACTCGCGATTTGATGCCATTACCACTCACCTCATGTATCATTAGACTAGTACATTAAGTAATTCGGAGAAATTAAGCAAGCCCGGCGCGCTTAACTGAGCAATTAATCATCACTAGTTTAGCGTGCTACGATGCTGGCATGATGCGCGATGTTTCTTTTGGCTTCGATTTAACGTGACATTGAATGGGCTAAAGTGAATGTTGCCAAACCAGTCGCCATTGCTGGCCGTTTGCCCCCAGACGAACAAAACGGTCAGCTACCGCCACCACGCCCTGCTCATCACAGACAATCGGTTGTCGACGACGTAACCAACTTGGGATCGCCGCCTCTTGATAGAGTTTTTTCAGTTTTCGACGCCCTTGTCGCCCCACCGGATGTACCGCTAAGCCACTCGGATTAAAGTGCACCCTGAGCGTTGATGATGTTAATGGCCCGAGCGCTAAACCTGACGCTGCTGTCTCATAGGGCAGCAAATGCAGCTGCCCAAGTCCATCGGGTAATGTGAGGGACTGGTCCGGCGTAAGCTCTCCTTGCCACTGCGATACGTCAGCACAAGGGGTAACGACATAAAGCTTATGCTGATACCGACGAATACTGACATCCGCGATGGTCAAACAAGGATTGGCGTCTTGTTTGGCGTGGATTACATCACGGATAAGTGCCTCTAACTGCGCGTAAGTAAGTACTAACCTATGCCGTTTTAGCCAATGACGGAGCAGTGCATGCGTCAGAGTGGGGTCCGTTTGAGGAAGTATTGCGATCGGTAAAGCGCCCGAATCACTGAGTGCATTTTCAACCATCGGCGCGATAAAACGCGTCAGTAGCGAGGATTGCTCTGCACATAAACGCTGTGTACGTTGAACGGCTTGCCGAAAGCCAGGCCAGCGTGAATCCGCTTGTGGTAACCAGTGCTGACGTAAAAAGTTACGATCAAAGCGGGTTTTCTGATTGCTAGGATCCTCGATCCAATTCAGTCCATGATGACTGGCATAGCTTGCAAGAGCCGCACGTGATTGGGCTAAGAGGGGCCGCACGAGCCAGCCTTTTCCTAATGGACGCACCTCGGGCATCCCTGCTAATCCGTCGAGGCCACTGCCACGCTTTAGCGCGAGGAAAAATGTTTCAACTTGATCATCGCTATGCTGCGCCGTTAACACTAAGCCTTTCGCGCTCGATGGTGTTGTTGCAAGGCCTGATACCTTGCTTCACGTGCGGCGTGTTCAATACTGAGTGCACTATCTAATTCAACATGCTCAACCCGGCAGTCAAAGCCCGCTTGCTCAGCCAGTATTGGCATTGCCTGGCCCATTGATCAGCCTGCTGCTGCAAACCATGATTCACATGAACCACCCGATAACGATGTTGTGGGTGCTGATCACGATACTGAGCCAACAGCGCAAGCAGCACACGAGAATCCAGACCACCACTTAATGCGAGGATTATCTGCCGTGGCGCCGTTGTTAATGGTGCCAAGCAATCATAAAGTTGTTGGTAAAGCATAGGCATTCACTCGAGATCATCCGCTATTGTTGCGGGCCGGCTGAAAAAAAGAAAAGGGCCCCGACGGCCCTTTCATCCCTATAAACACCATGACGGCTTAGCAATAACCGTAATTTAATAAGCGCTGATAACGACGATCGCGAAGGCTTTCCGTATCTAAGCTTTCCAAATCAGCCAGTTGGGCCAATAAGGTTTCCTTGATACTCTCTGCCATCGCCGTCAGGTCGCGATGTGCGCCACCTAGAGGTTCGCTGATCACCGAATCAATTAAGCCCAGCTCTTTCAGCCGTGGCGCCGTCATACCCATTGCCTCTGCGGCTTGCGGCGCTTTTGCCGAATCACGCCAGAGAATCGATGCACACCCTTCAGGCGAAATCACCGAGTAGGTTGAGTATTGCAGCATATTGACGTAATCGCCCACGCCGATCGCCAGTGCGCCTCCCGAGCCGCCTTCACCGACCACATTACAAATGATAGGGACTGTTAGCCCAGCCATTTCTTTCAGGTTGCGAGCAATGGCTTCAGATTGGCCGCGCTCTTCCGCCCCGACGCCCGGATACGCGCCGGCGGTATCAATAAAGGTGATCACAGGAATATTAAACCGTTCCGCCATCTTCATCAGGCGCAATGCTTTGCGGTATCCTTCAGGTTTTGGCATCCCAAAGTTACGTTTTACCTTTTCGTTGGTATCGCGACCTTTTTGATGACCGATCACCATCACTGGGCGTCCCTCAAGGCGTGCCAGCCCACCGACCAAGGCTTTATCGTCGGCATACGCACGATCGCCGGCCAGTTCATCAAATTCGTGGAAAATCCGATTCAGGTAGTCGTAAGTGTAAGGACGCTGTGGATGACGCGCTAACTGGGCCACTTGCCAAGCACCTAAATCACCGAAAATCTTCCGGGTGAGCTCAACGCTTTTGGTTTCCAGCTGCTCGATTTCTTTATCTAAGTTAACCGCGTCTTCGCCACCACGTTTGGACACCGCGCGAAGGGCCTCAATTTTGGCTTCTAATTCTGCGATCGGTTTTTCGAACTCTAAAAAATTAAGACTCATACCAAGAGAATCCTATTGGTCACCGCCAGTGTACGCGACACGTCACCAGCCTGGCTTAGTTAAACTCTAATTCGACTTGCTCATTACCGAGCAAACCTTTCAAGGTGTCGATTAATTCATCGGTTGGCGTGACACGCCATTCTGCGCCTAAACGCAACCGAGCACGTGCATCATCACGCTGATAATAGATATTCACCGGCACGGTACCCGAACGATACGGCGCCAGTGCATCATGAAACCGTTCAAAAAATGGTGCATCAATTTGCTCAGATGACATCGATATGCCCAAACAGCGTGCATATTTTTCACGCGCTTGGCTAATGTCCATCAATTCACGGGCCGTCATTTTAAGCCCCCCGTTGAAGTCATCAAAGCTGACCTGTCCTGAGACCACCAGAATGCGATCTTTCTCCACGAGATCAAGATATTTGTCGAGCACGTCAGAAAAAAGCATCACTTCCATACGGCCCGAACGATCATCCAGGGTCAAAATCCCAAGCCGGGAGCCGCGCTTGGTGGTCATCACCCTCGCCGCAATCACCAGCCTGAAACGGTCGAGATCACATCGCGTTTGGTTGCATGCGCATCTTCCAACCGCCAGGTCACATAATTTTTCAGCTCTTTACGGTAACTATTAATGGGATGGCCGGTTAAATACAAGCCTAGGGTTTCTCTCTCTCCCTCTAACCATATTTTATCTGGCCAAGGGGCTGCATGCGCGTAGGCGTGCTCCACTTCTTCAGGGGCGTCGGTTAGTACGCCGAACATATCAGTTTGCCCATAAGCCTCAGCTTGATGGTGTTGGCTCGCAGCCCGGATCGCTTCATCCACAGACGCCATCATCGCAGCACGATGCGGTCCTAGCTTATCCATCGCCCCGGCGCGGATAAGCCGCTCAATCACACGTTTGTTGACTTTTTTGGTATCGATTCGGGCACAAAAATCAAATAGATCAAGGAAATAACCGTCTTGCTCACGGGCGGCGACAATCGTTTCTATTGGCCCTTCGCCGACGCCTTTAATCGCTCCAACCCCGTAGACAATCTCGCCTTGGTCATTCACGGTAAAATGGTGAAGACCGGCGTTCACATCGGGCGGTAATACCGTCAGCTTCATGCGGCGACATTCTTCCACCAGCCCCACGACTTTGTCGGTGTTATCCATATCGGCAGTCATCACCGCCGCCATAAATTCAGCAGGATAGTGCGCTTTTAGCCACAGCGTTTGGTAAGAAACTAATGCGTATGCCGCCGAATGTGATTTGTTAAAGCCATAACCGGCGAACTTTTCTACCAAGTCAAAGATACGCATCGCCAGCTCGCCATCAATGCCGTTGGCGATGGCACCTTTTTCAAAGATCGCGCGCTGCTTGGCCATTTCTTCGGGCTTTTTCTTGCCCATCGCGCGACGCAGCAAGTCTGCACCGCCCAGAGTATAACCCGCTAGCGTTTGCGCAATCTGCATCACCTGCTCTTGATAGAGGATGATGCCATAGGTCGGCTCAAGCGTTTCTTGCAGTGACGGGTGTTGCCATTTCTCATCGGGATAAGAAACCTGCTCACGGCCATGTTTACGATCGATAAAGTTATCGACCATCCCTGATTGCAACGGGCCGGGCCGGAACAAGGCTACCAAGGCGATCATATCTTCAAAACTATCGGGCTGGAGACGTTTGATCAACTCCTTCATCCGCGGGATTCTAACTGGAAAACCGCGGTGGTCTCGGCTTTTCGCAGCATCGCAAATGACGCCTGGTCGGCCATTGGGATCGCGGTAATATCAATCGGATCCTGCCCTTTTGCCTTCAAACGAGGATTGATCATCCCAAGCGCCCAGTCGATAATTGTCAGCGTCCGTAGGCCCAAGAAATCAAACTTAACTAGGCCTGCAGTTTCAACGTCGTTTTTATCAAACTGAGTGACGGGATGGTGTCCCTCGCTATCACAATAGAGCGGCGAGAAATCGGTGATGGTGGTGGGGGAAATCACCACCCCACCCGCATGCTTGCCGGCGTTACGTGTTACGCCTTCCAGCTTCCGCGCCATGTCGATAAGCGCTTTGACTTCCTCATCATTATTGTAGACTTCGACCAGCTGAGGCTCTGCATCAAAGGCTTTTTCAAGAGTCATGCCCGGATCAGGAGGCACCAGTTTAGAAATGCGATCCACAAAGCCAATAAGGGTGGCCCAACACCCGACCCACATCGCGAATGACCGCTTTGGCCGCCATGGTCCCAAAGGTGATGATCTGCGACACCGCATCACGCCCATACATGTCAGCGACATGGTCAATCACCAAGTCACGCTTATCCATACAGAAGTCGACATCGAAGTCTGGCATAGAGACACGTTCGGGATTCAAAAAACGTTCGAAAAGCAGATCAAATTGCAGCGGATCCAGGTCGGTAATTTTTAAGGCATACGCAACCAATGAACCGGCACCCGAACCACGTCCCGGACCAACAGGAATATCGTTGTCTTTTGACCATTGGATAAACTCCATCACGATCAAAAAGTAACCCGGAAATCCCATTTGGTTAATCACGCCAAGCTCACGTTCTAAGCGCGCATCATAGTCTGGGCGTCGACGTGTTCTTTCTGCTTCATCAGGAAACAGAAAAGCGAGACGTTCTTCTAACCCTTCTTGCGACCGCTTGACCAAATACTGATCAATTTCCAGTCCCTCGGTTGGGAAGTTAGGTAAGAAGTATTCGTTGAGCCTAACCGGCACATTACAGCGTTTGGCAATTTCAACACTGTTTGTCAGTGCCTCGGGAATATCCGCAAACAGCTCACACATTTCTTGCTCAGTGCGCAAATACTGCTCTGCACTGTAGTGTTTGGGCCGACGCGGATCATCGAGCGTAAAGCATCATGAATCGCGACGCGAATTTCGTGAGCATCAAATTCGTCTGGTGAGAGAAAACAGACTTCATTAGTCGCCACGACAGGTAAGTCATGCTCGGTCGCAAAGTCCACAGCAAAGTGGAGGTAGACCTCTTCATCTTCGCGTCCGGTACGCACCAACTCCATATAGTAAGCGTTAGGAAAGTACCGTTGATAGAAGTGCGCGCACTGTTCGGCGAGCGCTTGATTGCCTTTCAGTAAAGCACGGCCCAAATCACCACGACAGCCGCCGGACAGCACAATTAAGCCTTCGGCATGGTCAATCAACCATTGCTGATCAATCACAGGGCGATGCTGCACATGGCCGCGCAAATACGCTTTGGAGATCAGTAGTGTCAGGTTCTTGTACCCAACTTTATTCGTCGCAAGTAAGGTTAGCTGACATAACTCATCACCAAACGCGTCAGATTGAATGTTAAAATCTGCCCCGATAATGGGTTTCACGCCCACATTGTTCGCGGTGTTATAGAACTTAACCAGCCCACATAAATTACTGAAATCGGTTAATGCCATCGCAGGCATGCCCATTTCCGCCACTTTTTTTACCAATGGCGGCACTTTGGACACCCCATCAACCATGGAGTAGTCACTGTGAATGCGTAAGTGGACGAAACGTGGCTCAGACATAAAACTCGCTACTTCTGTGATTGGCTGAGATAAATGGCACGCACTAGTCAATGCCCAGCGCGCGTTTAACCGGCTTAAAGCTCTTACGGTGCATCGGCAAGGCACCATGTTCAGCTAAAGCGGCCATATGCACTTTAGTCGGATACCCTTTATGTTGGGCAAACCCGTAATCAGGATAAGCCGCATCCAACAACGCCATTTCATGATCGCGATCGACCTTGGCTAAGATCGATGCAGCACTGATCTCAGCCACGCGTAAATCACCTTTCACAACCGCTTGCGCGGGCATCGGTAAGTCAGGAATTCGATTGCCATCAATCAGCACATAATCCGGGGTGACCGGACAGCCCATTCACCGCACGCTGCATCGCTAGCATGGTGGCATGTAATATATTGAGTGAATCAATTTCATCGGGCTCAGCACGCCCCACTGACCATGAAAGCGCTTTTTGCTTTATCTGATCATACAGTGCAAGCCGTTTTTTCTCGCTCAATTTTTTTGAATCGGTTAAGCCAACAATCGGCTGATTAGGATCTAAAATCACGGCCGCTGTGACGACGGCACCGACAAGCGGGCCGCGCCCAACCTCATCAACACCGGCAATCAAGCGTGCGTCGGGGTATACAAATGCCTCATCTGTCATGATTTTTCACTAACTCTAATACTGCTGATGCCGCTGACGCATCCGCATCTTTGCGAATGGTTTGGTGCAGCTGTGTAAATGTATTCAACAAGGCCTGATTATCATCATCTAGCAAGTGCGCAACCGCATCCGCCAAGGCGTCAGGATCGCACTCTTCTTGCAATAGCTCTGGCACCAAAGGAGCATCCGACAAAATATTGGGCAAAGATACATAACGCGTTTTCAGCAGGCGTCGGGCTAACCACGCCGTCAGTGGTTTCACTTTATAGCCAACCACCATGGGGCGTTTCAACAGCATGCACTCGAGCGCCACCGTTCCAGAAGCAAGCAAGACGCGTCGGAAGCACTGATCACTTGCCGAGCTGTGTCATTTACCAAAGTAAAAGACAGGTCAGGGGCATGAGTTTGCCAGGCCTGCTCAAACTGTTCACGACGTGCCGAGTTAACCAGTGCCACCACAAAGCCGAGATCCGGGTAATGTGTAGCTAGCCGTTTACATGCTTGTAAAAATGGCGGTGCTAGCATCTCCATTTCACTGCCGCGGCTCCCCGGGAGTACCGCTAACCAACGTTTATTGGGATCAAGCCCTAGGGTTTGCTGTGCAGCCAACTTATCGACTTGCATCGGAATGCTATCGGCCATGGTGTGGCCAACAAAGACACAAGGCACGTTAAACTTATCGTAAAACGCTTTTTCAAAGGGCAGAAACGCCAAGACAAGGTCTGTGGCTGCCGCAATTTTAACGATCCGCTTTTGCCGCCATGCCCACACTGACGGACTGACGTAATGCACCGTTTTTATCCCATTTTTTTTTAGCGAGGCTTCGAGACGTAAGTTAAAGTCCGGGGCATCAATACCAATAAAAACATCGGGTGGATGGGTGGTGAAGTGCTTCACCAGTGCAGCCTTCACGTTCAATAAACGTGGCAAACGACCCAAGACTTCCACCAGCCCCATCACTGCCAGTTCTTCCATATCAAACAGACTCTGACAGCCTTGTGCGATCATTCGTGGCCCGCCGATGCCGACAAATTCGATATTCGGGTGTTGGGCGCGCAGTGCCTTGATCAGGCCTTCACCTAAAACATCGCCGGAGATTTCTCCGGCGACGATTCCAACCCGTAATGGACGCTCACTCGGTAACATTAACGAATAACGCCTCGCGTTGAGCGTTCAAAAAAGTCGAGAAACAACGCTAATGCTGGCTCATCGTCTGCTTGCGCCGCGATCTCCTTCTTGACTTCTTCTAGCGTCTTACCTGAACGATACATATTTTTATACACCGCACGAATCGCACGGATCGCCGACTTGTCGAAACCACGGCGCTTAAGGCCTTCCACATTAATACCAAACGGCGTGCAGTGATTGCCTTGTGCCATCACGTAAGGCGGCACGTCTTGAACCACGATGGATCCACCGCCTAGCATGGCATGGCAACCAACGACACAGAATTGGTGAATCGCTGACATCCCACCCACTATCGCATAGTCATCGACATGGACGTGTCCGGCCAAGGTGGCATTGTTGGCAAAAATACAATGATTCCCGACAACACAATCGTGTGCAACGTGAGCGTTAATCATAAACAGGTTATCGTGGCCAACCTTGGTTTCACCCTTATCTTGAACCGTGCCACGGTGCATGGTCACGCTTTCCCGAATGGTATTACGATCACCAATGTCCAACGTGGTTGGCTCGCCAGCATATTTAAGATCTTGGCACGCCTCACCAATCGAGGCGAACTGATAGATTCTATTATCACGGCCAATACGCGTAGGGCCTTTGATCACCACATGGGTCATCACTTCGGTTCCTGGGCCGATTTCAACGCCCTCCCCCACATAAGAAAAGGCGCCAATTTTTACATTTTCTCCCAATACCGCGCCGTCTTCGACAACCGCAGCGGGATGGATATAGGCAGTTTCGTGGATCACAACTAGATCTCTCTTCTTGCGCACTTTAGTTGAGCCGAGCAGACAACATCACCATCGACTTTTGCGACGCCAGTAAAGGCGGCAATACCTCGGCGCTCTTTAATAAACTCCACTTCTAAAACCAGTTGGTCGCCTGGCGAAACTGGGCGGCGGAATTTCGCATTATCAATGCTTGCAAAATAGTATAGCTCGTTGTCTTTCGGCTTACCGAAGGTCTTAAACGCGAGTAGGCCTGTCGCTTGTGCCATCGCCTCTAGAATGAGTACGCCTGGAAACACTGGCAACTGCGGAAAATGCCCGGTGAACTGCGGCTCATTAACCGTGATATTTTTAATTGCGTGAAGGTACTGCCCTTCTTCAAAATCGGTAACACGATCAATCAACAAAAAAGGGTAGCGGTGTGGTAACAGCGCTTTGATTTCATTGATATATAAAACTTTCTTTTCGCGAGTCAAGGTAGTATTCCCATTCAAATCCAATACTGACTTCATTAACGCAAAACGGCCCGCGTACTAAGGCGGGCCTGCTATTGTCAGCTCTCAGCGTTAATCTTGTTTGTCGAGCTGATGTTCCAACTCTTTAAGTCGCTTGTGCATCTCGTCAATTTTGAGCACACGTGCGGCTGTTTTCCGCCACTCGCGATTGGGCTGCAACGGAATACCGGACGAATACATGCCCGGCTCAGTGATTGGCCGCATTACCATCGCCATCCCTGTGATGGTCACGTTGTCTGTGATTTCCATATGGCCGTTAAACACGCAGGCACCACCGATAAAGCACTGTTTGCCCACTTTGAGACTGCCTGCCATCACCGTTGCACCAGCGATTGCCGTGTTCTCACCAATCGACACATTATGCGCAATCTGGCACTGGTTGTCGATAATCACCCCATCAGCAATCTTGGTATCATCCAACGCTCCGCGATCGATGGTAGTACACGCACCGATTTCGACCCGATCACCTATCACAACTCGGCCAAGCTGAGGAATTTTTATCCACTGACCTCTATCATTAGCATAACCAAAGCCATCTGCCCGATCACGGTGCCGGCTTGGACCAGGCAATCTTGGCCGATCACCACCTCATGATAGACGCTGACATTGGCCCAAAGCTTCGTACGCGCACCGAGTTTGGCGCCCTTGCCAACAAAGCAACCTGCGCCAATTTGGACGTTATCACCAATTAACGCGCCTGATTCAATCACTGCATTAGGACCAATGGCCACGCCTTCACCGAGAATGGCATCACTTGCAACCACCGCTGACGGCGCAATATTAATGGCGCAGGCAGGCGTGCTATCAAGAATTTGCGCCACTTTGGCATACGCCAAATAAGGGTCGACAACCACCAGAGCATTGCCTTGACAATGAGCAAGATCGTCTTCTTTAAGCATTACCGCGCTGGCGCGACACTGTGCGAGCCCCTTACGATATTTGGGGCTGGATAAGAAGGTGATTTGCCCTTCTCCCGCTGAATTCATCCCTGCAAGCGAGGTTATCGTTACAGCGCCGTCTCCGTGGAGCTGTGCATCCAGTTTTTCCGCTAATTCAGCGAGAGTAATTGAAACCATGGGCTCCTCGACGGTTAGTTAACTGCGTTGATCACTTTTTCAGACAAATCATCGCTTGGGTTAGCGTACAAGACAGCATTGGCATCAATAACGATGTCATAGCCTTCTTGCTCAGCAACTTGATCGACCGCTTTTTTTAGCTTTTGCACTAGCTTAGACTCTTCTTGGCCGCCGCGCTTGCGCTGATCTTCCTGCAAGGCTTTTACTTTGAGTTTATAGTCAGACTCCATCGACTGAAGCTCGCGTTGTAACTTCACCCGTTCGTCTTCACTCATCAACTCACCATTACGTTTGAGCTTCTCAACGCCTTTTGAGAGCTTTTCTTTCAAACGCTCGATCTCAGCGATGCGATCTTTAAATTCACCACGTAGTTTTTCATTCAGGTTATTTTTTTGTGCCAGTTGCGACATCACGGCACCAGTTGATACGTAGCCCACTTTCTGCGCAGCATCAGCCGCTGATGCGTACATAGACGTCGTCAATACCGCGACACTCAGTCCCGCTGCTTTCAACAATGATTTCACAATAGTCTCCTTTCTGAACATCAGAATGTGCGCCCGATCGTGAAGGTAAAGAACTCTTCATCGTCGCCAGGCTGGCTAGTTATAGGTTTTGCGATGGAGAACACCAAAGGTGCCATCGGTGACATCCACTGCAGTGCCACACCGTAAGCGGCACTGATATTGGATGGATCGGAGTAGTCTTTTGTGCCGGCGGGATAGCCCATGTCAACCAGTTCTTGCCGATCAAACTCAGTGTCCCACACAGAGGCAGCATCAATAAAGACGCTGGTACGGATTTGCTCGCGTGCTTCATCCGAAGCAAATGGCGTCGGCACAATCAGCTCAACACTGGCAAGGGCCATGGCGTTACCACCGACCGCATCACTTGAACCGTAAGACCCTTCGGATTGTTCAATGTCCCCGTCCGGCTGCTCAGAGCCACCTGCTTCATAAATCGCTTTAGGGCCTACCGAGTTTGAGCGGAAGCCACGCAGTGATGAGAAGCCACCGGCGTAATAGTTTTCATAAAACGGCAGCATATGGTCTTGACCGTTGGTTTGACCATAGCCGTTACCATACGCAAGACGCCCCCGCGTTAATAGGGTAAATTCATGCTCTTGCGTCAGCGGCATATACTGGCGAATATCGTACTGCATTTTAAAATACTGTACGTCTGACCCCGGTACTGTCATGCGGTAGGAGGCACGCTGATAATTACCAGCAGTTGGGAAGTAACCACGGTTGAGATTGTTGCGCGTCCACGAGACGGACATATCAAAATCGTCGACTTCGAGTCCATCATTGTTGGTTCGATGGTCATCATGGCGTTCGAGGAACTTGTCGATTTGATAGTAGCGACCAATATTCTCAATTTTGTTATGGGTATAACCGAGTGAGAAATCGATCGAGTTCAGTTCATCGGTCCAGAAGCCCCAGGTCAGGTTTGTCCCATAGCTTTTGTTGGTATATTCAACGATATTGGCATCACGCGCTTCAAATTCGTTGTAAAAGACCTTACCGCCAAGGCTGACACCATCGAGGGTAAAGTAGGGGTCGCGATATTCTAACGTCAGGTTTTTACGGTAATCATTGACCATGGCATTAATGCCAAAGCGATTACCGGTGCCAGCAAAGTTATCTTGCTGCAAACCGAGCTGTAAACTGGCGCCAGACTCGGTCCCGTAGCCGATACCAAAATTAATGCTGCCGGAGTTGGCTTCTTTGACTTTGTAGTTAACATCAACCTGATCGTCGGTTCCCGGCACGCGTTGTGTATCCACTTCCACGTTTTGGAAAAAGCCGGTACGACTCAACCGTTCTTTACCCCGAGTGACCGCTTTGGAATTAAGCCAGGTGCCTTCCAGCTGTCGCATTTCACGGCGTAACACTTCATCTTTAGACGTGGTATTACCGGAAAAGCGGATATTACGCACGTAGATCCGTTTACCTGGTTCAACATTGACGGTTAGTGAGACTTGCTGCTCCTCATCATTAAAGGTCGGCATGGTATTGACTTTCGGGTAGGCAAAGCCGGTTTCACCAAGATGGCGCTTAATGGCCTCTTCGAGCGCGGTCACCTTATCGCCATTGTAGGTATCGCCACGGGTGAAGCTGACCAATGAACGGTAAGTGTCTTCGTTTTGCGGATCGCCACGAAAGTTGACGTCAGCAATCTTATACGGCTTGCCTTCATTGACATTCAGATGTGATGTAAACACCCTTTTTATCTGGCGAAATAGCCACTTGGGTCGATTCAACCCGAAACTTTAAATACCCGCGATTCAAATAAAAATTGCGCAGTTTTTCCAGATCGCCTGCAAGGATCTGCTTTTGATACTTCTCATTGGCTAAGAAGTTCCACCACGGCACGTCGGCACGCAAATCGAAATTATCGCGCAATGCTTCATCATCAAAGATATCATTACCGACAAAATTGATCTGCTCAATCTTGGCCGATACACCCTCGGTAAAGACAAACTTCAAATCCGCGCGGTTTCGCGGTAATGGGGTCACAACGGCTTTTACTGACGCGCTGTATTTACCCACACTGTAGTAAAAGTCTTCTAAGCCTTTTTCAATGTTACTGAGCTTGGTGCGATCAAGTGCCTCACCGACACGTAGCCCGGAAGAGGTCAGGTTTTCTTTTAGCTGCTCTTTTTTGATCGCTTTGTTACCAGAGAACGAAATGCTAGCAATTGTGGGACGCTCCACCACTTTAACCAGCAAGGTTTCATCATCTCGATATACGCGTACATCCTCGAAATTTCCCGAGGCAAATAACGCATTAATCACATCCGCTACATCCTCGTCATCGACTTGGTCGCCCACACGTACTGGCATTGACAGCAAGGCAGCCCCTAAACTGACACGCTGTAGGCCTTCAAAGCGGATATCGCTGACTTCGAATGTGTCAGCGTGCGCTATACTGCTGCTCACTAAAAGAGATGCTATTAATAGTTTTTTCATCGCCATGTGCTATCTGACTTATCCTTGAATACTAACCGTTTAAAGTCGGGCGAAGTCGTTAAACAATGCCACTGCCATCACCATCATCAACACGGCAGCGCCGATACGGTACCCAAAGTCCTGTACACGCTCGGAAACCGGTTTTCGTGTCACAGCCTCAATCCCAAAGAACAGCAAATGGCCGCCATCCAATACAGGCAGAGGGAGTAAATTGATAATGCCCAGGTTCACACTGATCAGTGCCATAAACCCTAAAAATGAGATCAGTCCGATCTCTGCTGTCATGCCCGCGCCTTTTGCGATCGATATTGGGCCGCTTAAATTATTCACACCCACATCACCGGTGAGCAGCTTTTTAATCATATTGACGGTCATACTGATCACCTGGCCCGTTTTACTCACGGCTTCTGGTATCGCAGCTAATGGGCCATATTGTTGCATGAAACGGTATGATTCAGGCCAAGCTTCCATTTGGGGGGCAATCCCCGCATAACCACTGACTTGTCCTTGCTGCTCACGCGCATCCGGCGTCAACGCCAGTGTTTGTCTTTCTCCATCACGCGATACCGTCAACGACAACGTCTGATTCGGACTCGCTTTAATCACCTCGACCAAGCCCATCCATGACTCAAGCTTGGTGTCATCCACCTCAACAATCTTGTCGCCTTGCTTGAGTCCGGCTCGAGCGGCAGCACTGTCCTCAACCACTTGTGCGACTGCCAACGTGATGGCCGGCCGATAAGGCGTGATCCCAAGCGTCATCAAGGGAGATTGTTTTTCTGGATCAAACTGCCATTGCGTTAAATCCAGTGAATAGTCACGTTGATAAGTTGCCGATGGACTTTGTTTCGCCGTGAGGGTCATGGCCTCATCACCAATATGTCCGATCAACGCGAAATTAACCGCTTGCCAATCAGCGGTTTCGACGCCGGAAACTTGGGTTAGTTCCATCCCAGATTCGATTCCGGCTTCAGCGGCGATCGAGTTGGGGGCGATTTCACCGATCACAGGTTTGACGGCTGGGACGCCGATCATCATCACCAGCCAATACGCAAAGGCAGCAAATATAAAGTTAGCAATCGGACCCGCGGCGACAATGGCGCTGCGTTGCCACAGTGGTTGGTTGTTGAACGCGCGATGCTTTTCTGCGTCAGGGACGGCCTCAATACGCTCATCCAACATTTTCACGTAGCCACCGAGCGGGATCGCAGCAATGACATATTCAGTATTGTCTTTGCCATACCAGCGCCATAATGCGCGACCAAAACCAATAGAAAAACGCTCAACCTTCACACCACAGCGACGAGCGACCCAAAAGTGGCCGTATTCGTGAATCGCAACCAGTATGCCAAGGGCGACGATAAACGCCGCCGCGTTCCAAAGAAAAGCGCTCATTTTGCCACCTTAGTAATCTGCTCATTTGCAGTAATGCGAGCTATTCTATCCAGCTCAAATAAGCAATCCAAGCTTGTTGGCAAGGGAAGCGATAATTGGGTCAATACCTGCTCATTGATGCGAGCGATATCCATAAAGCTGATTTTTTCAGCCAGGAACGCCGCGACAGCTTGTTCATTGGCGGCATTGAGGCTGGTAGTTGCCGCTTGTCCCTGCTCACAGGCAGCGATTGCTAACGAAAGACAGGGGTAGCGGCACGCATCCGGTGCCATAAAGGTAAATTCACCAATTTGAGTGAAATCAAGTGGTGCGACGGGGGCTTGAACGCGCTCAGGATAACCCATTGCGTGTGCAATCGGCGTACACATATCTGGGGTCCCCAATTGCGCTAGCACTGAGCCATCACACATCTGTACCATTGAGTGAATCACGGACTGCGGGTGGATCACAACCTCCAGCTGATGAGGCTGAGCGTTGAATAACCATCGCGCTTCAATGTACTCCAAGCCTTTATTCATCATGGTGGCGGAGTCGACTGATATTTTGGGCCCCATCGACCAGTTAGGATGCGCAACGGCCTCTTCGACACTGACGGTCGCCAAACTCTGTGGGTCGCGGTAGCGAAACGGGCCGCCCGAGCCCGTCAGCAATATTTTACTGACACCGGCCGCTTGCAAATCACAGCGCCCAGGCTGTTGCTGCACCGATTCCGGCAAGCATTGAAAAATGGCATTGTGTTCACTATCGATAGGCAGCAGCTCTGCACCGTACTGATAAACAGCATCAATAAAGAACTGCCCCGACATCACTAAGGCTTCCTTATTGGCGAGCAGAACCCGCTTACCGGCCTTAACCGCGGCCATGGTTGAAGACAGCCCGGCCGCACCGACAACCGCCGCCATCACCATATCAACCTCAGGCAATGCTGCGAGATGGCATAAACTCTCTTCGCCGGCGAGCACTTCTGTCCCAAGTCCTTTCTCGCGCAAAGCCTGACGCAATTGTTGCGCTGACTCACTATTGGCCATCGCCGCATAAGCTGGCTGCCAATAGACACATAGGGCGATCATTTTCTCCACGTTGGTATGCGCTGCCAACGCCGTGATTTCAAACTTTTCAGGGTTGGATGCAACCACTTTTAACGTGCTGGCACCAATGGAACCTGTCGCGCCGAGGACGGTGATTCTTTGCATGTCGAAGACTCGTTTCACTTAGTTCGCAAATGCGAAGTACAACACGGTAAATACAGGGAACGCTGCCGTTAGGCTATCAATGCGATCAAGAATTCCCCCATGACCCGGAAGCAAATGACCACTGTCTTTCACCCCAGCGACACGTTTAAACATACTCTCTGCTAAGTCCCCCAGTACAGACGCCAAGGCGGTCACAATAGTGATGCCTAAGAACACGCCGACATTGGCAAAATGGATGCTTAACAGGTGCGTCCCCAACCACGTCACGGCGACTGCCGCCGTCAGCCCCCCCAGTAACCCTTCGAGGGTTTTATTCGGGCTTACCGCAGGTGCCATTTTATGCTTACCGAACTTTTTCCCAGCAAAATAGGCGCCACTGTCGGCACACCAAACGAGGACAAAAACCAACAGTACTAGCTTCGCGCCATAAAATGTGGAGAACTGATAGTCTGTTGCACGCAACAGTAATACGCTCCACATGAAAGGCAACATAGTGACGAGGCCAAAAAGCAAACGCAATAACTTGCTATGAGTCCAATACGCGGCTGAACGAGGATATGAGAGCACCAAGAGCGTTGCGAATAACCACCAAGCCGCGCCGATTGCCGCCAAGGCAAAAGGGGGCAGTGTGACGTGTCCGAGCGCCATGGCACTAAAAGGAAGACTAAAGAGCGAGAGCGCCAGCGCAGCAGCGGGGATAATAAAGGTAAAAAGACGCGAAGATGCCGAGACAAACTGCGTCCATTCCCAAAGTCCAATTAAAGTGACAACCGCTATCGCTGCAACAAACGCAGGAAACGGTAAGTAAAAAACTCCCGCGACCACTAACGGGACTAATAAGGCCGCGGTTAAAACACGTTGTTTGAGCAAACTGATTCCTCGTGGTTACTTATCCGTTGTTATCATGGCTTTAATTTGCTCGCCGGTGCAGCCAAAACGTCGTTCACGATTGACATACCAAGCCACGGCATCATACAAACTCTGTTCGTTGAAATCAGGCCAATATTGCTCGGTAAAACACAACTCAGCATAGGCGGCTTGCCATAAAATAAAGTTACTGATGCGACATTCACCGCTGGTGCGGATCATTAAATCCACATCCGGTAAATCTGCCAACATTAAATGACGCGCGATATTCTGCTCCCCAATATCATTGGGTTGCAAATGACCGGCGACAAGCCTCTTCGGCCACACGACGTGCTGCTGGGTAATATCCCATTGCCCACCGTAATTCGCCGCAATACTCAGTACCAAGCGATCGTTATTCGCCGTTAGCGCCTGGGCTTCGGCAATTTTCGCTTGTAGAGAGGGGCTGAATCGAGAGGTATCGCCAATGATGCGTAATTGCACACCATGACTGTCTAACCGTTTAGCTTCGCGTGACAGCACATTGATAAATAGCTCCATCAATACACTGACTTCATCTTCTGGGCGACGCCAATTCTCACTACTAAATGCAAATAAAGTCAGCGCTTTTACACCAAGCTCAGACGCCGCCTTGACGGTCTTACGTACCGCCTTGACACCTGCTTTATGCCCAAACACTCGGGCTTTGCCCCGTGCCTTCGCCCAGCGCCCATTGCCATCCATGATAATGGCAATGTGTTGCGGTAAAGCGGCAGATTCGAGCTGCGCATCAAGAGACTGGGAACTCATGTTTCTCCTTGGCAAATAAAAAGCGCTGTACTGCACGCACAGCGCTTTAGCATTGGTGGTAAAGTCTAATGAGATTTAGACTTCCATCAACTCTTTTTCTTTTGCATCAAGAAGTGTATCAACATTCTTAACCGCTTCATCAGTCAACTTTTGAATGTCATCTTGCGCACGATGCTCGTCATCTTCTGAAATTTCTTTGTCTTTTAACAGTGCTTTAAGATCACTGTTGGCATCTCGACGAATGTTGCGTACCGCGACACGCGCATGTTCACCTTCCGAACGAACCACTTTCACCATGTCTTTACGACGATCTTCGGTCAATGGTGGCAAAGGTACACGGATCACCGTGCCTGCAGAGTTAGGGTTCAAGCCTAAGTCGGAGGTCATGATCGCCTTTTCAACTGCTTGTGTCACTTGCTTGTCATATACGCTAATCGCCAAGGTACGCGAATCTTCAGCAACAATAGACGCGAGTTGGTTCAACGGCGTTTGCGCGCCGTAATACTCTACAGTAAGGCCTTCTAGTAGGCTTGGATGTGCACGCCCAGTCCGCAGTTTACCTAACGCGTGCTTCAGCGCTTCTACACTTTTTTCCATACGCGCTTTGGCGTCGTCTTTTATGTCATTAATCACGGGAATATCCTTGCGATTGAATTAATTTGTAAGATTATGCCACCAATATTGGCTTAGCTGTTAGTAATCAAAGTGCCTTCTGCCTCACCCATCACGACACGTCGTAACGCACCTGGCTTATTCATGTTAAAAACACGAAGAGGCAGTTTATGATCGCGTGCTAGAGTAAATGCGGCCAAATCCATCACTTTCAACTCTTTGTCTAAAACATCTTGATATGTTATCGAGTTGTAAAGTGTCGCATCCGGGTTTTTCGTCGGATCATCACTATATACACCGTCGACTTTGGTCGCTTTAATCACTATATCGGATTCAATTTCGATACCACGTAAACAAGCAGCCGAGTCAGTGGTGAAGAAAGGATTTCCGGTCCCGGCAGAGAAAATCACCACCCGACCATTGCGAAGTTGGCTAATCGCTTCAGCCCAATTATAACTGTCACACACGCCGTTTAGAGGAATTGCTGACATCACTCGTGCGTTCACATAGGCACGATGAAGTGCGTCACGCATCGCCAAACCGTTCATGACGGTGGCTAACATACCCATGTGATCGCCCACAACACGGTTCATTCCCGCCTCAGCAAGACCCGCACCCCGGAATAAATTGCCGCCACCGATGACCAATCCTACCTGAACACCCAGCTCGACCAATTCTTTTATTTCTTGCGCCATACGATCAAGCACGGTGGGATCGATACCGAATCCATCTTTGCCCTGCAGGGCTTCACCGCTCAGTTTAAGTAAAATTCGTTGATATGCAGGCTTAGGATTTGTAGTCATTTCACTACCTTTCTATTAGGCACTAATTAGGGAAGAAGGTTATGGAAGACCGCGGCGAGCACCGCGGTCTGAGTCAGCAAGAATTAGCTTTGTTGTACCGCAGCAACTTCTGCAGCAAAGTCTACTTCTTCTTTCTCGATGCCTTCGCCCACTTCAAAACGGATAAAGTTAGTCACTTCGGCACCTTTTTCTTTCAGCATTTGGCCCACAGTTTGTGATGGGTCCATAACAAATGCTTGACCAGTCAGAGAAATCTCACCGGTGAATTTCTTCATACGGCCAACAACCATTTTCTCTGCGATATCCGCTGGCTTGCCGGATTCCATTGCGATATCAACCTGAATTTTCTTCTCTTTTTCGACAACGTCAGCAGGCACATCTTCAGGATTGACATAGTCAGGCTTAGACGCAGCAATGTGCATTGCTACGTGTTTGATGGTCTCTTCGTCGGCTTTCGCTGCCACGACCACACCAATACGACCGCCATGCGGTAAGAGCCAACTTTTTCGCCTTCGATGAATGAAACACGACGGATGTCCATGTTTTCACCAATTTTTGCAACGAGATCAGCACGCTGCTGTTCAAATTTTTCTTTCAGCGCATCAATATCTAGGCCTTCAGCCAATGCTGTTTCGGCTACTTGGTCAGCGAATTCAGCAAAGTTAGAATCTTTAGCAACGAAGTCGGTTTCACAGTTAATTTCAACGATTGCAGCTTTACCGTCGTTTTCTTTAACTAGGATAATACCTTCAGCTGCAACACGGCCAGCTTTCTTCGCTGCTTTTGCTGCGCCGCTTTTACGCATATTTTCGATTGCAACTTCGATGTCAGCGTTCGCTTCAACCAGTGCTTTTTTACATTCCATCATGCCAGCGCCAGTACGCTCGCGCAGTTCTTTAACCAGGGCAGCGGTAACAGTTGCCATTGTTCAATCCTCGATTCGAAACTATTTTGGGTAAAAAACAGGGGCCCGATATCGGCCCCTGCTAACCATACTTAGCTTACAGCATGAAAGATGCCACGCTGATAACTAAGAACGCTCACAAGGAGCTGTCGTCTTACTCAGCGACTTCAACCAGCTCATCTTCTGCTTGTGCAACGATGTCTTGGCTACGGCCTTCTTTGTAAGCGTCAGACGCTGCGTTCAGGTACAGTTGGATAGCGCGAATTGCGTCATCGTTACCTGGAATCACGTGATCAACGCCGTCTGGGTTAGAGTTAGTATCTACCACTGCAAATACTGGGATACCCAGATTGTTCGCTTCTTTGATTGCAATGTGCTCGTGATCCGCATCGATAACGAACATTGCATCAGGCAGGCCGTTCATGTTTTTGATACCACCCAGTGATTTGTCAAGCTTTTCCATCTCACGGGTGTAAGTCAACGCTTCTTTTTTAGTCAGCTTCTCAAACGTTCCGTCAGTCGACTGGTTTTCCAGGTCTTTTAGACGTTTGATAGATGTACGAACGGTTTTCCAGTTGGTTAGCATGCCACCCAACCAACGGTTACTAACATGAAACTGCTCGCAGTTTTCTGCTGCCGTTTTTACCGCTTCGCTTGCTGCGCGCTTGGTACCAACGAACAGAACTTTACCTTTACGCTCACCGATTTTTGACAGTTCAGCCAGTGACTCGTTGAACATTGGTACGGTTTTTTCAAGGTTGATGATGTGCACTTTGTTACGCGAACCAAAAATGAACGGCTTCATTTTTGGGTTCCAGAAACGAGTTTGGTGACCGAAGTGTACACCCGCCTTGAGCATGTCGCGCATTGAAACAGTAGCCATGATAAATTCCTCTTGGGGTTAGGCCTCCACATATCCCATCCACCGACCCGTTAGTGGGCACCCCGGTCAATGTGTCGATATGTGTGTGATTTAAAATTAAAAATAATGATGAAGACCATCAAACTGAAACCTAGCATGGCTAGATTGATCACAATGACAGTTTTCGGCGCGGTTTATATCACAAAATCATGGGTGAAATCCAGTTAAATCGCGCGCGCAATCCGCCCTAGCGGTTACGATGACGATGCGGAATGCTTCTCTTTCTGTTTCCTCCATGGGCATGGCTTGGTACCATGGCGGCACTATCAAACAGTTCCTCCTCCCTAAGCCGCTGAGACAATCGTAGCAGGGGGATGGCTGCTGTGCTCAATGATACCAAACGTGATGTACGTCATGCTTTGGGTTCATTGTTATCATTGAGCATCCCGAATAAAGTGAGAAAGCAAAATGACAATTCCGATTAAAACAGAAGAAGAAATTGAAAAGATGCGCGTGGCCGGTCGGCTCGCCGCTGACGTACTGGTGATGCTTGGAGACCATGTTAAGCCAGGAGTTACCACCCGTGAGCTAGACGACATTGCCCACCAGTATATGACTGACGTACAAGGGACTGTTCCTGCCACGTTAGACTATCACGGTTTCCCTAAATCGATGTGTACATCGATCAATCATGTCGTTTGTCATGGTATACCCTGTGATGAGGACGTACTCCAAGACGGTGACATCGTTAATATTGACGTCACCGTGATCAAAGATGGCTACCATGGCGATACCTCAAAGATGTTTTTAGTCGGTGATGTGTCTCTCGAAGACAAACGTCTTTGCCGTGTCACGCAAGAAAGCCTGTATCACGCGATCAAAAAGGTGAAGCCTGGTGCCACCGTCGGTGACTTGGGGACGGCGATCCAAAAGTTCATCAAAAGCAGTAATACACGCTATTCCATCGTCAAAGAGTACTGTGGTCATGGGATTGGCGCGAGCTTCCACGAAGACCCACAAGTAGTGCACTACAAAAATAACGATCGTACCCTTCTAAAACCTGGTATGTGTTTTACCATAGAGCCTATGATTAATGCAGGGAAGTATGGGACTGTACTGGATGAAGACGATGATTGGACGGTATACACCATCGACGGTAAAAAGTCGGCGCAGTGGGAACATACACTCCTGGTGACCGACACAGGGGTAGAGGTATTAACGTTACGAGAGGAAGAAAGCCTCCCGCGTTACATCAACCACTAATCCATTCAATATGAGCCGGTTTCGTTCCGGCTTTTTTTTGCGCAAAGGATCGCCATGACAGACACTGTAATTACGCCACAACATTTGGGGGATGATCAGCTCGATCCCATCACGCTAAAGGCACAGTTCCAACAGCTACTTGAGCAACAAAAGCAAGACTTCCTTGCCAATGTTCCCGTTGCCGAGTTAGTTTATCAGCGTACCGATTACATGGATGCCCTTTTAGCAAGGTTATGGCATCACTTTGGCTTCGATCAAAGCCCATTCGCACTGGTTGCAGTAGGCGGCTATGGTCGGCGTGAATTACATCCTCTGTCTGATATTGATTTACTCTTACTTTGCCAAGCACCGCTAGATT
Source organism: Salinivibrio socompensis S35 (assembly GCF_000513715.1). Taxonomy (GTDB): domain Bacteria; phylum Pseudomonadota; class Gammaproteobacteria; order Enterobacterales; family Vibrionaceae; genus Salinivibrio; species Salinivibrio socompensis. The sequence goes on from NZ_AQOD01000058.1 coordinate 25,769, forward strand.
CTCATCAACAGCAAAGCCTCAGTGACCTACTCACCTTGTTGTGGGACTTGAAATTGGAAGTCGGCCATAGTGTACGTACTGTGGAAGAATGCATTCAAGTCGGACTCGATGATTTAACCGTTGCCACCAACTTACAAGAATCGCGTCTATTATGTGGCGATCCACAACTGTTCGAGGCGCTCGAGATTCGCGTGCACCATGATAGCTTTTGGCCCAGTGAACACTTTTATCAAGCCAAAGTCGAAGAACAAAAAGCCCGACATCGCCGCTACCATGATACGGCTTACAAACTCGAGCCCGATCTAAAGCTAAGCCCAGGCAGCTTACGCGATATTCACACCCTCTCTTGGATCGCTCGCCGACATTTCGGCGCCACCAGTTTGCGAGAGATGAGCGACTTTGGTTTTTTGACCGATGCCGAGTATCGTGAACTTAACGAATGCCAAAACGTGCTATGGCGTATCCGTTTTGCCCTTCACCTTGAGCTGCGCCGCTATGACAACCGACTCACCTTCGCTCATCAAACCTCAGTAGCTGAACTCCTCGGCTATCGGGGCGACGGCAACCGCGCGGTCGAGACCATGATGAAAGATTTCTTTCGTACCCTCGGACGCGTTGGCGAGCTCAACAAGATGCTGCTACAAATCTTTGATCAGGTGATCATCGATAATGGTCGCTCCGGGGAAGTCGACGTATTGAGTGATGATTTCCAACGCTGTGGACAGACGATCGAGGCACGTAAACCCGCCTTATTCCAAGCACGTCCAGATACCATTTTGGATATGATGCTGCATATCGCTGACGACACCTCGATCGAGCCATCGCTGCCCCAACCTTACGGCAGCTGCGTACCGCTCGACGTCGGCTCAATCACTTTTTATGTCGGCAAGAGGATGCACGAGAAAAGTTCATGGCGCTGATACGCCACCCAAACGCTCTGCATAAAGTGTTTGGGCTAATGCATCGCCACGGCGTCATGTCTGCGTACCTCCCACAGTGGAGTCAAATCGTCGGACAAATGCAGTTTGATTTGTTTCATGTCTACACGGTTGATGAACACACGATTCGTTTGCTCAAACATATGCGTTTGTTTGACGACGAGGCTAATCGTGAACGCCACCCAATTTGTTGCGATGTATTTCCGCGTCTTGCACGGCGCGAGCTGTTGCTGATTGCCGCTATTTTCCATGATATTGGCAAAGGCCGCGGAGGCGATCACAGTGAAATTGGTGCGATTGAATCCCATGATTTTTGTCTTGATCACGGTTTATCCAAGCCAGAGGCCAATATTGTCAGTTGGTTGGTGCGTAATCACTTACTGATGTCTGTCACCGCTCAGCGCCGAGATATTTATGATCCTGATGTGATCACAGATTTTGCCAAAGAGGTCCGCGACGAAGAGCGGCTCGATCTGCTCCTCTGTCTGACGGTGGCAGATATTAATGCCACCAACCCAGATTTGTGGAATAGCTGGAAGCGCACCTTAATTGCTGAGCTTTATTACTCCACCCAAAAGGCACTGCGACGTGGGCTAGAAAATCCACCGGATGTCAGAGAGCGAATTCGACACAATAAACATCTTGCCGCTGCCATGCTGCGCAAACAAGGCCACAGCCCAAGAGAGATTGAAGTATTGTGGCAGCGCTTTAAAGCCGACTATTTTCTGCGCCACACCCACAAACAAATTGCTTGGCATAGTGAACATCTGCTCCATCACAGCGGTGATAAGCCGCTAGTGCTGGTGAGTAAAAAAGCGACTCGCGGCGGTACAGAAATATTCGTTTACTGCCAAGACAGACCGAGCTTATTCGCCCGTGTGGT
>NZ_AQOD01000059.1 GCF_000513715.1 Salinivibrio socompensis S35
TTTAACCAACGTCGAATTCAATATCGTCAGTCAGGTTATAGAGGGTGGTAATGTCAATTAATAAATTCGCCACAACCGTTCCGACGAGCTTTTTTCACGTGAACAATTTTTTACACCCTTTTTCAACTAACGCCTCTGTCACTATGCCGCCACCACGAAGATAAAATCTTTTATCCGTGAGTAACGCAAACATCGCATCCTGATAGAAAAACCCAGTACCACCAAACATTGAGCGTTGTTCCATCTCGCCAAACGTGTTTAAAAAACAAGTTACTTGGGTTTTTAATTGATGTTTCATCAAGGGCTCCTCCTCATCGCTATAGAACAAAACGGTAATAGCATTTTTGACTGATAAGTTAGTTATTCTGCATGTTTATTTGTGCAACGAAGAGTGCATTAATTTGCTATGAAATACTATGCATGTGATCACTCATCACTATAAAGACCATGTGGGTATTGTGGAATATGTCGCATTTATGACAAGTATTTTTTTCAGATTAAAAAAGCCTTCTATACAAGAAAGCTTTATCCCTCGCGACAGAGTGCGCTAAATTAGGAGTAAGACAATCATGGGTAGGGAGCCGGCATGTCGATACACCCTTTATTGATTGAGGCCAACCATTTGCTACCGGATGGCGTGAACACGTATGTCGTGTCTGAGCTTTCTCTACTTAGACGCGCTATCACAGGCAGGCGAGCCGCCACGGTTACTTGTGGCCATGAGAGACTTAGGCGAATCAAACACTCAGGCCCGAGCCGAACAACGTCCGGCAGCGATTTCACCGATTGTGACACTCTGCCAAGTGGCGGACTTTAATCGCCATCGACCCCAGCAGATTGCACTAACGTTACAAGGCATTGAGAGTGTTAAAGTAGAAACCATCGAAATGGGTGAAGGGGAAATAAACTTAGCACGTCATGTTCCGTTACCAAGATGGCGACATCAAACGTCCCTGAGTCCTATCAGTACCTGAGTGACAAGCTAAAACAATACTACCGTTCCAATCCCGGATTACATGAACATTATCAACTAACCCGCTATGACAATATCTGCTGGGTATGCTTGCGTTGGTTGGAGCTTCTGCCCATTGAGGTCAAACAAAAGCAATTGTTACTTTCACAGCCTAACGCCTTATTCGTCGCCGAATTTATTGATAAACTATTCCGTTACCCGCTTATCGATCCCGAATAGGCGCTAGTTTACTGTTTAAACCATCACCAAAGACGCAATCAGGCTCACTGATTCGAGCAAAGGCGGTTCTATTCTGCGTTTGGTCGCATTACCATGCCGTCTGGTGACAAAACACTATTGGGACTTATGGATCATCTTTCATTTTTCTGGGTCTCACCGGATCGCGATAAATATTTGCGCTCCCTCGAGACCGAATTTTATAAACGCGCGGTGGAAACCGTTCGTGTTAACCGCCTCTCTCTTCCCCCTTTACCGGATGCAATTCTGTCTATACAACACGCCAGCAAGCAGCCTGAAACCACCATGCGGGATATTGCCAACCTATTAATGGAAGACCCAAGCTTATGCGGCGCAGTGCTCAAAGCGGCGAATTCAGCATTGTTTGCACCAAGGCAACCGGGCAATGTAAAGACATTCAAACCGCGGTGTCACGCCTCGGCGTTGACCGTGTATTAGGCATTATCACCGCAGCGGCTATTCACCAATTAAAAAGCGATGCAACGTTTTCTCGCGACTGCAACGCTCTTTTGAAGCAAAGTGCACAGAAGTCGCGTGAATTTGCCGCAGCAATGGCGTTGGTGACCCAAACCATCAGACGTTATTGTGATGAGCCCCTTTCGGTCGAGCCAGAAAAAGCGCTAATTGTGGGTTTACTGGCCGATATCGGTTTATACAGTGTGATTGGTGAGTTCCAACGTTTTATTCATGAAGGCCATTACCTGCAATTTGATATCGCTGAACAGGTCTTTTTCGCACTCGCCGGTGACTGTAGTCGATTAGTCCTTAAACAATGGGCCTTTGATCGCGATTTCATAGAAGTGGCTATCAATAACAAGCTATATACCCAACCGCGCCTGAAGTGACCTACCTGGACGTGGCAAGAATGGCGAACCATTTGTTGATGTTTCGTAACCATGATGACGCGATTGAAGAGCATGAGGTGGAAATAACGGCCCCAGGTGCCGAAGCCTTGTACGAGCTTTCAAACTTGGATGATGGTGAGTTTTCACGCCAACTCAATCATGTTATCGACGCGACGAGTATCTAGGGCGCAAACGTCTCATATAAATCCCGCGAGTAAGCAACCATAGTGGCTCTGATGTTCAAGGCACGAGTCACTCTGGTCTGATTACATTGACCTGCCTATTAACTGATTGATAACCTCAAACTCCCTTTCTTAACACCGAGCATCATCTAATGTTTTCAGGGATGTTATTTATCTTCGCGCCACTTATCGTTGGCTACTTGATCCCACTCAAGCAGCCCCGCTATATTCATGCCGTGAACACACTGACCATGCGATTAGTCATGGTTATCTTGGTACTCATGGGGCTTAGCCTCGCTGGCCTCGACAACCTCGGCCAACATATCTCTACCATTTTGTATTTTGCGCTTACTTTCTTCATTTGTATTGGGGCCGCCAACCTGTTAGCCCTGCCGATACTCGATAAATGGCTGCCAACACACACTCATGGGCATCAATATAAGCTGACGTTACGTGGCATGATGTCTGAATCGGGAAAACTGATCGCGGCGGTCGCCACAGGGTTAATCGTCGGCTTATTGTGGCAGCAAGATCTATCTTGGGTCGATACCGCCAGTGAGGGCATCTTATTACTGTTGCTATTGCTCATTGGCATCCAGTTACGCAATAGTGGTATGACGTTAAAGCAAATCATACTCAATAAAAGTGGATTGATGATTGCCGCGCTTGTGGTTGCAACGTCTTTACCTGGAGGATTACTGGCAGCCTGGTGGTTAGATATTCCTTATCATCATGGCTTGGCGATGGCCTCTGGATTTGGTTGGTATTCGTTAGCCGGCATTCTCATGGGCGATGGCTTAGGTCCTGTGTATGGGGGCGCATCGTTCATTCTCGAATTAGGGCGAGAACTGGTGGCGATTATGATTATCCCAATGTTGATTCGTCGCTATCCGCTCACTGCAATTGGTTACGGCGGCGCAACTGCGATGGACTTTACCTTACCGATTATTCAAAGCACAGGCGGGATCCGGTGTGTGCCCATTGCCATTGTCAGTGGCTTTATTCTCAGCCTCCTGGTTCCTGTTCTTATGCTCTTTTTTCTTTCTTTAGGCGGTTAATCACTAAGCCGGTTGGATCAAAAAAGGGGTAGCGCCCGGCTACCCCTTTTGCATCATGAACACTGGTTAACGCTTACTGCGCGCGCATCCAGTTGTCCATTTCAGTACGTAGGTTGTCTGACTTAGTACCAAAGATAGCTTGCACACCACCCGATACTTTAACAACACCCGCTGCACCCAGATGTTTCAGCGCTGCTTCGTCAACGATGTCAGTATCCGCTACCGAGACACGCAGACGTGTAATACATGCGTCTAAAGCAGTGATGTTATCTTTACCACCGAACGCAGCAACCAAGTCACCCGCCAGCTCAGAACCTGTCGCGGTTGATACATCCGCCACGGCTTCGTCTTCACGACCTGGGGTTTTCAGGTCAAGGGCACGAATCACGACGCGGAAGACAATGTAGTACAACACACCGTAACCAAGGCCGAGTAGTACCAGAGTCGTTACATTCTCAGCACGTGGCATCTGTACGATAAAGTCAATGAAACCATTCGAGAACGTATGACCGTGAACGACGCCCAGTGCGTTGGTCAGCACGTAAGCGACACCCGCCATGATAGCGTGAATACCGTAAAGTACAGGTGCGATGAACAGGAACGAGAACTCGATAGGTTCAGTGATACCCGTCAGGAACGATGTCAGCGCTGCAGATGCCATAATACCCATGATTTTGGCACGGTTCTCTGGCTTCGCTGAGTGCGCAATCGCAAATGCAGCAGCAGGCAGGCCAAACATTTTGAACAGATAACCACCGGCTAGCTGACCAAAGCCATTACCGGCTTCACGTGTCACGTCATTGGCGGTCAAGAAGCACGTCATGATACCGTTGACTTGCTCACCGGCGTTGTTAACACAGCTACCTGCTTCATAGAAGAAAGGCACGTTCCAGATGTGGTGCAGACCAAATGGGATCAATGCACGCTCTACCACACCGTAGATACCAAAGGCAGTAACAGGGTTTTGCTCTGCGGCCCAGTGAGAGAAAGTGGCAATCGCACTGCCTACTGGCGGCCAGATCACAGATAGGATCACACCCAGAGCAATAGAGATAAAGCCGGTGATAATTGGCACAGACCGTTTACCGGCAAAGAAGCCGAGGTAATCTGGCAGCTGAATCGTATAGAAGCGATTAAACGTCCACGCTGCAACACCACCGGCGAGAATACCACCAAGCACACCTGTCTTGATTTCGTCTGCACCCATCACTGGTGCCATCACATCTAGCGTGGCTACCATGATGCCGTAACCGACAATGGCAGATAGGCCCGATACGCCATCATTGTTGGTGAAACCAAGTGCCACACCGACCGCGAAAAGCAAGGCCATTTGACCAAACACCGACCCACCAGCTTGTTCCATCATGTGAGAAATGATGTCTGGCATCCAGCTAAAGTTGGCCGCACCAACACCCAACAGTATACCTGCTACCGGCAGCACAGATACTGGAAGCATCAGCGCCTTACCGACTTTTTGCAGATTCGCAAAGAGGTTTTTTGACATAGTTCTTGCTCCTGACAAGGACGTTTAACAATTGTGTCTCTGAAGACGAGCCTTTCGATTCCCCGCAAGCGGTCACGCGATACGATAGGTGCCCAGAGAACAAACGATTTGTGATTATTGAACTCACCCAAACTATAAGGGGGTAATCAGTACCTTGCCTATTCGTGACGACTTTACTGATTAAAAAGTAAATATAGATCACAAATAGGATTGGCGAAAAAAATAGTAAAAATTGATTTAAGTTACTAATAATAAGCTATTTTTTCTATGTGAATCATCGAGAACGGGTGATAAAAAAAACTCACCTTTAAAAATTGCAAAGTTATTTCACGTAACGAAACATCTCCTTAACCACAACAACGTTACAAACAGGGGTTTCTCTATATTTTCAATCTCTTATCGTCGTAATGCAAATCCTTATTACTCCTATCAGCCCCCCAAAAAGTGTCCCAAATCGTGCCCCATTTATACAAGGTGTCCCATTTGTGTCCCATTTTCTCCCAAAAATACCACCTCAAAAATCCACAAATTTAGCCCCCATAGCCACTCTGCATACACACCCAGCCAATTCTAAGAGCTTACCCTATAACTACCTTTAACAACGCAAGATAATTCAGAAACAAGTTGACGATTCGCTCTCTAGTTGTGATAGATAGCTCTGCGCTGATTGCCTGATGCCATGCAAAACATCCTTGAGCTTGTCAGTACTTACAAACAAAGAGTAATTGCCCTCTACCCTAACCAACTGGGATAGAAAAGCGCTTTCATTCTCAGTAAACACCTGCCTCAACGGAAATGCGCGCTCGTACATGGTCGCGATCTCAATAATCGAGAGGCGACAGTGTATCGTTGTAACCTGGCTATCAATACTCACTTCGTCGCTTGAAAATGCGTGTAACTGGTTGTTACCGGTGTGAACAAGAAGTCTGCCAGTCTAGTTCTGAGGGATCCCCACTTTTTTGGTAGTGTTCAGAATTCTGTGTCATTTCGTTAGAATGGTCGAAAGAGGAATGATACATGACCGACAAGAAAATAGAACTCGATATGGAAGCTGCCCTAGAAGCRCTTCGTAGTGGCA
>NZ_AQOD01000060.1 GCF_000513715.1 Salinivibrio socompensis S35
ACGACGCAGACCGACGACCGAGACCGAGACCGACGACCGACGACCGCAGACCGAGACCGAGACCGAGACCGAGACCGAAGAAAGTGTGTCGACGTCAGACCAAGAAGAAGTGGCGTTCAGGCAGATCAAGCGCAACAGGCGGATGTTGACGTAGACGTCGATACGCAAGCCGGTGAAGAGATTCCGCCCACTCAGTGGGAAAATGCTGAAACTGAGGCAGAGTTTCAGGTATTATTTTTTGAAAGTATGGGTGTTACCTATGCCGTGCCACTCGCAGAGTTAGGGGGGATCCATCAACTCGGTGAGTGTAATCGTTTGATCGGGCGACCAGGTTGGTATCTAGGGTTGCAGACAGAAAAGCAGCGACAGCTTGATGTCGTGGATACGGCTCGCTGGGTCATGCCAGAAAAACTGGCAGATAATCAGCATAGGGACGACTATAATTATATTGTGATACTGGGAGATAGTCAGTGGGGGTTGGCTTGTGACCGGCTCCTTGGCACACAAGCTCTCAGTGGCAAAGCTATTCGCTGGAGAAAGCAAGCCGGAAAACGGCCTTGGCTGGCGGGCATGGTAAAAGAGAAAATGTGTGCTCTGATCCATGTTCAAGCATTTATTGCTATGTTAAATCAGGGGATTGACGCCAAAGCGATGGCGTAATAACTAGTTACACAGCGCGTAAAGAGGAAAATCAATGTCTCAGGTAGCTGAAGTTCAAAAAGAAGGCGTCAATGACGAAGTATTGCAGTGGGTTACTTTTCAGCTTGAAGAAGAGACCTACGGCATTAACGTAATGCAGGTGCGTGAGGTATTACGTTATACCGAAATTGCACCGGTCCCGGGCGCCCCTGGCTATGTATTAGGTATCATTAATCTGCGTGGTAGCGTCGTGACAGTGATCGACACACGTTCTCGCTTTGGTCTCGCCTCTGCCGAGGTCACGGACAATACGCGTGTGATTGTGATCGAAGCAGAAACCCAGGTCATTGGAATTATGGTCGACAGTGTGGCCGAAGTGGTTTATCTAAAAACATCAGAAATCGATACCACGCCTAGTGTTGGTACCGAAGAAAGCGCTAAGTTTATTCAAGGTGTGAGTAACCGTAATGGTGAATTACTTATCTTGGTTGATCTCAACAAGCTGTTGAGTGATGAAGAGTGGAATGAGATGGCCATGCTGTGATGGCTGAGCTGCTGCTTACTTGGTTGCCGGTTGCTGTGACGGTGGCATTTGCCATCGTCACTTTGTGGCGCCTGGGTGCGGAAAAGCGCGCGCGGGAGCGATTAGAGAACAAGTTACAGGCGATGGAAACGGTGCTGAAAAGTGCGCGCCAACGCCATGACAGTCTGGCTAAACAGTTTAATGAGTTGCGAGCAGGCAGCATGGGCATGAGCAAAAAACTGGCGGAGTTGTCTACTAGCGTCGATGAGTTATTAGAAAAACAGATCGAGCTAGACATGCACGATTCAGGTAGCCGCCTATACAGCCGCGCGAGTAAAATGGTCGACCTTGGTGCGGACGTGGATGAGCTGATGCAAGAATGTGATTTACCTAAAGCCGAGGCCGAGCTTTTACTTAACTTGCGTAAACGTCAAGCGGCTAATCAGCAACGCTAGTCTCATTTCACACTTGGGTATCAATTGGCTTATGCCCGCTCCAGCCTGGGGGCGTTTTTCCTTCTAAAACCCACGCATAAGCAATCAACTCGGCTATTACTTGGTAAAGAATGGGCGGGATTTCGTCGCCCGTTTCAAGCTTTTCCAGCCAAGCAAGCAGGTGCACGTCTTCGTGGATAAGACACCCTTGTTCATTGAGTGCTTCAATGAGCTCATGCGCAAGCTGGTTGGACGCTTTGGCTTGAACAGTCGGGGCATTATAGCCGTCATACCCAAGCGCGATGGCATGTTTCTCTCCTTTCATTATTAGACCCTCACTGAAATCCCTGACCCTGACGGTGGAACCTCGGTTGTCATTGGTTTTGTCTCCTCGACGTCATCACTGACTTGAATGTCCATCGCAATGGCTTGCTTGGCGAGTCGATCATTAAGCCAGTCAATAGTCTGATAAATTCGCTGCTGAAGCCTCTGAGTGGGAGCCGTTAGCGTGAGTTGCTTCTCGGCTTCTGATAACGAAACATCTGCGCGTATAAACTGATGCCCAACTGGCAGGTAAAGTCGAATTTGCACTGTGTACGTGAGGCCGATCCCGATGAATCGTCGTTTCCGTATTGGCGAGCGTTCACCCGAATAGGCGGTTGCTGGGGGTCGGAAAAAGGGAGTACCCATTGCCACTCCCCCGGGCGAGCCGATTCAGCGACCCGCTGCTCGGCCATTAATCGCAATGCTCCCTTTATGCCGTCTCCCTCAGATTGCGGTGTCAGCCATTGGCGTAGTAACGTCGCCATTAATTTGTCTGCGGGGCGTTGTGACAGCCATTCGGCGATGTTATCAGGGTTAAAGCCTTGTGAGCGACTCGGTAGTGTCCACAGTGACAGTAACGATTGCATTAGCGCTTGTGTCGCTGCAGGCTGTTGATGAAGGGTAGCGGTTAGTGCGGGCAATAGGTGTAATTGGGCCAACACCCCCGAAAGCGAGGTGTGTGGCTGAGCATGTAACAATGTAAACTGTGCCTGCGTCAGTGCACGACTGTCTATCTGATGCGTCGGCGGTATGATCAGCGATGCGGGTTTTTCCACCCATTGTTGGTGATTCGTTAGCCCAATCTTCATGGTTTCTCACAATTATTTACGCGAGTCACACTTTGCAACCCTGTGGTAACTAACAGTCATTTTGACCATTGTGGTACTATGCGTCCACTTTTGTAACACAAGCAGGATGCAACATTTGTCATGTTGGAAGTGAAACAGCTTTGCTGTGTTCGTGATGATCGAGTGTTGTTTGATGCGCTGACATTCTCGCTGTCGCCGGGTGATCTTGTGCAAGTTGAGGGCCCGAACGGGGCAGGAAAAACCACGCTATTACGTATTATAGCGGGTCTAGGCTTGGCGGATAGTGGCGAGGTCTGTTGGCAGCAGCAGACGATTACCCAACAGCGCGATGTGTTTTATCGCGATCTTCTCTTTTTGGGACACACCACGGGGGTGAAGCGCGAGCTAACCGCTTTTGAGAACCTTTCTCACTCGATGCAAATGCATGGCCGCTATAGCACGGACGCGATTTGGCAGGCATTGGCCAAGGTCGGGCTAGCCGGACGAGAAGATATCCCCGCCGGACAACTATCTGCGGGTCAGAATCGACGCGTTGCATTGGCGCGCTTATGGCTCTCGGATTGTCGGTTGTGGATATTGGACGAACCGTTGACGGCGATTGACAAACAAGGTGTGAAAGTCCTGGAAGCTGTGTTCGAGCGACATGTGAAGCAAGGCGGTATCGTGCTGTTTACCACGCATCAAGATATGTTTGTCGACCACCCGTTGCTGCGTCGTATTCGTTTGGGGGCCCAATGATTCAAGCCATGTGGTTGACCATTCGCCGAGAGCTAAAAGTGGCCTTTCGCCAGCCTGCTGACAGTTTGAATCCATTGTGGTTCTTCATTATCGTGATTACCTTATTCCCGCTAGGGGTAGGGCCTGGCCCGCAATTGCTGCAGAAAATAGCCCCAGGTGTGATTTGGGTAGCGGCGTTGCTCTCTGCATTGTTGTCGTTAGAGCGACTTTTTCGTGACGATTATCTGGATGGCTCATTAGAGCAAATAATGCTGATGCCTGTGCCCTTGCCTTTGTTAGTGATCGCGAAAGTGATTGCGCACTGGTTATTAACCGGTTTGCCTTTGTTGCTCGTAAGCCCGGTACTGGCGCTATTGCTGTCATTAGATAGTACCAGCTACCAAGCGGTAGTCTTAACCTTGTTACTCGGTACCCCAACGCTCAGTTTTGTCGGCGCTATCGGGGTGGCGCTAACGGTCGGGTTACGTAAAGGAGGCGTCTTGTTGAGCCTATTGATCCTCCCTCTTTATATCCCGGTACTGATTTTTGCTACCTCAGCGATTGATATGGCCGCATTAGGGGCAGACATTAGTGGGCAACTGGCTATTCTTGGCGCTATGCTGGTGGGATCGCTCACCTTGGCCCCCTTTGCTATCGCCGCCGCGTTGCGTGTGAGCGTGAATTAATTATTAATCAGGAAGTAGAGCAATTGTCATGTGGAAGTGGCTTCACCCTTACGCAAAACCTGAAGTGAGTTATCGGCTCTGTGGGACCTTGCTCCCTTGGTTTGCCGTGCTGGCTGGGCTGAGCTTAGTGATCGGAAATATATGGGGGCTGGCGTTCGCGCCTGCCGATTATCAACAAGGCGATAGCTTTCGCATCATCTATATTCACGTACCGGCCGCAATCTGGTCGATGGGTGCCTATATGTCGATGGCGATTGCGGCTTTTATCGGGCGCGTGTGGCAGATCAAAATGGCTGATTGGGCTGTAGGTGCCATTGCGCCTGTCGGCGCGGTCTTTACTTTTATCGCGCTGGTGACCGGCGCGATTTGGGGCAAGCCGATGTGGGGCGCTTGGTGGGTATGGGATGCCCGGCTCACGTCTGAATTGATTTTGCTGTTCCTTTATATCGGTGTTATCGCGCTTTACAACGCGTTTGACGATGCGCGAACTGCCTCACAAGCAGCCGGTATTTTGGCCATGGTCGGGGTCATTAATCTCCCTATTATCCATTTCTCCGTTGAGTGGTGGAATACCCTACATCAAGGCGCGACCATCACTAAGTTCGCTCGGCCGTCTATCGAGCCTGGCATGCTATGGCCTTTATTGATGTGCCTGCTGGGTTTCGCTTGCTTTTTTATCGCCCTGACTTTGATGGGGCTGCGTAATCAAATTTTGTTACGCGAATCTCACCGGCCTTGGGTGCGTGCGTTGGCGGAGGATCAATAATGCATTTTGACAGTATGAGTGCGTTTTTAGCCATGGGAGGTTACGCCGCCTATGTCTGGAGTGCGTTTGGCATCACCGCGGGTGCCATGATTGCGCTGATTATCGGTTATCACCGTACCCATAAAAAACGCCTGCAAGCCGTTAAACAACAAATAGCACGAGAGCAGCGAATAAAAGACGCTCAATCATTGGAGAACACCTTATGACGCCCCGACGTAAGAAACGCTTGTGGATTACCCTGGCTTTGGTTCTTGGCGCCTCGACCACGATTGGGCTGGTTGTTTACGCTTTGAACCAGAATATGGATTTGTTCTATACCCCCACAGAAATCGTTCAGGGTAAACCCGATGGTAGCAAGCCAGCGGTCGGCCAGCGTCTTCGTATCGGCGGTATGGTGGTGGAAGGCTCGGTGAAACGCAATCAGGAGTCTTTGCAAATTCAGTTTGATGTCGCCGATGTAGGCCCTGCCGTCACCGTTACCTATGAGGGGATCTTGCCGGACTTATTTCGTGAAGGTCAAGGCATTGTCGCGCAAGGGGTACTGGTTGATTCGCGAACGGTGAAAGCCAGTGAAGTGCTTGCTAAACACGATGAAGAATATATGCCACCAGAAATTGCTGAGGCGATGGAGAAAAACCATCAGCCACTTGAATACACCGAGGAGCAAAAGCAAGGTAGTCAGTTATGATTGTTGAACTCGGGCATTATGCGTTAATTCTCGCCTTGGGGCTGGCGCTACTTTTAAGTTTTTATCCGCTCTATGGGGCGAGTAAAGGGCATGAGGGCATGATGAAAATGGCGCGGCCACTGTCTGTGGGTATGTTTGCCATGCTGCTTTTTTCTTTTATCGCGCTCAGTTGGGCTTTTTACGCCAACGATTTTACCGTTGCCTACGTAGCGAGTAATTCGAACAGTGCCTTACCTTGGTATTACCGACTGACAGCGGTGTGGGGGGCTCACGAAGGCTCGCTATTGCTTTGGGTACTGATCCAAGCTTTATGGACGGTCGCGGTTGCTTTATTCAGCCGTGGCATGCCACTTTCGTCTGTGGCGCGTGTGTTAGCGGTGATGGGAATGATTTCAGTAGGCTTTTTGCTGTTTATTGTCCTCACATCAAACCCGTTTGATCGCACATTACCGTATTTTCCAGTCGACGGACGTGATTTAAACCCACTGCTGCAAGATCCTGGCTGATTGTCCATCCGCCAATTTTGTATATGGGATATGTTGGCTTTTCGGTGGCGTTTGCGTTTGCGATTGGCTCGTTATTAGCCGGTCGACTCGATACCGCATGGGCGCGCTGGTCACGTCCTTGGACCACAGCCGCTTGGTTGTTCCTGACCCTTGGGATCGCTCTTGGCTCTTGGTGGGCCTATTATGAGCTCGGCTGGGGCGGCTGGTGGTTCTGGGATCCGGTCGAAAACGCGTCCTTTATGCCGTGGCTTGCGGGGACCGCATTAATGCACTCGCTGGCGGTGACCGAAAAACGTGGCACGTTCAAAGCCTGGACCGTGTTATTGGCGATATCCGCCTTCTCGTTAAGCTTGTTAGGCACCTTCTTGGTGCGCTCAGGCGTCCTGGTCTCGGTGCATTCTTTTGCCTCGGATCCGGCAAGAGGCCTGTTTATTCTCGGCTTCTTGGTGGTCGTGATTGGAGGATCATTGCTGCTGTATGCGCTGCGTGCTTCAGAAATTCGAGGACGGAGTAAAGTATCACTGATCTCGCGTGAAAATGCGTTATTGGTCAATAACACCTTACTGATGACTGCTTGGTGATCGTCTTAATCGGTACTTTATTGCCTCTGATTCACAAACAAATTGGGTTGGGATCGGTCTCTATTGGCGAGCCGTTCTTTAACTTTTTGTTCGCATGGCTAATGCTACCTTTTGCCTTTTTCTTAGGGATTGGCCCCTTGATCCGTTGGAAACGCGATAAGCTTTCCACCCTTGCCAAACCCATGCTCATCAGTGGGGTCGCGGCGGTCGCTTTGGGGATCGGGTCCATTGCTCTGTTGGCAGATAGCTTTAAATCGATGGCGGCAATGGGCGTCACTATGGCACTGTGGATTACCTTTTTGCATGGGTATGAGCTGCATTTACGCGCCACGCATCGGCATCCATTCCGTGTCGGGATCAAAAAGTTAGGGCGCAGTCATTGGGCGATGGTACTGGGACACATTGGTTTAGCCATTACTATTATTGGCGTGGCCATGGTGGAAAATTATGATATCGAACGTGACGTTAAAATGGCCCCGGGCAGCAGTGTGACGCTGCAAGGGTATACCTTTAACTTCACGGAACTGTCGGAAAAACAAGGGCCAAATTATCAGGGCTATGTGGCGTCATTTGATGTGTACCGTGGCGAGCGCTTTATCAATCATTTGGAAGCAGAGAAGCGCTTTTATTCGGTTCAGCGTTCGATGATGACAGAAGCAACCATCGATCGCGGTTTAACCCGTGATCTCTACATTGCCATGGGTGAAGAGTTGCCGGATGGATCCTGGGCGATGCGGCTTTACTACAAGCCATTTGTGCGTTGGATCTGGTTTGGCGCGATCGTTATGGCACTCGGCGGCGTGCTAGCTATCAGTGATAAGCGCTACCGCTTTCGTCGCAAAACAGTGTCATCCAGTGCGACATTGGGGGCGAAAGGATGAAGAAGTTACTTTGGTTTCTCCCTTTGATCGCCTTTGTTGCTCTCGCGGGTTTTTTTGTCGCCCAGCTCGATAAAAATGCGCAAGGAGACGATCCGACCAAGCTTGAATCCGTGTTGGTAGGCAAGCCGGTGCCCGCGTTTCATCTCGAAGATCTGCAAACGCCGGGCAAGGTATATGACCAAGCCATTTTTAATGGTGAGCCTTTACTGTTGAATGTATGGGCGACCTGGTGTCCTACCTGTTATGCCGAGCACCAATTTTTAAATAAACTGGCGGCGCAGGGGGTGAAAATTATTGGGCTTAACTATAAAGACGACCGTGGCAAAGCGGTAAAATGGCTGAAGAATCTGGGTAACCCTTACCAGGTAAGCTTGTACGATGGCGATGGCATGCTAGGGCTCGATTTAGGGGTGTATGGCGCACCAGAAACCTTTTTGATCGATGCCAACGGTATCATTCAATATCGGCACGTGGGGGATGTTAATGCCCGTAATTGGCAAGACACCTTGAAGCCTAAATTCAATGCATTGCAGGAGGGGGGATCGTGAAAAAGCTGATCATGATTGTCTTATTGTGGGCTGGCGCGACCTTAGCATTTGCCAATGCCATTGATGTGTATCAGTTTGACTCGGCCCAACAAGAGGATCGTTTTCGTACACTGACCAGTGAGTTGCGGTGTCCCAAGTGTCAAAATAATAGCATTGCCGATTCCAATGCCGAGCTGGCACAAGACTTACGCCAAAAAGTCCATCAAATGCTGCAGCAAGGGCGCACTGATGACGAAATTCGCAGCTTTATGATCGCCCGGTATGGGAATTTTGTGACTTATAATCCGCCGCTAACCGCCTCAACCGTTATTTTATGGCTTGCCCCCGCGCTGGTCATGCTAACCGGGATTGGGTTGATGGTTGTGCGCAGTCGTCGTGCCAAGCAAACGTTGAATAAGGCGTTCAGTCGTGAACAACAACAACGACTCGATGCGCTATTGGCCGAGTCAGATCAAGCAACAGATTCGGCGCGCGAGGCGTCCACTGAACAGGGTTCAACCGAACAGAAAAAGGAGCCAAAATGATTGAGTTTTGGGGCGCCACCTTGGTGTTTTTTGTCCTTGGCGCGGTGATGTTTCTCTGGCCCCTTTGGCAAAAAAGCGACCACGACCATCAAGCTAGCCGGGATGCACTCAACAAAGCGTTTTACTATGACCGGGTTGAAGAAATCCAGTCAGAAAGTGACCGAAGGGTTGATTGATAATGAGCAGGATCTAACGCAGGATTTGCAACAGTCCTTATTGGACGATATTCCCGAAAAAGAAAAAGCCAAGCAGCGGCGTCACCTGCGCGTAACGCCAATGCAATGGGTGCCGGGGTTAGTGGTTCTCGCGGTCGTAAGCTTTGGGTTATATGGTATAGAGGGCAGTGCGAATCAGGTGGCGCAATGGCAGCAAACCGCCAAACAATTGCCTGAGCTATCAAAGCGGCTACTCGAGGGCGAGAAGCCGTTAACAAAGCAAGAGATGCAAGATCTTACTTTGGCATTGAGGACCCGTTTACAGCACGAGCCGCAAGACAGCACCGGTTGGTTGTTGCTCGGACGCATTGGCTTAGCTAATCGCGATGGCGAAACCGCCAAAGGAGCGATGGAAAAAGCCTATGCCTTGGCGCCATCTCGCGCTGAGATCCAATTGGGGTTGGCACAAGCGCTACTGTTTGCCGGCGATGAAGCGGACAGTGCACGTGCGCAATCATTGTTACAAACCGTGGTGAAATCAGATCCCTTTAATCTACAAGCGATGTCGTTACTGGCGTATCAAGCATTTGAACAAGGCCGTTATCAAGACGCAATCGCGACCTGGAATGCGATGAAAACCTTGATAGGTAAAGACGATCCGCGCAATCAAACCCTCGATCAGTCGATTGCCCGTGCCCAGCTTGCGCTCAACAGTGCGGCAGGGGCCAAGATAGCGATCACGGTGAAACTAGGTGATCAGGTTGAATTCCCCGATGATGGCGTGCTGATCATTTCTGCGCACGCATCGACTGAGGCGGCGATGCCGATCGCGGCCAAGCGTCTTCCTTTGTCTAAGTTTCCGGTTGCGCTGGCCTTGGCCGATAGTGACAGTTTGAACCCAACACAGGCACTTTCCTCGCTTGAAAGCGTGGTGATTAAAGCGCGTATTGATCGCGATGGTAATGTCGCCACCAAGCAAGGAGACTGGGTGGGCGTCAGTGATCCGGTTGCCTTAGGCGAGCGCGTTGAACTGGTTATCGACAAACAGCAGTAAGCAAGACAAAATAGACATATTATTACCAAGGCTGGGTATTCCCAGCCTTTCATTTTATAGAGGAATCCCATTTGATGTGGAAACGTCTGTGCTTAATGGCGCTTGTATTAGGTCTTGTCTCTGGGTGTGCGTCACGCCCACCGGGTGCTGAGCCGCATCCCGACGACCCATTAGAAGGGTTTAACCGTGCCATGTGGACGGTGAATTATGACTATCTCGATCCCTATGTCGCGCGACCGGTCTCGATCGCTTATGTCGATTACGTGCCGAGCCCAATGCGTACTGGGATTTCTAATTTTTTAGGCAACCTTGAAGAGCCGGCTAGTTTTCTGAATAGCTTGCTGATGTTGGAAGGTGAAAAAGCCGCCACCCACTTTAACCGCTTTTGGATTAATACCTTGTTTGGCTTGGGTGGCTTAATTGATATTGCATCAGATGCCAATATTCAACAATACGATCAGCGTGAGTTTGGCGATGCAATGGGGCATTATGATGTGGGTACAGGCGCCTATATTATGCTGCCGGGCTATGGCCCCACGTCGGTCAGAGAAGGTGCCGGCGAAGTGGTCGATGGCTTATACCCGCCACTAGCGTTACTGACGTTGCCACAGTCGGCGTTAAAGTGGATGTTCGATGGCATGGAATCCCGTGCGGCCTTGGTGTCGCAAGAATCGCAGCTGGATAACTCGCCTGACCCGTATGCGTTTGCGCGCGAGGCCTATCTACAAAACCGGCGTTATCGTGCCAAAGGGGATGCGGCGTTGGAGCAACAACCGGCCTTAGATGATGAGTTTCTCGATGACTTTATTATTGATGACATTGATGCGGCGCCGTAAAACCGCGTAAGGGATACCGTGCAAGAACAGAAAAAGAAACACCACGACCTTGGTCGTGGTGTTTTTGTTTTGTCACTCGCCTCGACTGGCGAGCAGTCAGCGGTCTACCCCTTAAAAACGATAGCTGGCCTGCACGCCGACTAACCACACATTGCCGGTGGTTTCGCCTTCAAATGTACCACCGAACGCAGAACCTGACTTGTCGGATTCAATACCCTCACGTGGCTCTTTCACGGGAGCATCTTTGGCAAACACATAGGTAAAAGCTGCATCCAGGGTGAGCTGTGGCGTCATCTTATAGCCGGCGCCTAGGCTTAACCAGGTGCGGTCGGTTTCTGGGATGGTCAGAGTACGGTTTTTATCGCTCACCGCCGAGGTGTCATAGGCGATTCCTGAGCGTAGCGTTAGCTGTTGATCCCACTGATAGGTGGTGCCGATCGCAAAGCGGTAGTTATCTTCCCAGTTTTCGACTTTGACCATTTGTGGATTATTCGACAATGATGGAATGTCCGCCTCTAACTTGTCAAAGCTGCTCCACTCGGTCCAGTTAATACTGGTATGGATAGCCCACTGCTCAGTGAGCTGATGTAAGGACGAAAGTTCGGCGGTGGCAGGCAAGGTCAAATCCATGCTGCCCGAGTAGTGTGTATCGCTGAGGGGGGAGCCTGAGCCATTGGGATTTATATTGTAGGTTAACCCTTCAGCATGTCCATCCAACGTTAGGTTCACTTCCGAGCGATAGTTAATGCCGACACGGTGCTTGTCATTGAGATCGTAAACGGCTCCCAATTGCCAACCCCACGCGCGATCATCGCCTTCCATGTATTTTAGAGTGCTATGTGCAGGAACCGTGCTACCAGCAAGTGGGCCTGGGGGAGGGAGTTGAGAGTCTTTACTGCTTTTCGCCCCAATACTGCCTTCCCCCAGCACATAACGGATACCGGCGCCAATACGCAACTGGTCGGTGGCTTTCCAGGCAAGGTTTGGGTTGATTTCAAAGGTAGTCACTGCCGCTTCGTTACCAAATTGGGTGCCGGTAAAGTCGTTGCCTAAATCGGTTTCCATGCCAAAGTTGGTGGCCAGCGCGATGCCCGCGGTCAAGCGGTCGTCGAGTTGATGCGAAAAGTAAAAGTTAGGGATCACGGCATCATGAGCGACATCATCGGTTGACGTCGTAGTCTTTTTACCAGAAGTATTTGTATTCGTGCCATCAATATCGACATTGGGATTGACGTAGATGCCACCCGCCGACACCTGGGTGTCCGCCAAATAACTGAGCAGGGCTGGGTTACGAAATTGCGCACTGGCGTTATCGGCCATCGCTGCTTCACCGGCAAAGGCACGGCCAAGGCCGGTTGCTGAGGTTTCTGCTAACTGAAAACCCGCGCTGTGGGCGGTGGTGGAAAGTGAGCCGAGTGCGGTGGCAACGGCGAGATAAACGATCTTATTATTTTTCATCTGCTTACTTGTTCATGGTTTAAAGGGAGGCCTAGAGTAAAAGCTCGTGGGCGCAAATCAATTTCGCGCTGCCAAAAGGGATTAAAATAAAATAATAATTTGTTAATTATTTATTTTTTAGTCGAATAATCTAATAAATTGATGAGATTCGCATCAGGTGAATAGAAACTCAGCGTACAGCTGTAACGAAAGAGAGGTAGGGCATCGGGTTGGCTAACGTCGGTGGTCGGGACGGTTGATAAAAAACAGGCACCTGATTGCCAAGGTGCCTGTTCGTTGATGGTGTAAGCTGTCGCCGATTGTCAGCCGCTTGATATTATATTGCTGTGGGGGTGAGCTGTTGCTGGAGCTGCTCAGCCAGCGGGGTAGGCTGGCCGTTGAGCTCGCCTACCACAATCACACTGGCCGCTTGCACTGGCCGGCTGACCGAGCGCATCTTGCCGTCGCTTTTTTCGGCGGGGCCTTGGCTGGCCGATGGCACCACAAACACCGTATATACCTGTCCGCTGGCCTGCATCACCATATGTAGCGCGTGTTGGCCACCAAAGCTGCAATGGTTAATGTAGGTGACTTCACCGGGTAACTCACTAAAAGCTTTGCCAAAAGGTTGTAACTTGGCATTGACTTGTGCCACGGTCGCAGATTCATTGATGCCCTCAATAAACGCCTGCTCATGATAATAATGAGCCAGCGCAGTACGGTTGAGATCGAGCCTAGAATCGCCCCAGTTAAATTGGCCGAGCGTTAGCCCAAACACAAATGCAATCGATGCGGCGATGGCCAGATACCAGCGGGATTGGCGCACGGGCTGCTCGCCCCCAGTGGTTTGTGAAAATAAGATTTTATCGGCTAAATCCTCAGGCACATCGACGCGGAGCGCTTGGTCTATTTTACTATCGAGATCAGCGATATCGTCAGCATAGCGTTGATGACTGGGAGAGTCAGTCTTTGACGCTTGTAGCTCAGGGTCAGACGGGTCGGCCAAAAGACGGCGTCGAAATTCAAGATCGTCCATACTGTTGGCCTCCTGCTGCTGGGTTATCGAGCGCCTCTTTGAGTTGCGCTCGGGCTCTAAATAAGCGTGTCATCACGGTGTTTTTATTTAAATCTAACAGTTGCGCAATTTCCTCACCGCTAAAGCCGGCAATCACTTGTAGCACTAACGGCTCACGATATTCCGGGGAGAGGGCGGCAATTTGCCGATGCAGCCAGCGCTGCTCCATTGAGGCCTCTTCGCTAGGCCGGGTTTTATCTTCCAACTCCCCGTCCTCTATATCGACGTGATCATGCTGTTTGCGCTCAAACCGGCGTGCGTTTTCTCGGCGCAAAATGGTGATCAACCAGGCTTTCGCTGCTTTTTCATCATGCAAACTGTCCAGTGACCGCCAGGCTCGCAGGCACGTCTCTTGAACTAAGTCTTCGGCGATATGCGGGTCTTTAGCGAGCCAGTAGGCATATCGGTAGAGATCACGATGCCAAGCGCGCACCAATGCCTCATAGCGAGCTTGTCGAGTCATGCAGAGTCCACCTTTTAGTGAATGGTTCAGTCTATAGACCGAATGGTTTGTCATTTAATTTCATCTTAAGTGAAAAATCGGCACAAGTTTGATCTGTTTCAATATTGAATCCCGACAAACCAGTAAAGTGAACCCTGTCGTTATCGGCCATGTGTCGACACTCGTGAGGTTGAGTGAACGGCGTTTCCTTTTTGAATGATATGACTTTCTGTTCGGATCTGGGTGCGGGGAAAAGCACTGCACACTTCCCAGATTATCGTTTTGCTTTCCAATATTTTCGGGGCTCACGCTAACGTGTAGCCCCTTTTTTTATGCCGTATTTTCTTTTCAATATGCTGTGATTAAATCCCTCCCGGGACGCGATACACTGAATTGTGCGCTTGTTGGCAATCTCAGCAATCAATTAAAGCGAATGTTTTAAGCTGGTAACAATTTGGTTACACTCGTGGTCAGACCTGTAGAACATCCTTAAGGAGCAGTGATGACGTCTCAGCAACATCTTAAAACCGGCAATGGCGATCGCATTGCCATTGTGTCTGGGCTGCGTACGCCATTTGCCCGTCAATCAACCGCTTACACTGATGTGCCTGCCGTTGATTTGGGTAAAATGGTGGTACAAGAGCTGATGAATCGCAGCAGTATTTCCCCCAAAGAGATTGACCAAGTGGTGTTTGGGCAGGTAGTGCAAATGCCTGAAGCGCCCAATATTGCGCGAGAAATTGTGCTGGGAACAGGCATGGACATTCATACCGATGCCTACAGTGTCACGCGAGCTTGCGCGACCAGCTTTCAAGCGGTGGCCAATGTGGCAGAAAGCATGATCGCCGGCAATATCCAAGTGGGTATTGCAGGGGGCGCGGATTCGTCATCAGTCTTGCCGATTGGGGTGAGCAAAAAACTGGCGCGAACATTATTGGATTTAAGCAAAGCAAAAACGATGAGCAAGCGCTTAAAGCTGCTCAGTAAGTTATCTATTAAAGATTTAGCGCCTGTGCCGCCAGCGGTTGCCGAATATTCGACAGGATTGAGTATGGGGCAAACTGCTGAGCAAATGGCGAAGTCACATCAAATTTCACGAAGCGATCAAGACGCGCTCGCGCTCCGCTCTCATCAGCTTGCTAGTAAAGCGTGGGATGAAGGCTTGCTGAGTGATGAAGTCATGACGGCGTACCCTGAGCCATACAAAGCGTGGATTGGACAAGATAATAACTTGCGCCCGAATTCCACATTGGAAGATTACGCTAAATTGCGCCCCGCGTTTGACCGTCAACATGGATCCGTGACCGCGGCAAACAGTACCCCGCTCACCGATGGCGCAGCGGCGGTATTAATGATGCCAGAAAGCCGTGCCAAAGCGCTTGGGCTTGAGGTTCTCGGTTATATACGCTCCTATGCGTTTTCGGCGATTGGGGTGCAAAAAGACATGCTGATGGGCCCTTCTTATGCCACGCCAATAGCGTTAGACCGTGCGGGAATCGCGTTGGCGGATCTGACGTTGATTGATATGCACGAAGCGTTTGCCGCGCAAACCTTATCGAATGTGAAAATGTTTGCCTCTGACACGTTTGCCCGTGAGCACCTCAATCGTGATCGCGCTATCGGCGAAATCGACATGGAAAAATTCAACGTGCTGGGGGGCTCGATTGCTTACGGCCACCCCTTTGCCGCCACAGGCGCGCGCATGATTACCCAAACACTGCGTGAGCTCAAACGTCGTGGTGGGGGGTTAGCGCTTAACACCGCGTGTGCGGCGGGCGGACTAGGTGCTGCAATGATCTTGGAGGCAGAATAATGACAACCGATAATACACAAGCCTTTACCCTAACCATTGCTGATAATCACATTGCTTGGCTGACCATTGATGTGCCCGGCGAGAGCATGAACACCTTGCAAGCAAGCTTTGTCGAGGGGGTGTCAGCGGTGCTGGATCAACTCGAGGGCAATCAATCAATTAAAGGGTTGGTGATTCACTCCGGCAAACCGGACAACTTTGTCGCGGGCGCCGATGTACGCATGCTAGAGGCCTGTGAAAGTGCCGAGCAAGCCAGTGATATCGCCGGACAAGGACAAGCCTTATTTTCACGCATTGAAAAACTGCCCTTTCATGTCGTGGCCGCGATCCATGGCCCGTGCTTAGGAGGCGGGTTAGAGTTAGCGCTTGCCTGTCACAGCCGAGTTGCTACCGATTGGGACAAAACGCGACTGGGGCTGCCTGAAGTACAGCTGGGCTTGTTACCAGGATCGGGAGGGACCCAGCGTTTACCTCGTCTGATTGGGGTGCCAGATGCCCTGGATATGATGTTAACCGGCAAGCAGCTTCGAGCGAAAAAAGCGAAAAAACTGGGTGTGATTGATGACTGTGTCCCACACACTGTGCTGCTTGATGTGGCCGAAGAGTTGGCGCAAAAGTCCAAACCGAAACGTAGCCGTACCTGGCAAAGCTGGATGTTAAGCGGTAACGCTGTTGGACGTAACGTGGTTTTTGACCAAGCGGGTAAAAAAGCACGAGCCAAAACGCGGGGTAATTATCCTGCGGCGGACGCCATCTTGGCGGTGGTCAAAAAAGGTCTAGATAAAGGGCTAAAAGCGGGTTTCGCGGAAGAAGCACGGCAGTTTGGCGAACTGGTGATGACGCCTGAATCAACGTCATTACGCAGTATCTTCTTTGCGACGACCGCGATGAAAAAAGAAAATGGCGCGGATGCTGAGCCGGGTCAGATTGAACGGGTCGGTGTCCTCGGTGGCGGCTTGATGGGGGCGGGGATTGCCCATGTGTCTGTGGCCAAAGCCAGTTACCCCGTGCGGGTGAAAGATGTTAGTGAAGACGGCATTTTAAACGCGCTTCGCTACAGCTACGAATTGCTGAATAAAAAACGTAAGCGCAAGCAAATCAGCAAACCTGAGTTGCAAGCCACCATGATGCAGCTATCCGGTGATACACAAGCCACTACCTTGTCGAATGTCGACGTGGTGGTTGAAGCGGTATTTGAAGATTTATCGCTGAAGCACCGCATGGTGGAAGAGATGGAGTCAATCACAAGTAAAGACGCTATTTTTGCCACCAATACGTCATCATTGCCTATCCATCAAATTGCCGAAGGCAGTCAGCGTCCGGAAAACATTATTGGCTTACATTACTTCAGCCTGTGGAAAAAATGCCTTTAGTCGAGGTGATTCCGCACCAAGGCACCAGTGATAAAACGGTGTCTACCGTGGTCGATCTTGCTCGCAAACAGGGTAAAACACCGATCGTGGTGGGCGATAGCGCCGGATTTTATGTGAACCGGATTTTAGCCCCTTACATGAATGAAGCCGCACGTGTGTTATTGGCTGGCGAAACGATAGAGCATATCGATAATGCGTTGCTTGATTTTGGTTTCCCGGTCGGGCCGATCACGTTACTCGATGAAGTCGGTATTGATATTGGGGCTAAAATTGCACCAATTCTGACCCAAGAACTGGGTGAGCGCTTTGAGGCGCCCGATGTGTTTGATGTGCTGCTCAATGATGACCGTAAAGGGCGTAAAACCGGTAAAGGTTTTATCGCTACGATGCGAGTAAAAAAGGCAGTAAAGGTAAGCAGGTGGATAAAAAGGTCTATAGCTTATTGAATATTAAGCTCAATGCGAGCCTATCTGGCCATGAAGTGGCCCAGCGTTGCGCGTTGATGATGCTCAATGAAGCAACACGCTGCCTCGACGAGGGCGTGATTCGCTCGGCACGAGATGGCGACATTGGTGCGATTTTTGGCATAGGCTTCCCGCCGTTCTTAGGCGGACCATTCCGCTACATGGATCATATCGGCATCGACCGTGTGGTTAGCTTACTACAAGCGCATCAGAATCGTTACGGTGAGCGATTTGCGCCTTGTGAGCGTCTGTTGGCAATGGCGAAAGAAGGCCACGTCTTCTATCCCGAAGCGGAATAGCGCTGTTTAGAATAAGCGCTGGTGTTAAGCAAAAAACGGGGCTGCGATAAGCGGCCCCGTTTTTTGTCTGTCTTGGCTACTCTTCGCTACGCCTACATCGCGCGCGAAATGTCTCAATATCAGTGATGGGATCAGTGTCCTCTAAGGTGGCATCTTCTTGGTGGTCAGTGCCGCAGCTGTGCATCACCAGTCTATCGGCCGTTCTTGGCTTTAAGGTATTGACGACAAAACGCACCATATCCGCGCGGGTCAGTTCGGCCATGGCGTCGGCGACTTGCTCGCGACGTTGGTATTGATAATCTTTGTTGCCAATACTG
This sequence comes from Salinivibrio socompensis S35, assembly GCF_000513715.1. GTDB lineage: Bacteria > Pseudomonadota > Gammaproteobacteria > Enterobacterales > Vibrionaceae > Salinivibrio > Salinivibrio socompensis. The sequence goes on from NZ_AQOD01000060.1 coordinate 17,892, forward strand.
ATCCAGTAACGTTGCGCGCGTGCGCGTAGATTGTTATCTGGTTCTCGTATCTGAGCGAGTAGGCTTTGTTTGCTGCTCTGCCAGCGCGATTCGCTCATTTCCAACAGCACCATAAAAAAAGCATTCAAAAAATCGTCAATCGCCCCGATTAATAACTCAGGGCCAGCCAATGGAGACTGCACATAGAAAATTAATCCAGGATGGCGATTGAGGGGTAAATTATTGGCGCCGACCATGTACCCAAGTTGTTGTTTAGTCCGTAACTCGTTAAAAAAGGCGGATGACATCAGGTGGTTGGCTAGCGTATAGGTGGCGACGGCTTCTGGATCCGTGGACGCGCTTTGATAATACACCAAGAGCGCAGACTCGGCGTGTCCCAGTGTACGCTCATAACTCACGGTGCCAACACCGTCGAGCAAGGTAAGCGGTCGTACCGACTCCTGATAAGCTTGCCCTTCCACCCGTAGCATCTTTAACGGTCTCTGCCAGTGTTTGTGCATGGTCAAGGTGCCAGTTGCCATAGACAAACATATCGACATGGAGGGTGGCGAACATGGCCTCGACAAATTCAGGCAGGTCGCTCAATCTTACTGTCTCTAATGCACTTAAAAGGGCGTGATACGGCGGATTATTGGGTTGCAGTAAGCCGGTCATACTGTTGTATAGCTGACTGAGTGGTTTATTCTTCTCGGCATTTTCCCAGTTTCGTTTAAGCTGCCCTTTAATCGTTTCAAACCGTTCTGGATTAAAACTGCGCTGGGTAAACGTATGCAAAATGAGCTTAAGTAGCAAGGACTGCTTGTCGTTAAAACCACTGAGGGTGAGTGTCACGCCTCCCTGATGGGCATACAAATTGTAATTCATGCCCGCAATTTCGGCTTGATACGCTTGCTCATTCAACGCTTCCAAGAGCATCTCAACACTGAGCCGAGTCATGACAATATTTTTAACCGTCGCGACCGCATGTGGGCTATCAATCGCAATATAGACATGCCCTTTAGGTACGCGAAAGTGTGGCTCTTGGCCATGCCAGAGTCGAAAACCGGGCTGTGTCTCGATTAAGCGTGGTACGTCACTTTGGTCGGGATCAACGGGGAGCGGATGCAGTGCATCGGCAATGTAGGGGTTCGGCTCCGGGAGGGCGAGCGCTGGCGATATATAGTCTGTTTTCCACTGCGCGATTTGCTTAGCTGAAAACTGTTTGACGGAATAAGGCGTTTGATACCAGTCTGCTTGCTGATCATGGCTAAAGCCTTTTGCCACCAGCATGATGCGAACGTTATCGACGCTCATATGCTGCAACATGGTTTGGATCTGCCCGTGGTCGAAACTAGCCATCATATAATCTCCATACAAGAGTTCGGCTGGGGCATAATGATGCATATTCATCACCAACTGACTGACGGTATCGATAGGACGGAGCGAGTCTTGATAGTGGAAGGCCAACTCCTGCACTTGTCGTTTTTCCTGATAGCGCCAAGCTTGGACACCTTCTTGTCGAATTAACGCGATCGCCTGAAAAACGTGGGTGATAATATCGTCGATGTGGCTCAGGCCCAATTCGGTGAGCGCAAAGCCAAGCGTAAACTCGCGAAAATCTCGCCCACTGATCCCGCCACCTGCCGAAAGCGTGTTGATATAGCCCTTATTTTTTAACAATGACATCAGGCTGCCAGGTCCTTCATAACCGAGCATATGGGCAATGTAAGATAACGGCTTGGTGCGATATTGATCAGGACTTTCAGGCACCGAGAAAGCCAAGGTGAGTTTGCGCACTTCTTTGAGGGGCTCAATGGTCACCCATTGGTGGCGCTCGGCTTTGGTTACTAGCGGCGCGTTAATGGTAAGCACGGGATAATCATTATTGGCAATCGCGGCAAAATGTTGTTGGGCAAGTGCCTCAAGATCATCAAGCGATTGCGGCCCAGTTAGCGCGACTGTCATTAAATTGGCGCTGTAATTGGCGTGATAAAATGCGATCAAATCCTCGCGTATCGACTGACTCTGGCGGTCAGCCAATGTCTCTACACTCCCGACGGAAAATTTCGCAAATGGGTGCAGCGGATTGATGGTTTCTTTATGAACTTGATAGATACGTCGCACATCATCATTGAGCTTCATGCGATATTCTGCGTCAACCGATTGACGTTCTTTATCAACGGCATCGGTGTCGAGGCGCGGTGAAATAAAGAAAGCGCTGAAGCGATCTAAAGCTGGGGCAAACTGATTGGGACGAATATCGAAAAAGAAGGTGGTATTTTCGGTGCCCGTCCAAGCATTGTTATGGCCACCATGTTGGCTGATAAATCGCTGAAAATCACCAATCATTGGATAGGACTCTGTGCCCAAAAATAGCATGTGCTCGAGAAAGTGAGCGAGCCCTTGTCGGTCTACCGGATCATGAAAATGCCCTACATTGACAGACAGGGCAGCGGCACTGCGATGAGCCTGTGGGTCGTTGATCAGTAAAACACGCAATGCATTAGGCAGCGTGATATAACGGTAGTGTTTGTTGTCGTTCGGGCTGACGTACACAAGCAACTCACTTTTAAAGTAAATAAGTTAAGGTTAAGTATGACTACCAGTGACCAGAGTCGCAAATGTCTTATTTGGTCTTTGGTGTTTTACCTTGGTAGCATGCAGCCAATCTCAGTATAGAAGTGTGGGTATTAACGCGATGAAATTGATCATAATGCGTCACGGCGAAGCACAAGCTTTTGCGGCCAGTGATAGCGAACGCGGGTTGACCGCGCATGGCGAGCAACAGAGCCAACAAATGGCGACCTGGCTCAATCAACAGCTTGAAGGACAGACCCTGGATAAAGTGCTTGTCAGTCCTTATTTGCGTGCTCAGCAAACATGGCAGGCATGTGCGCCTTTGTTACCCATCGCTGACGAGGTCATCACGGAAGAAGATATTACCCCTTATGGACAAAGTGATCGGATCCACGCATATTTAAGCGCCATGATAGAGGTTGAAAAGCCTGGCGTTATCTTGGTGATCTCGCATTTGCCATTAGTGGGTTATTTGACCAATGAGTGGGTGAAAGAGGGCCAGGCGCCGATGTTCGCCACCTCGGCTATGGCAATCATTGATGTTGATACGGCGACGCAACAGGCATCACTGGACACCCTTATGTCTCCGCGTCAGCTCGGCCGCTAACGATCAGGCACTTCAATTAATACCAAGAGGGCGGCATCGCCACCAAACTCGCGTGGCGCTTGATGAAATGCCATCACACTGGGGTGCTGGGCGAGCCAGAGGGGGATTTTCTCTTTAAGGATGCCTGTGCCGATACCGTGCATCACACTGGCACAGCCGGTCCCCTCTTTGACGCACGCGGCGAGCATCGCCCCGAGCTCTCGCTTTGCCTCAGTTTGGGTCATGCCATGCAAATCTAAATAGATATCGGGCACATAGACGCCACGACGAAGCCGTTTGACTTCGTATTTAGAGACGTCTTGCCGTGCATATTGCATGGGCCTGATTCAGTTAAAAGTGGCTCAAACTGATCGGAGAAATAAAAGGCATTATCGCTACTTTGGCGCTCAAACTGACGCTGTTTACGTGGCTTGCTCATCTGGCGTTGTGGCGGGTTTATGGTATCCTGCTTCAACTTTTTTGCGCCTTTGACGGCATCACGGAATAGCGCCAAATCCTCTTCCGTCATCGATGGTTTTTGGCTCATGAAAAACTGTCTCCGAGGTAATAGGCTCATTGTACAATCAGCCGACTCAAAATGCTGCTTATTGTACTTACCTGGCGTCAAAGGGCGACCCTAAATTGCATGAAGCCGATGGAGGCCAATGTGGATACGATTTTTACTGAAGAAGTGGTCAGTGAGTTACATACGCTACAAGATATGCTGCGCTGGACAGTCAGTCGTTTCAATGCGGCAGGGCTGTTTTACGGGCATGGCACGGACAATGCGTGGGATGAGGCGGTGCAGCTAGTGTTACCCACACTTTATCTGCCCGTTGATGTGCCGTCAGAAACCCGTTTTTCTCGCCTAACCACCAGTGAAAAGCATCGTATTGTTGAGCGTGTAATTGCGCGGATTAACGATAAAACGCCGGTCGCGTATTTGACCAACAAAGCCTACTTCTGTGGGTTAGAGTTCTTTGTGGATGAACGGGTATTGGTGCCTCGCTCCCCGATAGGCGAGCTGATTCAACAAGAGTTTACCGGCATTTTGCCACACGCACCGAACCGAATCATGGATTTGTGTACCGGCAGTGGTTGTATCGCGATAGCCTGTGCCTATGCCTTCCCGGATGCAGAGATCGATGCGGTGGACATTTCCACCGATGCGCTTGATGTCGCCGAAATCAATATTCAGGATCATGGTTTGGAAGAACAGGTGATCCCAATCCGTTCCGACCTACTGAAAGATGTGCCGCAAGATAAATACGACTTAATTGTGAGCAATCCGCCTTATGTGGACGCGGAAGATATGGATGACTTACCGGATGAGTTTCGCCATGAACCGGAGCTGGGCCTCGCCGCGGGCACGGATGGATTGAAATTGGTGCGCCGAATGCTTGCTAACGCGCCGGATTATCTCAGCGAAGACGGTGTGCTGATTTGTGAAGTGGGTAACTCCATGGTGCATATGCAAGAGCAATATGGCCACTTGCCATTGCATTGGCTTGAGTTCGAGCAGGGAGGCCATGGCGTCTTTATGATGACGCGCCAAGATCTCATGGCGTGTGCTGATGAGTTTGCTCTTTATCGCGATTAATCGAAGCATCGTGGACTGACACACAAACAAGCCAGCCACGTGCTGGCTTGTTTGTGTCTGGCGCAGGTAACTTTTGTTGCAGCGCTTTGGTTGTGGTTTATGGTTTTTTTTGCGTCTTTAGTCGCTTTGTGGTTAATTGCTAACAAAGTACGCAAAAACATAACAATGCTCATCGGGTAAGTAGAGGAAGGCATGGCAGGCAATACGATCGGACAAATTTTTCGCGTCACCACCTTTGGAGAAAGCCATGGCGTGGCGTTAGGCGCCATTATTGATGGCTGCCCGCCAGGGCTTGAGCTTACTGAAGCGGATATGCAGCAGGATCTGGACCGCCGCCGGCCTGGTACCTCTAAGTACACCACGCAGCGTCGTGAACCTGATACAGTCAAGATTCTCTCGGGCGTGTTTGAGGGCCAAACCACGGGCACATCGATTGGTTTGATGATTGAAAACACCGATCAACGCTCAAAAGACTACTCCAAAATCAAAGATGTGTTTCGTCCAGGGCATGCTGACTTCACCTATCACCATAAATATGGCGTCCGTGATTATCGTGGTGGCGGTCGTTCGTCGGCGCGTGAAACGGCCATGCGCGTGGCAGCCGGTGCGGTGGCTAAAAAGTACCTTGCGCAAGAGCACGGCATTCAAGTGCGTGCTTATTTGGCGCAAATGGGCGAGGTCACCATCGATACCGTCGATTGGGCGCAAGTTGAGCAAAACCCTTTCTTTTGCCCGGATGCGAACAAACTGGATGAATTGGATGCGCTGATCCGCCAGCTGAAAAAAGACGGAGATTCCATTGGCGCTAAGCTCACTGTGGTGGCAGAGAACCTTCCGGTGGGCCTTGGCGAGCCGGTGTTTGACCGTTTAGATGCCGACATTGCTCATGCGCTGATGGGGATCAACGCAGTGAAAGGGGTTGAAATTGGTGATGGTTTTGACGTCGTCAATCAGCGTGGCAGTGAACATCGCGATGAAATTCACCCGGACGGGTTTGCCTCAAACCATGCGGGGGGCATTCTTGGTGGGATCTCTTCAGGCCAGCCGCTGGTTGCGCACTTGGCGTTAAAGCCTACCTCTAGCATCACAGTACCGGGCAAGAGTATTGATGTTCACGGTGAATCGGCGGATGTAGTGACGCGTGGCCGTCATGATCCTTGTGTGGGGATCCGTGCGGTGCCGATTGCCGAAGCCATGGTGGCGATTGTGCTGATGGATCACTTACTCCGCCATCGCGGGCAAGTCGGCGGTTAATAACGTCTCTGCTAAGCAACGGCCTCATTTTTATATTATTATTGATTAACTCTCCCCGCCATTCGCTGGCGGGCATGTTTGTAATTCTTCACTATGACCCATGATTATCACGATTTAATCCGACTGTTTAACCATACCTTTCTAGCGGCATATAACACCGAACTCTTGCTCGGTGGCGATGAACCCATTTATTTACCTGCGGATCAGAACCACCCGCATCACCGGGTGATCTTTGCGCGTGGCTTTTTTGCCTCGGCACTGCACGAAATTGCACATTGGACCATTGCCGGTGAAAAGCGTCGTCAGCTGGAAGATTATGGTTATTGGTATCAGCCCGATGGCCGAGATGCGCACACCCAAGCGGCGTTTGAGGCAGTCGAAGTAAAGCCACAAGCGATTGAGTGGATCCTTGCTGCAAGCTGTGGTTTTCGTTTTCAAGTGAGTTGCGACAACGTAAGTGGCGTGGAACCCGATCGCCATGCCTTTGCGCATAAAGTTCGTCAGCAAGTCATGGATTATTTATCTAGCGCAGAGGCAAGCCCGGCTTTGCCCGTGCGCGCCAAGCCGTTTTCTGATATCCTTGCGAGACTTTTACGGTGTCTCTGCTCTGGGGCCCGATGACTTTACGTTGCCCAGCTAAGGTTAATAAAATGAAAGTTCAAGATTATGAAGCACGTATTTTGGCATTAATCGATGAGATGGTTGATACCGCCTCAGACGATGAATTATTTGCGAGTGGCTATTTACGCGGTCACGTCTCGCTTGCGGCAGCAGATTGTGAGTTAGAGGGCATCGATGAGGTGGCGTCATTAAAAGCGCGCGTGGATACCAGCCTGTCTAAAAATGCGAGTGAGCTTTCGCCAGGCGATCAACGCCTAGTCGGCGCGCTATGGGATTTGCTTCAGCAACAAGTTGAAAAAAACGCCTAGCTCTTCAATATAGCTATTCTCATATAGCTATTCTCAATATAGATCCTTTCAATGCCCGCTCAGTGGTATTCGTCATTATCAAGCCATCGCATTAACGATGGCTTGGTTGTGTTTACCGATGTATTGGTGACGGCTTGCTACACCGCTTTACCTTTTAATAACTTGCGGACCCACATTCGTCCAGGGTGCAGGGTGTCGAGTACTGACTGAGACAAGGGTAAAGGCTCACCACACAACTGAGCGGCGAGGATTTCTGCCGCCAGCGGTGCCGAAGTGAGGCCACGAGAGCCTAGCCCAAGTAAGCAAAATAGTCCGGGGTAGATAGGTACCGAACCCGCTTTTTCTTTGTCTGTTTGCAGGCTTTGGTAGGCGGATACCAGAGCCGTGTAGTCACACACATTGCCAACAAACGGCAAGTGGTCGCGACTGGCACAGCGCACCCCCACGCGTCCTGTTTTGGCAACAGGCACATGATGTGCCCAATTGGTATCAATGCAATCTGTTAAGCGCTGCTGGTTTTCAACTTGATCGGCAGATTGGAATGCTAGGTCTGCATTATTGCGTCCATAACTCGCCCCTAAACAATGCTCGCCAGCCTGATTCGCAGGGGTGAGATACCCCTCGAAACACAACACGGTATTGAGCGCACTCAGATCGGCATTGGTCGGGACATGACTGACTTGACCACGTACCGGATAAACGGGTAGGGGCGCCGTTTGCTCAAAGCGGTTTGATTGATGGCCATTGGCGATAATCACGTTTTGATGGAACACATCACCGATTGAGGTGTTTAGTGTCCAGCCTTATCGGTTTGAGTCAGTGTCTCGACTTGGCAGTCAAAGTGAGCGCAAAACTGCTCCTGTTCTTGCGCGGCATCAATCACGCCAGTGGTAAACTGTTGTGGGCTGAGCCAGCCACCAAGCGGATAAAAAACGCCGGCATGCCCCGTTTCTATTCCCACTTTTTGTGTCACTGCGTCTTGGCTTACACGCATCACCAGTGGCTCAGGAAAGCCGCCGTTGAGCATTTTCTCGAGCTTGGAGGCGCTTTTCTCGTTATAGCCTAGTTGGGTGACCCCACACCAGTCGTGTTCAAAGGCGATACCTCGCTCGGCATGTTGGCGAATAAACTGCCGAGAAAATAAAAAGGCCGGTGCGAAAAATTGGCTCAAGTTATCGTTGTTGCCATTGAGTAGCGGATAAATTGCGCCTTGATGATTTCCTGACGCGCCCGCCGCTGGGTGCGGGTCTTGGCAATAAAGCGTGACTTGCTTGCCCCGTTGAAGTAATGCGGTAATCAAGGCTGCACTAGCAATGCCGCCGCCAATAATGGCAATGTCATCCGCTTTTGAGGCGGGGATGCGCGCATACCAAGGTGGGTGGCTGGCAGTGGCTTGGCGGGCAGGCAAAGCGCCAGCCAGCATTTCGCGCTTGTGACCAAAGCCTTTTACCTTTTTCATCTCAAAGCCGGCGTCGATCAGTCCGCGTCGCACGAAGCCGGCTGCGGTGAAAGTCGCGCAGGTGCAATGTTCGTGCGCAAGCCTTGCCATGCCATTAAATAAATCCTGGTTCCACATGTCAGGGTTTTTGCTCGGGGCAAATCCATCTAAGTACCACGCATCAACAATCCCTTCCTGACCTGTAGGTACTTGTGGTAACCAATCTTTAATATCCCCAAACCATAAATCGAGTGTAATCTGACCTTGAGCGAATACAATACGTTGACAACCCTCTAGCGGTAAGGGGTAATGGGCGCGAAGCTGTTCAGCGTATACCGCAAGCTCTTGCCATGCTTGATGCGCACGCGCGAGATCATCTACGGTCAAGGGATACTTTTCAAAACTGATAAAGTGGAGGTGCGTGACGGTGCTATCAAGGTTAGCATGGCGAAATTGGTCAAAGGTGTGCCATGTGGCGAGAAAGTTTAGTCCGGTCCCAAATCCGGTTTCTGCGATCACAAAGCGTGACGCGGATGCCGTGTGCCAACGTTCGGGCAACTGGTTTTGCGCCAGAAACACGTAGCGAGTCTCAGCCAAGCCGTCGTGATTGGAAAAGTAGACGTCGTCGAACTGATCAGCCACAGGCGTACCTGTATCATTCCAGCTGATTTTTGCATGGTCGATTGAGGGAGTGCTCACAAATGCCTCATACACAGGAAAGAGAAGATGGAAATTGTACTGATAGAAAGGAAAGCTGACCACTTATCAGCTTTAAAAACGCTATCATCCACTGCGAAATTAACGTCTAGGAAAGAATCATGAAACGAGCTGTCATTACAGGCATGGGGATTGTTTCCAGTATTGGTAACAACGTCAAAGAAGTGCTGGAGTCGCTCAAAGCGGGAAAATCTGGCATTAACTTCTCTCAGCAGTTTGCAGATATGAAACTGCGTAGCAATGTTTGGGGGGATCTCAAACTTAACCCAGCCGACCATATTGATCGTAAAAAAATGCGCTTTATGGGGGACGCGGCTGGCTTCGCCTATTTGGCTATGGAGCAGGCGATTGAAGACTCAGGCTTAGCCCCTGAGCAAGTTTCTAATCCGAGAACGGGCCTGGTTGCCGGTTCAGGAGGTGCGTCATCGGTCAACCAAGTCACCGCGGTTGATACCTTACGCGAGAAAGGTGTAAAACGCGTCGGCCCTTATATGGTGCCACGTACTATGTCATCCACGGTCTCTGCGTGCTTGGCGACCCCGTTTCAAATTAAAGGGGTCAACTATACCATGAGCTCCGCCTGTGCGACGTCGGCACACTGTATTGGTCATGCGCTTGAGCTTATTCAGTTAGGTAAACAAGACGTCGTCTTTGCTGGTGGCGGTGAAGAGCTTGATTGGTCGCTGACCATGATGTTTGACGCCATGGGCGCCCTATCAACTAAATACAACGATGATCCACAAAAAGCGTCACGTACCTATGATGCCGATCGCGATGGTTTCGTGATTTCTGGTGGTGGCGGTATGCTGGTGGTTGAAGAGCTTGAGCATGCGCTAGCGCGTGGTGCCACCATTTATGGTGAAATTGTCGGTTATGGTGCAACTTCTGACGGCTATGATATGGTCGCGCCATCCGGGGAAGGGGCGATGCGCTGTATGAACATGGCGATGCAAGATGTTGATGGCGAGGTGGATTATATCAACACCCACGGTACTTCAACTCCAGTCGGTGATGTTAAAGAACTCGGTGCCATCCAAGAAGTCTTTGCTGGTAAGAGCCCTGCCATTTCGGCGACCAAGTCGATGACCGGTCACGCACTCGGTGCGGCTGGGGCGCATGAAGCCATTTACTCGACGCTAATGCTTGAGCACGGCTTTGTCGCGCCAAGTATCAATGTTGATAACTTGGATCCGGCCGCTGATGGGCTAGATATTGTGACTCAGCCACGTGAGCAAGCACTTACTCGTGTGATGTCAAACAGCTTCGGGTTTGGCGGCACCAATGCCACCTTGGTGATTGAAAAATATCGCGGCTAATCCCGCGCCTATTCCCAGGTTTGCAGAGATATCCTGCTATCAGACAGGAGCCATTATCGATGAGAGCCGTTAATGGTCGCTTCAGATCCTGGACTGACCCGGCTACGGCCGGGTTTTTTTCGTTGGGCTTGAGTGAAAGCGTGCATTGTTTCGTGGGTGTTTTCTCGCATGCAGAGCGATAGAATGGGCGTTATTTTGCAGCGCTCGTACGCTACGTTGATAACAGGATGCCGACCGTGAAAATAGTTGTAGACGAAAACATGCCCTACGCCCAGACCTTGTTTAGCCAGTTAGGTGATGTCGTCGCTTTACCTGGCCGCGCCATTAGTGCTGACGATATTCAAGATGCCGATGCGCTTTTGGTACGTAGTGTTACTCAGGTGAACCACGCGCTAATTAAAGACGCTGAGTCATTGCGCTTTGTGGGATCGGCAACCGCGGGGGAAGATCACCTTGATTTTGATGCATTGCAAGCACAAGGCGTGTATGCCACGCTGCGCCGGGCTGCAACAAAGTTGGAGTGGCGGAATATGTGCTCAGTGCCTTATTGGTGTTGGCCCAACAGCAAGCATTTAAATTGACCGACCGAACAGTCGGTATTGTCGGTGTCGGTCACGTCGGAAGTTATCTCGCTGAGCGTTTAGCTGCACTTGGCATTAAAACCTTACTCTGCGATCCGCCGCGCCAGGCACGAGAGGATCTTGCTGACATGGTGGATATCGACACTCTGATTGCGCAGTCAGATGTGGTGAGCTTCCACACGCCTCTGACGTCGACCGGCGATCATCCTACCTATCACCTGATGAATAACGATCGACTAAACGCACTGGCGCCGGGAAGCATCTTGATTAATGCCGCACGCGGCCCGATTGTTGATAATGAAGCGCTTAAAGCACGTCTGGAACGACGTGATATTGATGTTGTTTTGGACGTATACGAGCATGAGCCTGAGGTCGATCTTGCTTTGGTCGAACGCCTAACCTTTGCAACGCCACATATCGCTGGTTATGGATTGGAAGGAAAAGCACGCGGTACGACCATGGTGTTTAATGCCTTGTGCCAACATTTATCGTTACCACAGCGCGCCGACGCCGCCGATCTATTGCCGACAGCCCCCATCTTATGTGCGATTAGCCGTCCCTTGGCAGCAGTCTGATCTCATGGCGTTAACCCAGCTTGTTTACGATATTCGTCGCGACGACAGTGATTTTCGCCGTGCGATGACACAAGCCGGAGAGAACAAGCAGGCACAGCGTACAGCCTTTGACCAATTAAGAAAAAATTATTGGGATCGGCGTGAGTACAGTGCGATCACGGTAGCCGGACATGCTGATTTCGGGTTACAGTCGCTGGCTAAGCTGGGCTTTAGTATTGAGGAGCACGCATGACACAAGCATTTGATGTTGCGGTTTTGGGCGCAACAGGTGCGGTAGGCCGTACCATTATCGACATTTTAGAAGAGCGCGATTTTCCTATTGGCACTCTCCACCTGCTTGCCAGCGAGCGCAGTGCTGGTGAAACCATCACCTTCAAAGGCGAAAGTTTGCGTGTGCAAAACGTCGATACCTTTGACTGGACCCAAGTTCAAATCGGCCTGTTTTCGGCAGGCGCACAAACGTCCGCACAGTGGGCCCCCGTTGCCGCAGAAGCCGGTGTTGTGGTGATCGATAATACCTCGCAATTCCGCTATGACTTCGATGTGCCGCTGGTGGTACCGGAAGTGAATCCAGCTGCGATTGGTGATTTTCGTAATCGTAATATTATTGCCAATCCAAACTGCTCAACGATTCAGATGCTGGTCGCATTAAAACCCATTTATGATGCCGTGGGGATTGAACGTATTAATGTGTCTACCTATCAATCCGTATCAGGTTCAGGAAAGTCGGGCGTCGACGAGCTCGCGGGCCAAACGGTAAAACTACTCAATAGCCAAGATGCGGAACCGTCGCTATATAGCGAACAAATCGCCTTCAATTGCTTGCCGCAGATTGATCAGTTCATGGATAACGGCTACACCAAAGAAGAAATGAAAATGGTGTGGGAAACGCAAAAGATTTTCGCCGATGAGATGATTGGGGTTAACCCAACCTGTGTCCGTGTGCCGGTTTTTTATGGCCATGCCGAAGCGGTGCATCTAGAGTGCCGTCAACCCATTGACGCGACAGAGGCGATGGCGATCCTCAACCAGCATGAACATATTGAAGTCTTTGAAGGTGAAACGTACCCGACACAAGTTAAAGAAGGGACGGGATCTGACAAGGTGCTTGTTGGACGGATTCGGAACGACATTAGTCACCCAAATGGTTTAAACCTATGGGTGGTGGCCGACAATGTACGCAAGGGCGCAGCGACCAATACGGTGCAAATTGCTGAAGTGCTAGTGCGTGATTATCTGTAAAGGATTCACTGACTCTTTATCAATGGGTCAGATAGAGTGATGGTAAGCGCGCCATTGCCCAAGGTTGATTGCTACCCCATCCGTTGATGGGGTATTTTTTAGGCACTAAAATTGCAAGCTGAATGTGCAAGAGTGGCAATGTTCGGCGTGTTGTGGCCTTATTATTGAGACAAAACTGAGGCAGAGCGCCCACAGTTTGATCGCACAACACACTTTTATATCATCAAACTACAGTTTTTCGCATGGCTTCCGATATAGTTAGATATTTAGTGAGGCCATTTCTGCCATAGGGAGTGCGGGTGTGTCCAACGCACAGCAAAGTGAACAGTCTTCTTCTCAAATTCGATTGACGACAACCTCGCACACGATTAGGCGGCATCTTATTGCCGTCGTGGGATTGTTGGCGATCAGTCTCGTCAGTGTGTCGACCGTTCCGGTTGAAGCGGCGATTCGTATTCTAGGTCCGCAAGAGGAAATGACGGCCGAGTCGTCATCCGTCCAACAACCGCCTGGAGTGGAATCCGCGCAGCAATATGGCCCAACAGGTGCAAACGAAACCTTGTGGTCGATTGCAACCCAGATGCGTCCTAACACGCAAGTCAGTGTCTACCAAACACTGGGCGCGATTTTCCGTCTTAATGCCGATGCGTTTGCCAACAATAATATTCACCGCTTGCAGCCAGGCAGTACACTCGCGATGCCAACCTTGGCGCAAATCGAACGAGAAAGTACGCAAGACGTTGTTAATCGTCTAGAAATTGATGATGCACGTAAGCAAGCGCAAAATGCCACGCCATTGAGTGATCAAGTTACCCAGCCTGAGGTTCAAGACCCTGCGCGCGCTGAGCCAGAACCACCATCTCCGGAATCGCCACAAAGTGCCTCAGAAACAGAACAGGCACCAGATTCTGAACCTAGCGAGGCCGATGCACCACAACCTGAAGTCGTGGAGACGTTGCAATCGCAGCTGCAATCGTCAGATCAAGAAATGACCCGCTTAGTTGAGAGTAATCATGTGCTCAAAGTGCGCTTATCCGAAGTTCAGTACGAACTGAATGCGCTGAAAGAAAAAATGAGCAGTGATGACGAGTTGAATCAGGAAATACGTGCGTTCCTAGAGCAGCAGCGGGAGCAGCAGGCCAAACAAGAAACTCAGCCACCCTCTGCGGTCGATTCGCTACTAGATAATCCACTATTGCTTGCCATGTTGGCGATTATCCCTGGTGCATTAATTGCGGGTGGGATTTTCTTCTTCCTCGCTCGCCGTAAGAAACAAGACGAAGAGAGTGACGAACCCGCATCACTGGACCATGATGAGCTGGATGATATGCCGGTTATCATGGTGCCCGATCCGGAAGATGAGCAGGAAGAGGAGAATGATCCGGACCAATCTGACGATGAGTTAGAGATCACTGAGGATGATCGTGGCGATGAGAATGTGGCATTTGGTGATGACACCGACCTCGATGACCTCAATCTTGACGATGAACTGGATGACATGTCTGGAAATGAATCCAGCGTCGCACCAACCAGTGACGACGCCATTGGGCTAGAGGACATGGAGCGTGCGTTAGATGAATTAGCGGATACACCGCCCGCTGATACCGACACGTCCGCCGACGACGCAGAACAACCGGAAGAGGAAATGAGCGCGGATGAGGCGCTTGCGCTGAGTGGGCGAAAGCTCTGGAAGAAGGTAACGACAGTGATGTTGATGATATCGATGCCTTGCTCGCCGGTGAGTCCGGCTCCGAATCGTCGTCTGAGGAAGCCCCCGAGTCAACACGTGAATCAGAGACGGACGTGGAGCGTGATACCACTGCTACCGCGGACGAGAGTCCTGACACGACCGAAGATTCGGAAGAGCAAGCACCGAATGATGCATTATTTGATTCAGCCCTTGCCGATGAGCCAGAGCTGGATCTCAGCCAAGAGATCGATTTATCAGAAGATGATAACGAAGATGATAGCGAAGATGCCGTCTCGCTCGATAACACGACAGA